>NZ_CAWLFA010000001.1:902414-1203218 GCF_963860125.1 Picosynechococcus sp. PCC 7002
GGCGACAGGATTCTCGCGGACTCAGGTGCGGGCGATCGCCGATGCCATCGAAGAAAGATTAGAAACAAAATATGGCAAAGTGCCCCTACGGATGGAGGGCAAAAGCGAAGGGATGTGGATTCTCCAAGATTATGGCGAAGTGATTGTACACATCTTTCTGCCGCAGGAACGGGAATTTTATAATCTCGAAGCCTTCTGGGGCCATGCCGAACGCATTGAATTTGAGCCTGCTCTTCCTTAGATTTTTTGGGATGAAGCGTCAAGGGTGTCTTTTTAAAAGCCTAGACTCTTTCTCGTAATTAATTAAATCAACTCTAGTCAGGATCGCAATGGTGCGTTAGTCGCCGTTGCGATATATTACGCTTGCCATTTATTTTCTCAGAAAAATGCTGCGTGACGTTCCGATGGCGGGGCGATTAATTCTTCTCCCAGAAATCATAAAAGGCTTTATCTCTTTACAGTTAAACCCAGCTAAAAAACGATTTTTCAAGGCTTGTTGATGACTTTTACCTAGTGAAAAGTTGATATTTCTTTAAGAAGAAATGTAACGCTAGATCTCAGTTTCTCCGGCATTTCCAACCCCAGAGAAAGTTATTAAGTTTCCCAAAATATTCGTGAATTTTTTTGGCGATCGTCCCGGAGATTCCCTTTTAAGAATTTTTTAAGATATAGAATAAACGTGAATTGAAATAGCAGCCCGTCACCGTGATTCTGTCCAGTCATGGCATGGAATTAGTGCTATTTTTTTGTTTTGTGGGTCGAAATCCATGAATGTTCAACAATTACTACGCGCCTACGAACATGGGGAACGAAACTTTGCCGGAATCAACCTGCAGGGAGCCGATCTCCGGGGTGAGGCATTAATTGGCGTTAACTTCCAGGGGGCCAACCTCATGGGTGCGAATCTGAGTCGAACATTTTTACTGAAAGCCGATTTGTCTGGGGCGGCATTAAATTGGGCAAACCTCGCCCATGCCAAACTAAACGATGCCCAGCTTGTTGGTGCAGATTTAACGAAAGCGACCTTAGACGGGGCCTTTATGGTCAACGCTCAACTGATCGAAGCGCGTTTGTGTGGGGCCAGCCTAGACCATACCAATTTACGGGGCGGGAACCTCCGGCGGGCTAATTTGTGTGGCGCGAATCTCGCCCGGGTGAACCTATGCCAGGCAAACTTAAATCAGGCAAATTTAGCCTGGGTCAATGCCCAGGAAGCACGCCTAGGCCATGCGGATCTCCAGCACGCTAATTTACACCATGGCAATTTTAGCCGCGCTTTTTTGCGGGATGTGAATTTGCTGGGTATGGATTTAGCCGGGCTAAATTTTTCAGGGGCAAAACTTTATGGCGCTAATCTCCGGCAGGCGAATCTCCAGGGGAGTAATCTCGTCGAAGCCAATCTAAAGCTCGCCTGTTTAGTCGAGGCAGATCTGCGGGGAGCAAAGCTCGTCGGGGCAAAATTAGAAGGGGCAGACCTGCGGAATGTGCTGCTCGAGCCAGAAAATTTAGCGTATTTACCGGGAATCGATCGTCCGGTGCTGGCTAATTTGACCTATCATTCACCCGATGCCCACGGGGGCTGGCAAGGGTTACCCCAGGCGGTTGGTTAGTTGTCAGTCAGACCTCGCCCAGAGATAGGCAGGGACTGCAAGTTCTGTTATGTTTAAGGACTTAGACAGTCTGGGAGACAGCCGAAGGGAATGGCTATTTTGCGCAGTGTACGGTTGGCGATCGCCTGTGGTTTAGGCAAAACAATTACAGCGGTGGTACGGGGCCTCAAGCTTAGTGCGGGCAGTGTCTTACCGGGGGCGATCGCCCGACGCATTTTTCCAGAGATTCTGCCGGATCTGTTCCAACAGGCGAAAAAAGGCGTCATTTTGGTGGTGGGCACAAATGGTAAAACCACGACTTCTCTGCTAATCAAAGCAATCCTCACGGCCCAGGGCTATAAGCTCGCCCACAATGCTACCGGGGCAAATTTGATCAATGGTTTAACGACAGCCCTCCTGGAGCATGCGAATCTTTTCGGCCAACTCGATATTGACTACGCGATCCTCGAAGTGGATGAAAATATTATTCCGATCCTCCTCAAAACCTGCTCTCCGACCCATATCCTCGCCCTCAATTTATTCCGTGACCAACTCGACCGTTACGGCGAAGTCGATACCATTAGTCAGCGTTGGCAAGCGGCGATCGCCCCCCTCCCGCCGGAAACCACGATTATCGTCAATGGCGACGACCCGACCCTCAATGATCTGGGGCAAAACCTCAGCCAAACGGTGAAATTTTTTGGCCTCAACGAGCCAGACCTATACCTAGAGGCCATCCCCCACGCTGTCGATTCCATTTATTGTCCCCGCTGCGGTGCGCCCCTCACCTACAAAGGCGTTTACCTGTCCCACCTCGGCGATTACCACTGCGATAGTTGCGGCTTTGCCAAAAATCCCCTCGACATCCACAGTCCAGACTGGGGTCAAATCCTCATCGGCGTTTATAACAAATACAATACCCTTGCTGCCGCTCTCTTGGCGGAAACCCTGGGTATTCACCGGGACATCATCAACGAACAGATTCAGTCGTTTAAAGCGGCCTTTGGTCGGGCGGAAGAATTAACCGTCCAAGGAAAATCGGTGCGGATTCTGTTGTCAAAAAATCCCGTGGGCATGAACGAAACAGTCCGCGCCGTCACTGATTTACAGCAGCAAGGGAAAACGAGCACCGTCCTCGTCGTACTCAATGACCGCACCCCCGACGGCACCGATGTGTCCTGGATTTGGGATGTGGATCTCGAAAAGCTCACCCAATCCCCTGGCAAAATTATCATCAGCGGCGATCGCACCTACGACATGGCCCTGCGGCTTCGCTATTGCGAAGGGGCTGCCGAATTAATTGTGGAACCGGATTTAACAAAAGCCCTCGACCAGGCGATTGCCCTCAGTCCAGCCGATCAAACCCTCCATATCCTGCCCACCTATTCAGCGATGTTAGAGGTGCGCCAAATGTTGACGGGCCGCAAAATTTTGTAGGCTAGCAAAAATAAATTCTGCTCTCCAGCGCCACCGTTTTTTTTGATGGATACCACGACGCAAATTTTGTTTGAAACTGGCAAGGATGCTTTTCTTCAGGGGGAATATCGCCAAAGCATTGACTATTTCCAGCGCACCGTTGCAAATCTACCTCCCTATTCCCGCGAATCTGGGGAAGTACAACTTTGGCTTGTCAGTGCATATCAGGCGAACAATCAAGGGGAAAAGGCGATCGCCCTCTGCCGTGAACTAATGACCCATCCCTTTGCCAGCACCAGCCAACGGGCCCAGCGACAACTGTACATCCTCGAAGCTCCCAAACTTGAACGGCCCAAGGAGTGGCTCACGGAAATCCCCAGCTTGGATAATCTTGATCCGGCAAAATCGCTCTATGTCGAAGGCAAGAAAAAAGTGGAAACCAAAGCACTTGCCATCGAGGATTTGGAAGATCTATCCCAAATCGAAACCCAGGATAATCAGTTTCTCTGGTGGGCTTTGGGCTTGGGTCTCGTGGGCTTGACCAGTTGGGGCATTTGGGGCGGTTAGAATCTCCAGCAATCTAAGAAGGGTAGGGTGGTGCGGTAGGATTTGAAAGCTGTGGCTCCCTTCCCCTCGGTATGATCAAACATTCGTCAGCCTCAACTTTAGAATATTTACCACCCCTAACAGAACTGGGGATGGTTCTCCTGCCGATCGCCCCTGGCTGGGGGGTTGCTTGTCTGGGGATTCAAATGATTATGTTGTTAAAACAGGCTGGACGGCAATTATGGCAGCAACCGTTAACTTGGATTTTTGGGGCTATTTCAGTTTGGCTATTCGGAGTAACGGCGATCGCCCCCTATCCTTTGGAATCTTTGTTGGGGGTTGCTAACTTTGTCCCGTTTTTCCTAGTTTTTCTCGCTTTCTCGACCCTCTTCAATACCCTGGAACGTTTGGAGCGCTTGGCGTGGCTGATTGTGGCCCCTTCTTTGGCGATCGCCGTTTTAGGTTTAGGGGAGCTTTGGTTTGGCTGGCGGACGCCCCCTCTGATTTGGCAACTGTTTGGCTGGGGTTTGACAGGGGAAGGAAATCCCCCCACGCGGTTGTCCTCCACGTTTATGTATGCCAACATTTGCGCCGCCTATCTGCTGATGGCTTTTTTATTGGGGGTGGGTCTGTGGTTGCGAGATTTCGCTTGGGGAAAGTTACGGCAGTCCCGAATTTTTCTTTATCTCACCGTGACCCTACTCCTCGATGGTGTTGCCCTGATTTTGACAAATTCCCGGAATGTCTGGGCGATCGCCTTTTTAGGGCTGTTTATCTATGCCATTTATGTGGGTTGGTGGTGGATTTGTGGCTTTGCAACGGGCTTCGGTACCGCCATTCTCGGCGCATCTTTTGGCCAAACCCCCTGGCGCGATCCCCTGCGCCAGATTGTGCCTTACTATTTTTGGGGACGTTTATCGGATCAAATGCACCGGGGCCGTGCCATCGAAGATCTCCGCATTACCCAATGGCAGTTTGTCCTAGACATGATTCGTCAGCGGCCTTTGACGGGGTGGGGCATCCGCAGTTTTACCCCCAGCTATGAAGTGGCGATGAACCGTTGGCTGGGCCACCCCCACAATTTTTATCTGATGCTCACTTCTGAAATTGGCATTCCCTTCGCGGCTTTATTGATCGGTACTATTGGCTGGCTCTATGCCCAGGGAGTGTTGGCCTGGCGCAGGTTATCTGACCGGGGCGATCGCCTCCTCCTATTTAGTTATCTGATGGCTTTTGGCGGTTATGTTTTGTTCAATACCCTTGATGTGACGGTGCTCGATTTGCGTTTAAACTTATTTACTTGGCTCCTCCTGAGCGCGATCTGGGGTTTGGGGCAGCAAGTAAATCAGGCCGGAAATCAAAGTCAAAGCGACAGCCAGCCAGAATAAACCTAAAGCCAATATTTCCCCTTGGGCGGTAATTGGGTAAATTAACAAGGCGATCGCCGCAATTTGGGTCACTGTTTTCGCCTTTCCCCAGAGATTTGCCCCCTGAATTTTCTTTTCCCCGGTGACGCGCCAACCAGCAATGGTCAGTTCCCGCGCCAAAATCAGGAAAACGCCCCAAGCAGGAATTTGTTGTAGATGAACCAAAGATAATAGCGGCGCTGTGACTAGCAGTTTATCCACGAGGGGATCAAGAAATTTGCCTAAATCTGTCACCTGATCCAGTTTGCGGGCTAAATAGCCATCCAGCCAATCGGTCAGGGCCACGACGAGAAAAATAATTAGGGCAATGAAGCGTAGTCTCGGCGTCGGATTTTCTAACAGAAATAAGAGGAAAGGCACACCCGCCAATCGAGAAACCGTGATCCAAGTGGGTAAATTCATATAAACTTCTCAGAACAACCTAACCTCCCATCATGTCACACCAATGTCTGTTTCCATGACACGCGTTGCCCTCTTTGGTACCAGTGCTGATCCACCTACAGTGGGCCACCAAGCGATCCTCCGCTGGCTCAGTGAACATTACGATCAAGTGGCGGTTTGGGCTGCCGATAATCCCTTTAAAAAGCATGGGGCATCCTTGGCTCAACGGTCGGCGATGTTGCAGTTGGTGATCGAAGATTTGGGTTGCGACAATGTTCTGGTGGATGAACGTCTCAGCGATCGCCGCAGCTTACATACCCTCCAGCGCGCCCAGACTATTTGGGGTCAAGAAACAGCGTTTTTTTTGGTAATTGGCTCTGATCTGGTCAGTCAAATTCCCCGTTGGTACCGGGCCAAGGATCTCCTCCAGCAGGTTACTCTCCTCATCTTTCCCCGCCGGGGCTACCCTCTCCAACCAGAAGCACTCCAACAACTAGAAGCCCTCAAGGGTTCCTGGGAAACAGCGACCTATGTGCCGCCTTCGGTTTCTTCCAGTGAATATCGCAGTGAAGGCAAACAAAAGACAGTTATTCCCGCTGTTACTGAATATATCCAGACCCACAATCTGTACCAAGAGCTTTCTTGAGTCGTTTAAAAATTACGCATCAGTCGGGGCGATCGCCGTTTTGGATAGGGTCTTGGGGGAGGATTATTGGGATTTTTGCTATAGCGTACCCGCAGTTGTTCCCGCACATCCCAAAACACATCTCGCCGCAAATAGGGATATAGCCCTACCCAAAGATTAAGTCGAGGTACATAGGCATCCGTCACCTTTAGTTTGGGGCCGAGATTGCGCTGATTCGATAACACCAACAGTTCAACGGCTTGGCCTGGTTTGAGGTTGCGATGGATGGGGGCGACTGGGGCTTGAATGCGGGCCAAATAGCCTTCTTTGTCACCGACTTCTAAGTTAATGCGGCGTTCTCGATTTTCGACCCGCAACAAACGACCAAGTTTATCGACTTCTTCCTGGGTACGGACAATTTCTTCGGTGAGGTAAACATCGAGAATCTTGCCCCGCCAAAAAAAACAGTAGGCTTGCCGCCGATATTCCGCATTTTTCAGACTGGCTGAGTAAATGGGCGACCAAAACCAATACAAACCACCAATGATTTGGGTCAAGAGCCGCAGGGAATCGGTTTCTCGCAGCAAGAGGCCCAGTAAATAAAACAAGACCACCAAAATAAAGGAGATTAGGGCGCGTCGTAAAAAATCTTCGGTTTTCCCCCAGTAGTATTGGTATTGCTCGGCGCTGGCGACCAGGGGAATCAGTTGTTCAAATTTCTCTTGGGTAATGGGAATGAGCATTGGTTAATCTTGGGTGCCCTCTTGTGGCGATCGCCCTTGATGATCCTGAATGATTTTGGTCACCGCTTCAACAGAATCATCGACAATCTCGGCAATTTCCTCCACCGAAAAATTCCTTTGTAAAAGACGAAGTACAACTGAAATTTCTTTTTCTCGCTGACCTCGACGCTGACCTCGACTAAGAATTTCGTTATACCAAGGCGATTCCCGAAGTACAGTCATATCCCACCTCATAATTTGTTGCACAAGGGGCAGTTCCAATACAAAGCTAGCAAAAAAGGCTAACAGCGGCTCCAATTCATCGAGTCGTTCTTCTTGACGGAGTTGGTGAACCGCCTCTCGAATTAAGCTTTCATCATTCCCCCCGGCAAGAATCGGAACAAAGGGCAACAATGAGGTTAGGGATTGGGCCAAAACCAAATTAGCTTCCACCTCCCAAAGATTAATCACCTGATAGTCCTGCCTCGTTTGCAACCCTTTAAACACCGCTTGGTAGGAAGTCGGAATCTGGGGTTTGCTTGCCGGGGGCAGAATATTGATTAGCACTGGGTAAACGGGCAAGTTGAATTTTTCCCGCGCTAAGGCTGCATAGGCCGTCATCCGCCGGGGCATCTGGGCGGTATAACGCAACTGCAATTCGTTGAGCAGCAGAAAATCGCCATCTTGGGGACAGGTCACGCGCAACAGCACATCGCTATCCCGGCTGACCCACTGGAATTGGGGATCGATAAATTCCTGGGCCTGGAGCGTTTGATCCCCCATGACCCACTGCACCCAGGCATCGGGATTAAGACTAATGAGACGTTTACTGCCAATATCGGCGGATTTAGCCATAATTTTGGCAAGAACTACAGGATATTTTCTAAGCCGTAAACAAGGGTATTCAACTCGGTCACTTTACGAATCGAGAGCAGTACACCGGGCATATAACAGGAGCGATCGCTGGTGTCGTGGCGTAGGGTATAGATTTGACCAGGGGCACCGAAAATCATTTCCTGGTGGGCGATTAGACCAGGCAACCGAACGCTATGGATGCGGATATTATCTTCGGTGACAGCTCCCTTTGCACCGGGCATCTCTTCTTTTTCTTCTACTTCAGCGGGATTGAATTGCTTGCCGAGTTCCGCCAGCATCTGCGCCGTTTTAATCGCAGTGCCACTGGGAGCGTCGGCCTTTTGGTTGTGGTGTAGCTCGATAATTTCGACGTGATCGAAATATTTAGCGGCCTGTAATGAAGCCTGTTGCAGGAGGACGACGCCAATGGAAAAATTGGGAATAATCAATGCTCCAGTGCTGGCTTTTTCGGCAAATTCCTTGAGGTCATTAATCTGTTCTTCGCTTAATCCTGTGGTTCCCACAACAGGACGCACCCCATAGGCGATCGCCGCACGGGTATTGGCATAGACCCCGCTGGGGTGGGTAAAGTCCACCATTACCCCTTGGATCTTGCTTTGGGTCGCCATGACCAGGGAAGCCTCTAAATCGTTCACAATGGGGACTTCAACCGCGCCACAGCCAGCAATTTCTCCCGCATCCTGGCCTAAAAGTGCTGGATTTTTATCAACAGCAGCGATAATCTCCATATCCGCAGCCCCAGCCACTGCTTTGACCACTTCCCGGCCCATTTTGCCACCGGCACCGTTGATCACCACTGGGATTTTGTTGATATTTTCCATGACTTCCCTTAGAAAACTTTTTTAAAAAGCTTGACACAAGATCGCCAAAGTCACAATAATTGAAGTTTGTGTGAATTAGAGTAGACAAACCCTTGGCTAACGTAGTTGTCATTGGTGCCCAATGGGGTGACGAAGGAAAAGGAAAGATCACGGATTTACTGAGCAAATCCGCCGATGTTGTCGTGCGCTCCCAAGGGGGCGTGAATGCAGGACACACCGTCGTTGTGCAGGGACAAACTTTTAAGCTTCATCTAATCCCTTCCGGCATTTTATATCCAGATACCGAATGTATCATCGGCTCAGGGACGGTCATTGACCCGAAAGTCCTCCTCGAAGAAATTGATCAGCTCCACCGTCTGAATGTTTCGACGGAAAATCTGTTTATTTCCCAAACCGCCCACGTGACGATGCCCTACCACCGTTTAATCGATGGGGCCTCTGAAGAAATGCGCGGCGATCGCAAAATTGGCACCACCGGACGGGGAATCGGCCCGACCTATGCCGATAAGTCCGAACGGACGGGGGTACGAGTTCTAGACCTCATGGATCTTGATAACTCCCAAGACAAATTCGTTTGGGCGATCAAATACAAAAACGTCATTCTCGAAAAACTCTACGATCTGCCTCCCCTAGATCCCCAGGAAGTCATCGAAGAATATCGTGCCTATGCCGATGCGCTACGTCCCCACGTCGTAGACAGTTCCCTGAAGGTTTTTGAAGGCGTCAACGCGAAGAAAAATATCCTCTTTGAAGGCGCCCAGGGCACACTCCTCGATATTGACCACGGAACCTATCCTTACGTCACCTCCTCTAACCCCATTGCTGGGGGGGCTTGTGTTGGTGCTGGCATTGGCCCCACCATCATTGACCGCGTGATTGGCGTCGCTAAAGCCTACACCACACGGGTCGGCGAAGGGCCGTTCCCTACAGAACTCGACGACGAGATCGGTGAACTCCTTGGCCATGTGGGTGCAGAATTTGGGACAACCACGGGGCGGCGGCGGCGCTGCGGCTGGTTTGATGCCGTTATTGGACGTTACGCGGCACGGATTAATGGCCTAGATTGTCTAGCGATTACTAAATTAGATGTGCTCGATTCCCTCGATGAGATCAAGGTCTGTGTGGCCTACGAAATCGACGGGGAAGCTTGTGAACACTTCCCGAGTAATGCTAATCTGTTTGCTCGTTGCCAGCCGATTTACAAGACAATGCCCGGCTGGAAACAGCCCACGAGTGATTGTCGTTCCCTCGATGAGTTGCCCAAGGAAGCGCTTGCCTACTTGAAATTCCTAGCAGAACTAATGGACGTGCCGATCGCCATTGTTTCTCTAGGGGCAGGTCGAGAACAAACCATCATCGTCGAAGACCCAATCCATGGTCCCAAACGGGCTTTGTTGGATCGTAACGGTGAACCCATCGGCTAAGCCTGCTATTTTTTAACTTTTTATTTTCTAACGCTATTTATTTAGGTTATTTCCCATGTCTTTAACGATTGAATGTCAAGCTCGCCCTGAAGGGGTTAACCCCCGTGCACTCCGCCGTGACGGCCTCCTACCCGTCAACCTCTATGGCCATAAGGGTGCTGATTCTGATGTTTTTGTGGTGAACTACAAAGACGCCCTAACGTTGCTGAAAAAAGTAACCCCCAACGAAACCGTAGTTGAAGTCAAAACCCCCGATTGGTCTGGCACTGCAGTTGTGCGAGAAATCCAGTCCCACCCCTGGAAGCGGAATTTACTACACCTCAGCTTTTTCCACACGGATGCTGCGTAAGGACACCTAATTTGATTGGTTAAGATGGGGAGGGCGTCACAGAAAGTGCCCTCTTTTTTGTGGCTTGATAGTGAATGGGAACAGTTATGACAACGGCAACGGCCACCTGGACAAGGCGACATATTCTGTCACTGATGGATTTTTCGGTGGCGGAACTGGATGCGGTACTGCAGACGACCACTAGCTTACGGGATGTCTTATTTCGTCGCATGAAGAAGGTGCCCGCGCTGCAAGGGCAGGTGGTCACAAATATGTTTTTTGAGCCATCGACCCGTACCCGGAGTAGTTTTGAGTTGGCGGCGAAACGGCTTTCGGCGGATGTAATGAATTTTGCGCCGGGATCTTCGTCCCTGAGTAAGGGGGAAACGATTTTGGATACAGCGAAGACTTATCTGGCCATGGGGGCAGACATTATGGTGATTCGCCACCAGCAATCGGGTGTTCCCCAGGCGATCGCCGCCGAGATGGATCGGATAAATTCAGGCGTCAGTATTCTCAATGCGGGGGATGGCCTCCACGCCCACCCGTCCCAAGCCCTATTGGATCTGTTTACCATTTGCCGGGTACTCGATCCCGAAAATCCCCGGTGTGAACTTTTGCGGGGCAAAAAAATTGCCATTGTCGGGGATATTATGCACTCTCGGGTGGCCCGCTCGAATATTTGGAGTTTGACCACCGCTGGGGCCGATGTCCACTTAGCCGCGCCGCCCACTTTGCTCCCAGAAGGATTTCGGGAATTTGCCACGGACGCCGCGGGAAGCCTCAAGCTCCACTGGGACATTGAACCTGCTCTCAAAGACGCCGATTTTGTGATGACCCTCCGCCTGCAACATGAGCGGATGACCGCCCATCTCCTCCCCAGTTTGCGGGAATATCATCAACGGTTTGGCATTACAGGCGATCGCCTTAAATTTTGTCAACCAGATGTTAAAGTGCTCCATCCGGGGCCTGTGAATCGTGGCGTGGAACTTGCCTCCGATGTGATGGATCATCCCGCCCTCAGTCTTGTTTCTGAGCAGGTGACCAATGGCGTCGCTGTACGGATGGCGTTGCTTTATCTCATCGGTAGCAGTAAGGCCAATGGTTCTCTCAATTAAGCATTGGCGCAATAACCTATAGCAAAGTTGTGGTCAGACTCGGCTGCATTTTACTCAACCAATAAAACTGGAACGGTGCCAGCACAAGTTGTTTTTCAAAAATTTCCGGTGCATTTTGACTGTATAAATCAATCAATAAATCCTGGTCATGGCAATCAAAAGGATGACAGGCTAAGTGACTAAGATCTAAATTTTGATAGTCCGGTGAAAAATTTCCAATGACTAAAATATGATCCCGTTTATTGGGACTAATGCGCACAAACCCAAATAGGTGCGGATTATCAATGGATAACAGTTGACGATTATTAAAATCAGCAAAAGCAGGAATTGCTTTACGTACCACAATCATGTGTTGTAAAGCAGAAAAAATACGGTGTTCAATGGTGCCTTCAATATGTCGTAGTTCTGCTTTTTTCCAGTTGATTTTAGGCCGATGAGCCCAGCGAGTATCATTGGCTTTACTCAAATTTCCCATGTAGGAATAATCATTTAAAGTGCCAATTTCATCGCCATAATAGATTAGTGGAATGCCCCCAAAGGAAAAAATAATACTGTAGAGCAATAAAATATGTTTGATAATGATCGCTATTTTTTGCTGGTCGTTGGCCTCAATAGCTGTTTCTAAGCCCATTAAAGACGTCAGAGTACCTGAAATACGGGCATCGTCATTTTTAGAATTTTGACCAAACAGTAAACCCCTCGCATCGGTGCCTTCAAATTGGCCACAAAAATAGTCAATGAGAAACCGTCGGTGGGATTTTGGGTCATAGCCTGCCTGAGCGATGTCTGCATCGGTAAACCCCAGGCCAATGTCATCATGGCAGCGGATATAATTGAGCCAGGTGGCGCGGTCCAGCTTTGCCGGAATATTTTTGAGTCCTTGGATTAAAAGTTTGGCATTCTTGGTGGCGGCGGCATCCCACAGGAGGGCCATGAGCGTGGCATTGTAGGCAATTTCACATTCCTTGGCGTTGATCGCATCTTCCCCGAAATACCGCACAATTTCTACGGGGGCAACGATCGCCTCGGCAATGAAAATGACCCCTGGGGCGGTAATTTGGCAGCAGTCTTTGAAGATCTGCAAAATCATGTGGGCTTCTTTTTCGTTTTGACTCTGGCTGCCGATCTTTTTCCATAGAAAAGCGACCGCATCGAGCCGCAGCACATCAACGCCTTGGTTGGCCCAAAAAAGAATAATATCGACCATTTCAATGAGCACCGCCGGGTTTTGATAATTAAGATCCCATTGGTAGTTATTAAAAACAGTCATCACCCATTTTTGTAATTCTTCATCCCAGGTAAAATTACCCGGAGCCGTTTCTGGAAAAATTTCTGGAAGATTTTTTTCAAACATGTCGGGAATATCCCGCGTGTCGAACATATAATAATATTTTTGATATTTTTTGTCCCCTTTACGTGCTTTTTGTGCCCATTCGTGTTCGTTTGAAGTGTGATTAATTACAATATCGAGGGCCAACAAAATTTCTTTTTGGCGAAAGATTTCTACGAGGTGTTGGAGATCCTGGAGGGTGCCAATTTTGGGGTTAATTTGTCGATAATTACTAATCGCATAGCCGCCGTCACTGGCATGGCGGGGACATTCTAAAATCGGCATAATGTGGATGAAATTAACCCCTAATTCGCTGAAATAGGCAACGCGATCGCCTAGGTCTTGGAGATCGTCGGCAAAGCCATCGGCATACAAAGTCATACCGACCCATTGGGATTCAAGAAACCAGTTAAAGTTTTTTTCCCGTACTAAATCAGTCTGTTTAAATTCTGGCGATCGCCCAATGTATTGATAGGCCATCACTTCGACCAGTCTCAGCAGTTGCGCCTTAAAGTCTGAGCGGCGACCATAGAGTTTATAAAAGAGAGAGAAAAGGCTATAGAAGTTTGCTCCTAAACGGGTATAAAAATGACTTAATTCTTGTTCTTTGAGTTCGGGCCTTAATTGATCTAAAATCTCATTTAAAATCGAGTGAGAAAACTGTTCGTACATAGCCCGAAACCTAAAGTTTAGAAAATTGAACCGTATTTATAGTAAAGCAAAGGTGCTTGCAAAAAACCGTTTGCAGAAAATTAAATGAGTACTGGGTTAACTCCAAGCAATTATAACCGCCAGGCCTGAATAAAAGGTTGATAAAATCGGGGATCTTCACTTACCGCACCACGAATCCCCACAATAGCGCTGGCAAAGGCTTGCGCCCGTTCTAGGGTTAGGACAGATGGCCAATCATTCATAAGCCCCAATAAGCAAATACTACAAAAAGCATCCCCAGCTCCAACCGTATCAACCACAGTGGTATTTTGGAGAGGAGAAATTTGTTGGCGATCGCCTTGGGTGTAGAGACTCGCACCGGCTTCTCCCGCTGTTAGGATAATATGCCGTAGCGAATTCTGATTCAATAAATGATCGATGGCAAGGTTAGTTGAGGAAAACTCAGGTGTTAATAACCTTAATTCTTCGGTATTTAATTTCACATATTGACTGGCAGCTAGGGCAGAAGCAATAGTTTCTAATGTCCACCAGGGTTGACGTAAATTCACATCAAAAAAAATCTGGTCTGCTCGTTGCTGTAGTGCCCTAAAACTGGCTTGAGAAACAGCATTTCTAAGGGCAAGACTGCCATGGTAAAGCCAAAATTTATCTTCTAATATGGGAAACTGTTGACTATTAATAAAATCATAGGCGCAGTCGGCAGTGATTTCATATTGGGGTTGACCCTTTTCCAGGGTGACTTTAACGGTTCCGGTGGGGTGAATTTTATCTATTTGAAGACCAGCAAGGGTCATCTGCCAAGCCTGCATTTTGGTTTGAATTGTTGCCCCAAGATCATCGGTTCCAATCCGAGAAATTAACAAAGGATTGGCCCCAAACGCCTTTAGATGCCAGGCCACATTGAAGGGAGCTCCCCCCAGCTTTCTATCATTGTCGGGAAAAATATCCCACAACACTTCACCAAAAATTACAATATTTTTTGCCATAGTCAAATGTTTCCTTAGGTGGAATTAAGCCATTGTTGATATTCAGGAAAGTAGTAAAAAATGCCCTCTAAAATTCCAGCACTATAATTGCCATTCATACCTAAACAATTACCCTGAGCAAAATAAAGTGAGGCTTGATCATGGGCATCTTGAAGTTTTTTTCTTAATTCTTGGTGGGCATTGGCCACAAGCACCGCAGGAATGGGACTGCTTAAAACTGCCTCATCATTGCCGCTATCCCCAGCAAAAATCGTTTGTGCCAAAGAAAATTTTTGGGTAGCCATCAAAAAAGAAATAGCTTGATATTTATTCGCTTGGGAAGGCAAGATATCTAATAAGCCTATTTGCTTTTCTTCATCAACGCTCCAGATTAAATGGGTGGAAAAATCATGTTTTTCTAAAAGTGTTTTGATTTCAATTAATAATTGTTGAGTATCTGCTTGAAGATCGACGTAATAACTCAGTTTATAGTGGCTTTGTTTGGCTGATTCCTGGAGTTGGAGAGCCGGGTGATTGGCAAGGCGGTGATAGATGGCGATCGCCCCCTGTTTTGGCCAGTCCGTCGCAAGGTGATCATCCCAGGTTTGCCAGCGGTGCCATTGGGAATTTTGCCAAGTATAAATACTGCTACCCACATCGGCGATCGCAAATTGGGGGTGAGGCAGTTGATAGTCTAAAATCGCCTGATCAATTAAAGCTAAATGGCGTCCCGTGACATAGGCTAAAGTTACTTGGGGCTGGGCAACAAATTGACGGAAATAAGCCCTTGCCTGGGGAGATTCTGGGGCGGCACCATTGGGAATCAAAGTGCGATCTAGATCAGTACATAACAGCAAGCGATCAGTCATGATTTTGTCCCGTCGCACGACATAATTCTAAGAAATTATAGTGGGCTAAACCATCTAAAATGCCAGCCGCAAATTCTTTTTCAGAAAAATAAATTGGTTGAATATTATTTAAATCCGAAAGCTCTTCCCGGTGGCGATTTTTAACCACCACAGACAAACTATTGCCTAACATCATGTCTTCATCGGCCCCAGAACCACCCACCGTTAGAATGCGGTTGAGGGGAATTTCCCACTGTTCTGCAAACCAGCGTAACCCGTAACCTTTTGAGGCGCGAATTGGTACAACATCAAGATATTGACCAAAGGAAAACATAACATTTACAGTCTGATCATTTTTAAATAAAATGCGTTTTAATTCCTCAACACTAGGGGCGATCGCCGGATCGTAAAAATAGCTAATCTTAAAGGTGCTTTGGAATAATTTGGGTTGAAGCTCTAACCCAGGTAAATCCCCTAACAGATCCACCACCCGTTGACGATTCCAAAGATAATTAATGTGATTCGACCAAGCCCAATCTGGTGTCAATTGGGGTGCATAGTAAATTTCTGTGCCGAGGCTCGTCATCAACACATCCGGTTGGGGGATATTGTGTTCCCGCAAAACCTTGAGGGCCGCATCCAAACGCCTTCCAGTCGCAATACAAAAGGCAATTTCCTTACGGTGCTGATTGAGCAAATCCACCAATGCTTGCAGGGCAAGCGGATCCCCCACCAAATTCTGATCGATGGTCGAAACAATCGCTCCCTGGTGATATAGGGCCGGGCGACGGGCGATCGCCAATTCCTGTCGGGACTCCGTGCGGTTCAAAATCGACTGCACCACTTCCATATACCGCTCCACATGGGACTGCCAAGTATATACCCGGCGCACATTGCGAATCCCCTGTTGCGAAAACGTTTGCCACCGTTGGGCGTCCCCTAAAATTTTGCTAATCTTCGCCGCAATATTCTGGGGTTCAAGGGGATTGACCAAATAGCCATTTTGACAATTTTTCAAAATATCCACTGGCCCCCCATCCTCAGTGGCCACAATGGGTAAACCGCTGGCTGCCGCCTCGATCAACGTCAAACCAAAGGGCTCCGTTAACGCTGGATTCACAAATACCCCTTGGGAAAGACTAGCCAGCCGATACAGTTCCCCAATTTCTTGGGCAGACAAAAATTTAGGGTAGGCCACTTTGCCATACAGGTTGTAACGATCAATCGCCCATAACAATTCCGTAAAGATCGCCTGGGCATTGCTACTTAAATCCCGTGGATCATCCCGCGTACCCGAAAAAACCACCAAATTAGCCTGCTGTTGCAACGATGGTGATGTCCCAAAAGCTCGGATTAGGCCCAGAATATTTTTGCGCTGATCCAAACGGGACAAGGCTAAAATCATCGGCTTACGGGGTTCCTGCAAAAACACCGCCAATTTCTGCCAAACTGAACCTTGCCATTCATCACCCGTGGGGGGATAAAAACATTGCAGATCCGTCCCCGGTGGAATCACCCGCATATTTTCCGGATGGTAAAAATCGTACTGGGCATACTGACCCTGGATTTCCTGTTGGGTACTGGTAATCACCCTGGTCGCCGAGGCAAGGGTTTCTTCCTCCGCATTAATTCGCCGGGTCAAACGGTAACGACTCTCGATCAGTTCCCCTTTCACACCACTAGCAAGCAAGCGCTTACGTTTGCTGCGACCGAGGGAATGGCCTGTGTGAAATAAAGGAATCCCTAGATGATTCGCTAGACGGATGCCCACATAACCGGCATCGGCATAATGACTGTGGATCAGATCCGGGAGCCTGGGTTGATGGTTGAGATAGGTTAAAGTGTTGTCTGCGAAATTATCGAGGTAATCCCACAGTTCTTCTTTGGGAATATAGTCATCGATCCCGGCTGAGATGCGAATAATATTGGCTTTTTCGCTAATGGGTTCGCAAGACTGACCGTAATCGGCACTCACTTTTGGGTCAATGATCTGCTTGGTAATCAAATCGACCTGTTCAATGTCTGGGTGCTGGGCCAGGGCAGCCGCAAGTTCGACCACATATTTCGTCTGACCACCCGTATCAGCATCACGACCCAATTCTAAATTTTGACTGCGGATAAGACCGTGAATACTGATTAAAACGATGTATCGAGGGGATTGGGGACGCATCATCGTTGCTCTGGGGGCATACCCAATATCAACCGTCGCAAGGGGTTTGGTTCTCGTTGAAAAATGAATCGCAAAACGCAACCAAAAGGTAACTGCTGTTGTGATGTTAGCGTACCCTTTAGCCCAGTAAGGATCCTTGAAAAATATCTTCATTAATCAAAAATTGGCCAAAGTAGGTCAATTTCTCTGGGCAATTTCCCTCGCTAAAGACCATAAAAAACTCCCCCCGGGAGGAGAGAAAATTTCATACAAATCTGTACCTAAAAATAAATGCTTACTTCGCCTTAGCTTGGTAACTGTTGAAGGTATTTTGTAGGAGCATTGCTACGGTCATGGGGCCGATGCCACCGGGGACGGGCGTAATCTGGGCGGCGACTTGGGCGGCCTCTGTGTAGGCGACATCTCCCACCAGGCGCGATTTACCCGTTGCCGTATCGACGATGCGATTGATGCCCACATCGATCACCACAGCACCGGGCTTGATCATGTCAGCGGTAATAAATTCTGGTCTGCCAATGGCGGCTACGAGAATATCTGCTTCCCTGGTCACCGCAGCGAGGTCTTGGGTGCGAGAATGGGCGATCGCCACTGTGGCATTTGCTTCTAAAAGCATCAAGGCAATGGGTTTCCCTACCAAAATACTCCGGCCCACCACCACGGCTTTTTTCCCTTCGAGGGGGATGTGATATTCCTTGAGCAGTTCCATTACGCCGTAGGGGGTACAACTGCGCAGGCCCGGTTCGGAGCGTACAAGATGGCCTAGGTTTAAGGGGTGCAGCCCATCGGCATCCTTTTCCGGGGCAATGGTTAACAGCAAACCCACGGCATCTAGGTGGGGCGGTAACGGCAATTGCACCAAAATCCCGTCAACTCGCTCATCTTGATTCAGGTCTTGGATCACAGCTTCAAGTTCGCTTTGGGTGGTATCGGCGGGAAAATGCTTACCAAAGGAGGCCATGCCAATCCGTTCGCAGGCGCGTTCTTTGTTACGGACATAGGCAGCGCTAGCAGGATTATCCCCAACCATCAGCACGGCGAGACCGGGGGGACGACCCATTTTTGGGGTGAGGGCCGCGATTTGGGTTTTGAGGTTTGCTTGGATTTTTTGGGCAAAGCTTTTGCCGTCAAGGATTTGTGCCATGGATGTCGGGGATGCTGAGCATTTCGGTTGCCAAGTTTATCTTAGATCTGATGCTGAGGATAGGATCTAAGCGGTGCAAATTTAAGGGGTCGTGGGAGCATTTTTAGGGCGACGGCTGCGACTGCGTGGGGGTTGGAGGGCTTTTTTGATCAGGGTCGGAATTTCTTTAAGATTGCGGCCAAAGGCGAGTTTTTCCCGTTTAAAGGCGCTGTGCATTTCCGCAGGGGTGTAGGTGTCGCTAATGCAGTAGGAAAGTTGGTTAGCAATAATGGTTCCGGCATCGTAGCAACTGCGCTGGATAGGCGCGTGACTGCCACAGAGATAGGTAACGACGGGGGTTTGGATCTGGTCGCGGATCAGAGGAATCAGATCGATTTCTTCTTGGGAACCATAACGACCTAAAAGGGCGATCGCCTGGGTTTGGGGATCTTGATCGAGGTAGTGGAGCCACTGGGCAAAATGGGAACCCGGCAGATCGGCGTTGCCCACATCCACCACATAGGATTGACCTAAACCCGCTTGATTGAGGAGAATTGCAACTTCCTGGGAGAGGCTACTAAACCGACTGAGAAGCGCAACTTCACCGGGTTGGAAATGATTAACGAAGCTTGTCCCCAGCCACAGTTGCCCCGGAATCACGAGTCCACTGCTCCCTGGCCCTAGGATCTGCACCTCTTCTTGTTGGGCTTGGCAGAGCAGGCGCACCATATCCAGGGGCGGCACTCCCGCAGAAACGATGATTAGTTGTTTAATCCCGGCGGCGATCGCCTCAAAGGCCGCATCCAAAACCTCAAAGGGTTCGACAAAGATCAAACTGGTGGTAATCTCGCCGACCTGGGCCTTGGCTTCCATGACCAAATCAAAAATGGGAATGCCGTCAAGGGTCTCACCACCGCCCCCAGCACTGACGCCCCCAATAATCTCGGTGCCATAGGCGACCATCCGGGGGAGATAATATTGGGCGAGGGGCGTATGGATCCCTTGAATCAAAATATTGTGATTTGTGTGCCAAGCCATTGCCGTTGTGTCTAAGTCCTGTGTGTGAGAAAAGTTGAAAGGCGTTTTAGGTTCCGGGTTTACTGAGGGCGATCGCCTGTTTGACGGCGGCCTCTAAATCTTCTTCCCAATGGCAACCAGGCGCGATCACCGGGTCAAGGGAAGGTAAACAGCGCACGATAATGTGTTGGGGCAACTCAGGTAGCTCTGGATCGGGGTCAGCATCCGGGGCGATCGCCAATTGGGGTAAACGTGCGGTTAAAGTTGCCAAAATGCGTTGGTTAATTTCTGCTTCCGCCACCAAGTTCAACAAAACCACCTTGATCTGCGGTAGTGCGGCCAATTGTTCAAGAATAATTTCGATCTGTTCATCTAGGTCGTAGGGTGAAAACACTCGACCCTGGGCGCGGGGGCCAAGGAGCCAACAGCAGGCTGGATGACCCTTGAGATCATGGAGCATATCCCAAATCACCGCCGCTGCCCCCACCCCATAACAAACAATGCCCACCGCGCCCCCCTGGACATCATGTTGCCAAGAGAGGGGGGCCGCCTCTGGGGTAAAGCTGAGTTGGTTTTGGTGCTCGTAAAATAGGGCGATTTCAGGGTGCTTACGGAGGGCCGTATCGTGAACCGTGACCTTACCATCAAGGGCCATTAATTCCCCTGCTTGGTTAATGCCCAGGGGATTGATTTCCACCAATTCCAAGTCCTTGGCAAGGAGCAGATCGTACATTTTTTTGATGATGTCGCTCAAGGCGGGCACCAATGCGCCCCGGATGCCCATTTTGTTGAGGAGATGGCGCGCTTGGAACGGGGAGAAAAAGTCTTTGATCACCACTTGATGGAGGTTCGCCAAAAGCTGATCGATTTCCATGCCGCCGTGGGCTGACCCCAAAAGCACAGGCCGCTGCAATTCGTAGTCTAAAACCACCGCCAAGAAAATTTCCTGCTTGCGTTCGTAGTGGGCCTCGGCCAGTAAAACATCAGGGTATTGCCCGGCGATCGCCAAATTAAAAATATTCCGCGCGGCGGCGATCGCATCGATGGTATTCTGCACCCGTTTAATGCCCCCAGCTTTACCCCGTCCCCCAGCCCGCACCTGGGACTTCAGCACAATGGGATAGGGAATTTGCAACTGTTTCAGTTCCCGGGGATCCGCAATAATCTGGGACGGCAACGTGGGTATCCCCACCTGTTCAAAAAGTTGTTTTGCTTGGTATTCGAGCAATTCCATTAGCGCAGAGGCAACCTCTATATTTCTCAACTCAAGCCTAACTTAAAACCTGAACCCTAGTCATCAAGGCCAGAGGTTCCAGTGCCGAGGCGCAACGATTAGGCTTTATCTTTTTTCACGTATTTGGGTAATTAGGCGAACAAGGGAAAAAAGTTAATTGCAGTTAAAGAAATGGTGTTTTTTAGATTAAGTTTTATCTGGGATCTCAACGGATTATTTAGGGTTATTTGCACCCAATAAATTCTGAGCCATTCGCCCCCAGGACAAGCCATGGATCGCGGCGGTCTAGCCGGGAAAATACAAATCTAGTTTTTGTTTTAGGCGGATTTGAGCTTCAAACAGATTTGGGTAAGCTTCTCCCCGGTGGGTACGGTGATCATAAAGGAGATTCTCGCCCGCAAAATGATCTGGATCGCAAACATAGCTGATTAGATTTAACCCCAAAGCTCGATTTTCAAAGATCAAGACCGGAAGCAAGGATGGGTCGGGCACGGCATAGCCAAACCGGGCGATCGCCTTTTCGGCCACCGTAACACCAATAATCGTTTCATCGCCCCAGAGAATCTCACTATCGGGAATCGTCAAAGCATAAAACCAGAGGCGATCGAGGGCTTGCCAGTCCGTTGCCGTGGCCCGTTTGGTCAAATTTTCCCAGCGACTGGGGTCAGGTTTTAACAAGGTCGCAAAGGCTGCCACCAAACCATGACTCGGTTGATAGCCAGCGGCGGTACGGTGCAGTAACGCCTCAATGTAATACCCCCGGCGCTGTTCTCGACAAATGACCTTGAGGCTCCCCTGGGCATCCGCAATTTCCCACCAAAGTAGTTGCAGAGGCTCCCCATAGGCTTGGGTACAAACCCGTTGGAGCTGGACTTCAGGATCTTGGCCCGTGGTGTGGGTCGTTGGGGACATGGACAAAAATTGGGTGGTGACAGAGCAAAATCCAGCTTAACCCCTAGGCCGATAAAAGAGAAAAGTCACCCCAGAGTTGAACCGTTGGGGTGACCGAACTGTAACGCCAAATCCTAACTAAATCATCAAAGTGCTATGAGCCAACGATGCCGCCATCTTTACGGGTGATGACCACGGTGCTATCCCGGGGCACCATCCCACTCCCCTGGGGAGCCGGGAAATTGGTGGTGGCTGGGTTGCCATCGCCTGGGTGCTGCACGTTAATAAACATCGTGCGACGCTCTGGGGTCACCGTAATCCCCGTTACTTCGCAATCTGTCACCCCAGTAAAGAGACGCCGAATTTCCTTGGTATTGGTATCCGCTACGAGCAGTTGGTCATTCAAGCCGTCCTTCTGGGCACCGTCGGTTTGGATAAAGAGACGGCCATCGGGGTCAGCCCATAGTCCATCGGGAGAGGCAAAAGATTCTTCGGTGCCATGGGTATCTTGGGCGATCGCAAAAATATCCCAGGTGAAGGTTGTCCCCACGTGGCGATCGCTATCCTGCCAGCGAATAATGTGGCCATCAGGATTCGGTGCCAGGGGGTTCGCCGCATCAGCTTCCGTGCGACGGCTATTGTTAGTGAGGGCACAATAAACGTTTTCCTCGGTGCCGACAGTGATCCATTCCGGACGATCCATCGGCGTTGCCCCAGCCGCATCTGCCGCTAAGCGAGTATACACAAGGATTTCAGCCTGGTCTTGGAATTTTCCTTGTAAGGCTGGGTTATCCATGCTGAGGGGTAACCACTCTCCAGAGCCATCATCGTTGAACTTGGCAACATACAACTGGCCTTCATCGAAGGGACTGATCCCCCGCGCCCGCATTGACTGCCAATTGTTTGCCGAAACGAACTTGTAAATGTAGTCAAAGCGTTCATCGTCACCCATATAGCAGACCACACGACCGCCACGACCAACGACAATTTCTGCCCCTTCATGCTTAAAACGACCAAGGGCTGTGCGCTTCACAGGGGTCTGGTTGGGATCCATCGGATCAATTTCGACGACCCAACCAAAGCGGTTTTCTTCATTTTTGTAGGCCGCCTTTGACAAGTCGAATCGCTCGTCATAGTTTGCCCAACCATAGCGAGAACTGCTGGCGAGTCCATAGCGGGTCTGGGCTTCGGTGGGCGTCCATTCTCCGGTTGCCCCAAAGTAGGTGTTGAAGTTTTCCTCACAGGTGAGGTAGGTGCCCCAGGGAGTGTGACCGTTAGAACAGTTATTGATAGTCCCTTTCGGCGCATTGCCCGCTGCCGTTTTTAGGAGAGGATGATTTGCTGCAGGGCCACTGAAGGCCATGGGGGTATTGGCATGGATCCGGCGGGCATAGTTACTGCGAACCACTTCCCAAACGCCACGATTATTTTTCTTAATTTCAACGACGGAGGCACCATGGGCATGTTGAGACAATCGCACATCCTCAAGGCTGGCGGGATCTGCTTTACCCAGGACGTGTTCGTTGATGCCAAATTCGTGGTTAATTGCCAACAAACCATGGTCATTGTTGTTGCCGAGGGGGAAAAACCACATCCCATCGTGGCCGATGCCAATCTGCTGGGCCTGTTCGTCGGCGGTGGGTCGGGTGTTGGGGTCGCCATTGTATTCGGGGCCACCGGGTTGGATGGGGGTACCCCAGGGGATCAACACTTGGTATTGGTAGTCACTGGAAATACTGGGGACGGGGCCATTGCCTTGGGCTAGGGTTACAGCATTGAATCCCAAAAGGGGACTGGTGCGCCGTTGGGCAACTTGGGTGGCGGCGGTGCTGGGTTTGAGGACGCTATTGCCGGCGATCGCCCCGATAAAACCAGCGGCGGAGAGCATCATGCTTTTTTGGAGCATACTCCGGCGGGAGAATCGCGCCTTGAAAATATCTTGGAAAGGACGATTATTTGAATAATTACTTCTGCCGTCGTCGTGAATCATGATTGTAGGGTGCTTAGTTTACAGCGTCTCAAAGATGTTTTAAGGAAAAAATATTTTAATTTGCCCCTGATTTTGATTTTGAATATTGAGTGTTTACCATAAAGAATTATGCCATTATTTTTTTATGGCGAATCAATTCCCAAAATACACTTTTATCCAAATGAATGTCCTTAAACAGGAAGTGGTTAGAGCCTTTTAAATATTGTTTTAAACAAAGGCTTTAGCCGTGGTTAGAAAACATCTAATCAGTTAAATGGGCAGACATAGAGGATGCCGATTACAATTATCACCATGGGAATTAAGTAGAAATTAAGATTGACCAGTTAAAACTTTAAATTTTCTTTCAATCCGTTTAAGAAAGAAGCCGATCTATTGAATTTAAAATCGATAATTACGGTATATTTTTAGGCTGCTCGTTTTGCGAACAGGCACCCGTCACTACCCCAAGGCGATCGCCCCGCTGCGGATTTTCCCTATAATGAGAGTTAACTTATGTAACAACGCCTGCTCATTTTCACCATGACTCAGCGCCTCCTCTACGTCCGCCTCCCTTGCAATCCCATCTTTCCCATTGGCGTGGTGTACCTAGCAGATCATGTCCATAAGCTCTTCCCGAACCTCGAACAAAAGATTTTCGACCTGGGGGCTGTACCGCCCCTAGACTACAAAAAAGCCCTCGATGACTGTATCGCTGCTTTTAAGCCGACACTGCTGGTCTTTTCCTGGCGCGATATCCAGATCTATGCCCCTGTGGGTGGCCGGGGTGGTAACCCTTTACAAAACTCCTTTGAGATTTTCTACGCAAAAAATCCCTTCATTAAGCTGAGGGGAGCCTTCGGAGGCCTGAAGGTGATGGCTGCCTACTACGGCGAACTGTGGCGCAACCTGGGACTCATCAAACGCGGTCTTCAAAAAGCCCAACAGTATAATCCTGAAGCCCAGATGGTCGTTGGCGGCGGGGCAGTCAGTGTCTTCTATGAACAACTGAAAACCGCGTTGCCGAAAGGGGCAATCGTCTCCATCGGCGAAGGGGAGACCCTACTAGAACGCCTACTCCGGGGCCAAGACTTTAGCGATCAACGTTGCTATGTTGTGGGTCAGGCAGAGCTACGCCCCGGCATGATCCACGAAGAACCCACCCCCATCGAAAAAACCGCTTGCAATTACCAGTACATTGCTGAAATTTGGCCGGAGTTTGATTATTATCTCCAGGAAAATGATTTTTACATCGGTGTCCAGACGAAACGGGGCTGCCCCCACAATTGTTGCTACTGCGTCTACACCGTCGTCGAAGGGAAGCAAGTCCGGGTCAATCCAGCGGCGGAAGTGGTGGCAGAAATGCGCCAACTCTACAATCGGGGGATCCGCAATTTCTGGTTTACCGATGCCCAGTTTATCCCGGCGAAAAAGTACATGGATGATGTGGTGGAACTGCTCCAGGCGATCCGCGATTCGGGCATGGACGATATTCACTGGGCTTCCTACATCCGCGCCGATAATCTGACCCCAGAAATCTGCGATCTGATGGTAGAAACGGGGATGAATTATTTCGAGATTGGCATCACCAGTGGCTCCCAGGAACTCGTGCGGAAAATGCGCATGGGCTACAATCTGCGGCGAGTCTTACAAAACTGCCGGGATCTCAAAGCGGCGGGCTTTAATGATGTGGTCTCGGTGAATTATTCCTTTAACGTCATTGATGAGACCTTTGATACGATCCGCCAAACCATTGCCTACCACCGGGAACTCGAAAAAATCTTCGGGGTCGATAAGGTAGAACCCGCCATTTTCTTCATTGGCCTCCAGCCCCACACCCACCTTGAACAATATGCCTTTGATCAAGAAGTGCTAAAGCCGGACTATAACCCCATGAGTTTGATGCCCTGGACGGCGAAAAAACTCCTGTGGAACCCGGAACCCCTCGGTTCTTTCTTTGGGGAAGTGTGTCTCCAGGCGTGGCGGCAAAACCCCAATGATTTTGGTCGGGAAGTGATGGTAATTCTAGAGGCTCGTTTGGGGCGATCGCCTTTGGAAGAAGCCCTAACGGCGAAAATTGTGTCCCAAAAGCCGACTCTGATCCCTGCTTAAATGTTTAATCTCGGTGGGTCATGGGTTCGGAATCTTCAGGACTGGGGGTCAGCATTTGCGTTTGGCCAAATCTTTAATAAGATTGTCAAAAAAGCCTATTTACCCCGTCTGTTTACGGAGGAAAAGATCGGTGTTGAAGTCTTGCCCTAATCTGTGTCCCCTATTGGCTGTTCTTGGGGGATTTGTGCTGCTTTCGCCTGGGGCGATCGCCCAAGAAGTTTTCACCTTTGAGCCGTTACCCCCGGTCCCCCCAGTGATTCCTCTCTGGGAAGACCCCCCCGCCTCAGAACCTGTGTTTTACGATGGCCCTGCAACGACGGTGGCCCCTGGTCAAGAGTACATTTTTGAGGCTCCGGCTCCCACCGCGTCCCCTCCGGCATTCGTCCCCTCGACGCCGCGGTCAAGCGCCCGCTACCGGGTTGAAGTAGTCGGATCTAGTCCCTTGATGTTGGCAACGGTGCGCCAGGTGGAGCCAACTGCTTTCGTGAAAGGCGATCGCATCCAGGCTGGTTTGTTTTCTGAGCGCGAAAATGCAGAAACGCTGCGGGCCAACCTCCAAGCCAGTGGCATTGCTGCCCAGATTACAGACATGGGTTCCGGGGATTCATTCGCTGCCAATAGCACCACAGCAGCCAACAGCCATGGGGGTTATTTTGTGGCGATTCCCAGCCGTGGCCAGGGCCAAGACATTCAAGACCAACTGCGGCGCATGGGCATTCAACAGGATCTGATCGAAGCAAAAAGCGCTCCCCGGGGGCCTCACATCGCCATCGGTCCTTTTGCTCAACGGGAAGAGGCAGAGTTGATGAATGTGCGGGTACGCCTCATGGATCTCGATGGTCGCCTGTATTTCCGCAACTAGCTTTCATCGGCTTTCCCTTACAATCGGAACACACTTGATTTGTCGTTTTTTTCAGAAAAACCATGGTTACAACAAACCAGCAAGCGATTCAGATTGAACGTCAACCCAGCCCGGAACGGTTAGCGGCACTGGGGGTCAAAACTTGGGGCATTTGGACGAAGGAAGTTTCCACCTTTCCCTGGTCTTACGACGAAGCGGAAACCTGCTATTTCCTTGAGGGGGAAGTGACTGTAACCCCAGAAGACGGCTCCCCCGTCACCATGGGTAAAGGGGATTTAGTGACCTTTGCGGCGGGCCTGACCTGTACCTGGGAGATTACCCAACCTGTGAAAAAGCACTATTCCTTTGGGTAATCATTGAGGCGATCGCTCAGGGCAATCCATTGTAAAAGATCCACTTCTTCTCCCCTCGCCTGGGGACTAATGTCGAGATCCGCAAAAATCGGGTCGAGAATTTCCGGGTTATAAAGGCTTTTAAGGTTATTGCGCAGCATTTTGCGCTTACTGGCAAAGCCCACCTTAATCAGGGTTGCGAGTAGTTTGGGGTTCTGGGCTGGCTGGGCAAGGGGCCGGGGCCGTAGGCGCACCACCACGGATTCGACCTTTGGTTTCGGGTAAAAGGCCTTCGGCGGGACGACACAAACCGTTTCACAATCGGCGAGATATTGCACCCGCAGAGTCAAGGCCCCAA
Organism: Picosynechococcus sp. PCC 7002; assembly: GCF_963860125.1. Lineage (NCBI taxonomy): Bacteria > Bacillati > Cyanobacteriota > Cyanophyceae > Chroococcales > Geminocystaceae > Picosynechococcus > Picosynechococcus sp. PCC 7002. Next base: position 929,565 of record NZ_CAWLFA010000001.1, read on the forward strand.
AGGCTTTGGTACAGGGATGGGCTACCAGGCGATCGCCCACTTCCTTTTGAATCAGCAGCACAATCGACTCAAAGGGATTCGAGTTCGGTCGGTCAATGGTGCCCAGGAGCTTCTCTAAAATCGGCCCGGTGATGTTGTAGGGAATATTCGCCACCACCTTGCGGGGGTTCTGAAATTGGGGAAAATCCCCCAAAAATTCATTAATATCTGTCTGGAGATAGTCCGCTTCGAGGAGTAAAAAGTTCGGGCGATCGCCATAATTTTTGACCATGTACTTGCATAGATCCCGGTCAATTTCTACCGAGAGCAAGGCTTCTACTTGAGGCAATAAACGGCTGGTTAACGCCCCTTTCCCTGGGCCAATTTCCAAGACCCGGTCTGTCGGTTGCAGGTTTGCCGCCGCAACAATCTCATCTAAAATCTGTTGATCCGTCAGCCAATGTTGACCAAACCGTTTTCGGGGGCGCATCGTTTTGTCTCTCTCCATCCAGGGGCAGGGGTTTATTTTACAAGCATTTTCTACCCCTAAATTTTTTCCCCACTCAAGATAAACATCGGGTCTACCGCCGCAAACACCTGGCGCATTCCCTGGGTTTCTAAACGGTTAATTGCCGCCTGGACCACTTCCACATTCCGGGCCTGCAGTTCCGAAAAACCCTCCGAAAGCTGATAAAGCTGCTCCAAGTTAGTCGCCATCGCCACCGCTCGGCCCCCTTGCCGTAAGCATTGCCAAGCCTCACTCAACAGAACTTTGATCGGTTTGCCACCCCCAAGACAAATCCGATCCGGCTTCGTGGCAATCTGGGCAAAACATTCCGGTGCATTCCCCTCAATCACCGTAATATTGTCGGTTTGAAAATGTGCACAATTGCGACGCACTAAATCCGCGACCTCCTCATCCCGTTCAACGGCGATCACCTGGGCTTGGGGGCATAAAAGGGCGATCTCAACGGAAATTGTCCCCGTCCCGGCCCCAATATCCCAGAGTACAGAATCCGCCTCCATCCGTAGGGCCGAGATAATCAAAAGCCGCGCTTCCCGTTTCGTCAGGGGAATGCCCGGTAAACGTTTAAATAGGTGATCCGGAATGCCAGGGGTCTGGTAATGCCAAGCCATAAGTGCTGCTAAAAAATAAAAACTATAGGGTTGCAAACGCATCCGTTGCGTTCAATAATTCCGTTTGAATGCCCGGTTCAAAGGCCGAGTGACCTGCCTCCGGGACAAGGACAAACTTTGCCTCCGGCCAGGCTTGATGGAGTTCCCAGGCACTGGTCATCGGACAAACCACATCATAGCGACCCTGGACAATGACCGCTGGTAAATGACGGATGCGATCAATGTTTTCGAGGAGTTGATTTTCTGTGGTAAAAAAACCTTTATTCACGAAATAATGACATTCAATCCGGGCAAAGGCTTCGGCAAATTCTGGGCGTGCAAAACTCACTTTACTGGCCGCCGATGGGATTAATCGACTGGTGCTACCTTCCCACACAGACCAGGCCTGGGCTGCTTCTAGGCGAATGTGAGGATCGGGACTGGTTAAACGTTTGTAATAGGCACTGACGAGATCGTGACGTTCTTTGGGGGGAATCGGTTTGAGGTAACTTTCCCAGGCATCGGGGAAAATTTCGCTGGCCCCGTACTGATAGAACCACTGAATTTCTTTTTGACGGAGCATAAAAATTCCCCGCAGGATCAGACCAAGGCAACGGTCTGGGTGGGTTTGGCTATAGGCGAGGGCGAGGGTACTGCCCCAACTGCCGCCAAAGATAAACCATTGGTCAATGGCGAGATGGTCGCGGATTTTTTCGATATCTGCAACGAGATCCCAGGTGGTATTTTCCCGTAATTCTGCCCTGGGGGTACTCTGGCCTGCGCCCCGCTGGTCAAACAGGATAATGCGCCATTGTTGCGGATCAAAAAATTGGCGATAGATCGGGGGACAGCCCCCCCCAGGGCCACCGTGGATGAAGACGACGGGTTTACCATCTGGATTGCCGGATTCTTCGTAATAGAGGGTGTGGAGCTCAGAAACAGGGAGTTTGTCACTGTGGTAGGGCTGGAGAGGGGGATAGAGGTTGCGCATGGCCGAGGTGAAGGGGTGGGCGTAGTTGAATCGTGCCAGAAACAGCAGGCGATCGCCAATGGGTTGGCTGTCCTAGAGGGTGCTGGCGAGATAGTGACGGGTGACGTAATGGTTCACCATATCAATCAGTTTTTCACTGTGGATCGGCTTGGGTAGGTAATCTTGGAAACCATGTTTTTGGAGTTTTTGCCACTGGTCATCGCTGAGGCGATCGCCCGTCAAAAGCGTGGGAATTTGTTGGGTTTGGGGAGCCATTTTGAGGCTATCAATAATGTCTTCAATTTGAATTTTATGTTGGTGGGCATCGAGAATCACTAAAATCGGCTGGAGAGCACTAATCTGACGGCTGGCAATTTCGCTATCGATCAGCCAAATCACTTGGTAGTTCGTCGCCGTTAACAACTCACAAATCAAGGTCGCCATTTCTTCATCTTGGGAAACCAGCACAATGGTGCCGCCCTGGTTACCGCCCACACTCCCCTTACCCACGGGGTGAAGATTGCGGGGCACTTGATTGGGGATGCGGACGGTGAAGATGGAGCCTTTTTTTGGCGTGGAGGTGACGTGGATTTGTCCCTGGTGAATTTCGACGAGCTGTTTGACGAGGGCTAAACCAAACCCTGCCCCATCGTAGCGACGACTCATGGAAGGTTCGAGTTGCTGGAACTGCTCAAACAGGAGGGGAATTTGCTGGGGAGGGATGCCAATGCCCGTGTCTTTGACCTGGAAGCTGACATCTTTTTGTTTTTCGCGCCAAATGCTGAAGGTGACTTCGCCACCGTGGGAGGTAAATTTAATCGCATTGGACAGGAGGTGACTGAGGATTTTTTCCAGGCGAATTGGGTCGGCGTAAAAGGAATCTTGTTCTGGTTCTAGTTGATTGATGAATTTAAGGTTGATCCCCTGGCGATCGCCTAATTCTTGGAACCCATTGAGGACGCGATAACACAATTGTTTGAGGGAAAATTTCTGTAAATCCAACACGGAACGGGCCGCTTCTGTTTGGGAAAAATCAAGAATATCCTGGAGCAAATTACGCAGGCGAGTGCCGCTTTCATGGATGGTTTGGAGATAGACGCGCTGTTTTTCGGGGGAGAGCTTTTTCGGATTGTCGTCGGCTGTCCAATAGCTGAGGGTATTCGAGAGGCCAATGATCGACGTGAGCGGGGTCAAAAGCTCGTGGCTCATGATGTGGATAAATTCTTTTTTTGATTGGCTGGCCACTTGGGCAGAAAGGAGGGCATCTTCTAGTTCCCGGGCGCGGCGTTGGGCGAGGGTTTCAAGGCTGGTTTTTTGTTCTTGCAATTGCTGGTAAGAACGGGCTTGGAGGATGGCGATCGCCAAATATTCCGCCACATGGGATAGAAAGGTAATTTCATTTTTGCGCCAGCGGCGGGGGCCGTGGCACTGGTGGGCGATGAGCAAACCCCAGAGACGCTGTTCGACGATGAGGGGCACCACCAACTTCGCCTTGACCTGCATCCCTTGGAGTTGTTGTTTAAAACAGGGACTGAGGTTCGGTTGTGTCTCAATATCATTCACCGCTAGATGCTTACCTTCAAGATAGGCATCCTTGATCAGTTCATTGTTCGTCAGACATTCATCTTGGTCAAAATGCAGGAGGGAAGTGACTTTGTCTGAGGACACCACTTCAAAGGTGACTCGATTGACGAATTTCTCTGGCTTCGCCGTCGGTAAATCGAGCTGATAAACCAGCAGCCGATCAACCCGCAATAAGCGCTGGGCCTGTTCGAGGGCCATGCGTACCGTCACCATCAGATCTTGGTTTTGGTAGATGCGGTGGGTGACATTATTGAGGATTTTTTCTTGCTCTAGGCGCTGACTCAGCAACATATTGAGGGGCTGGTTTGGCACCACAACCTCATCCGGCGCTGTTTCTTGAATAGTCGGCGATCGCACAATCTCCAAGAGGCCCACCATCAGATCCGGCGGAATCGCAGAGCGTTGGGGCAAAATCTTTTTTCGCAGGGCCTTCAATTGGGGAAAGTCCACTTGACTACCGAGGAGGGTCGCAATCAGGGGGGCGATCGCCTGGGGATCGAACACCATAGAAATTTCATACTGTTCCCCTGGGGCTGACAGCGTATCCGGAGTAACTGCGGCGGGATCAATAGCCTTCGCCCACAGCAGGGCCGTAAAATCCGTTTCGATGAGGAGGTGAAAAACGTCGTAGTCGAGGGCCAACCCTGCCTCTTGTAACTGGGCACCACTGATGTATAGGCGATCCTGGGGGTCGATGCCAATGCCAAACCGCCGCCAAAGATGACACAGCTGTTGCAGCACATTCCAGGGGGCAGTCCAAGCAATATCGGGGGTAATGGCGTTAAGAATCATGAATTACGTCAAGAGACCAATCAGACAGACCTCGTTGCTGTCTAGCATGGCCCTAATTTTTGGCGGGAGCTTTAGATCTAAGCTTTTCTAAAGAAAGTTTATGGCAAGCTGAGGGGTTGCCGAAAGAATCTTCTTGTCTTGAAACGAAACGTGTCAAGGGCAGAGGATGATCAAGCCTGACTTGGCGACAGGTATTTTTTCGGTAGGATGATATCATACAAGGCTTTTGCCTTCCTTTCGCGCTCCTATTGTAGGTTTCGCCGATGTTCTATAGTTTTCAAAACCGCATCTCTGTCCCAGGGATTTCCCCATTGGCCCTGGGTTTCGCCTCTAGATCTTGTTTGGGTCTGGTGGGCTTAGTTGGACTATTAAGCTTGACGCTCCCCCAGGCGATCGCCCAAGCACCGCCCCAACTGACCTGTGATTATGCCGAGCCTCCCCAAGACCCAGCGATCACCCCAGAAATGTCTTGTATGCTCCGTTTTGATGCCATTGAAATTAATGGCCTAGAACCCTTAAGTTCCGGCCAACCCCCCAGCCGTTATTCTTGGTTTATGCGCCAAGCCGAAGACCGCACCGAATTACTAATTCCTTTGTTATTTAGGCAAAGTCCCACCCCCAGCACTTTGGATCTTTTGGTACTTGGTCAAAATGATGTGGCGGTAGCCCCTCTATTTAATCTGCGTATTTCCCAACAGGATTGGCAACGGAACCCCAATATCAAACAGTGGGCCAGTTATTATCCCGAAGTAGATGTCCTCCTGAACCTCAGTCAGCCCGTGGCGAGTAACGAAGCTGCAACATCGCCAGCATCGCCAACCCCAGAGACAATCACGCCACCCCCAAGCCTAGATACGACCCCAACCCCAAGCGAAGGGTTAGTTCCCGATGCGGGGATTCCTGCTTTACCTAGCATTCCTACCCTACCAGACGTGGAAAATGTGAGCCCCCCAGCAACCACAGCACCATAAAAAAGTTCCCATGACCCTTGGAAAAGCCATAGGAAACTATTTTTTATTTCTAAGTTACTAATCAGGCAACATTCAAGGTTTGGGGCCTAGGCTGAAGCTGAAACTTCTGGCTTAACGGCTTGGTTCAAAAGTTCCTGGAGTTCATCGCCTTCAATGACCTCTGTATCGAGGATTTTTTGGGAGATGGTTTCGAGTAAATTTCGGTTGGCCCGCAAAATGGCGATCGCCTGATCATGGGCAGTCTCGACAATTTCTTTCACCTCTGCATCGATGGCCTGGGCTGTCTCATCGCTGACCATGCGCCGGGGATTCATCATACTTTCACCGAGGAAATTATTTTGGGAACCCCGTTCATAGGCGAGGGGGCCGAGGACTTTGCTCATGCCGTAGGTGGTGACCATCCGTTCGGCGAGATCCGTGGCCCGTTGCAGATCGTTGGCGGCACCTGTGGTGATCGAACCAAAAACAATTTCTTCTGCGGAACGGCCTCCGAGTAGGGTGGCAATCTGGTCACGCATTTCCCGCTCATCCATCAAGAAACGGTCTTCTGTAGGCATTTGTAGGGTATAACCCAAGGCTGCCATTCCACGCGGCACAATGGAAATCTTGGCAACTCGGCCTCCCCCAGGCAACAAAGCACCAACAAGGGCATGACCGACTTCGTGATAGGCGACAATTTTCTTTTCTTTATCCGACAAAACCCGGCTTTTTTTCTCCAGGCCAGCGACAACCCGCTCAATTGCTTCCGAAAAATCCGCTTGGGTTACCTTATCACGCTTATTACGAGCCGCTAGCAAAGCTGCTTCGTTAACAAGGTTCGCCAAGTCAGCCCCCGCAAATCCAGGGGTACGGGTCGCAATTTCTTTTAAATTAACTTCATTGTCGAGTTGGACTTTGTTGGCGTAGATTTCAAGGATTTTTAGACGTCCGCCGAGATCCGGGCGATCCACCAAGACTTGACGGTCAAACCGTCCTGGGCGGAGCAGGGCAGGATCAAGGGTTTCGGGGCGGTTCGTTGCAGCTAGGACAATCACGGTGGCATCGCCCGCCGAAAAACCGTCCATTTCGGTTAAAAGCTGGTTGAGGGTTTGCTCCCGTTCGTCATTGCCCCCCATCATGCCGCCACTGGCCCGGGATTTGCCGATGGCATCTAATTCATCGATAAAGATAATACAAGGGGCTTTTTTCTTGGCTTGTTCAAAGAGATCCCGTACCCGGGCGGCACCGGCACCGACAAAGAGTTCAACAAATTCCGAACCCGAAATACTAAAGAATGGTACGCCAGCTTCACCAGCAACGGCCTTCGCCATGAGGGTTTTTCCGGTTCCCGGAGGGCCAACCAGTAATACCCCTTTGGGAATTTTGGCACCGATCGCCGTGTAGCGTTGGGGGGTTTTTAGAAATTCAACAATTTCCGTGAGTTCGGTTTTGGCTTCCTCGACACCAGCTACGTCATCAAAGGTGATTTTTGTGGCTTCTTCCTCAACGTAGACTTTTGCTTTGCTGCGGGTAAAGGAGAGTGCTCCCCCGGCTCCCCCGGCACCGCCAGCACTGCGCCCAATGAAAAATTGCCAGATTAAGACAAAAATAATCGGCGGGATCACCCAACCCAAGATATTGCCAAAGAAATTATTTTTTGGGGGAGGTGCGGCAAATTCAACGCCACTGGCTTCGAGACGCTTGGGCAAATCTAGGTCAAAAATGGGGGTGGTGCGGAGGATTGTGCCCTGTTGTTCTTCGCCTTCGGCTTTGAGTTGGTAACGGATTTCGCGATCGCCAACGGAAGCGCGGGCCACCTGACCATCTTCTACCTGATTGATGAAGAGACTGTAGGGCACCTGAGGGGTCGGATTACCAAACAAATTGGGGAAAAAGGCATTCACCAGGAAAAAAAGTCCCGTCAGCCACAACAAAATGGAGCCAATTTGCCTCGTCCGAGAGGGGGGTTTATCTTTGATGCTCATAGCAATGTTGTCCGCAGAAAGCTTTGTATTCCCCCATTGTAAAGATCGTTACATTTTTGATACAACGCGGTTAACCGAAATCAACGGTTCGGCTTCAGACGAGATCATTTGTGTTAGTGGGCTAGGGCTTGGCCAAGGTATTTAGGCGCTTTAGGGGCGATCGCCAAGGCATCTGTTACGCGCTACTTTCTTCTTTTTTATGCAAAAGAAAACGGTAGACCGGTTCGCCTTTATTGGCCGTGGCGACTTCCCGCTCCGTCGGCACTGGAAAAATATTCTCCTTTAGCCAAAACGAATCATGGGCGAGGACAAATTTTTCATGCTCCAGAAATTTTTCTCTCATTTCTAAAGCAACTTCTTCAACATCCGACTGACAAAACAAAACCAGCTTTTGGGGTGTATGTTTCGCCAGAATGTCAACTAGATCTGGTTGCACAACCCGGCGTTTGTGGTGCTTTTTCTTAAACCAAGGATCAGGAAATTGAATCGTGATCCAAGTCAAAGTTTCCGTCGGCAAGGAGTCCAACAGCACCTGGAGAGAGGTATTAATATTCGCAAAAACGTAGTGAAGATTTTTTAGCCCCAGTTGATCCCGGATTTCGTTGGCATCGTCCACGAGGGGTTCGCGAATTTCTACCCCAACAAAATTACGCTCTGGAAACCGTTGGGCCATCTCTAAAATAAACCGCCCCCGCGCACAACCAATATCGAGGTGTAAAGGAGCCGTTAGATCAGCAAAAAGATCTGACCAATCTGGCATCTGAAACACCTGTTGATACTTATCGGTTAAGGGATTGACATGCTGTCGAACGCGCGATCGCCCCACGAACTCACTCCTTAGAAATGTCCAACGAAAAAATTTGCCATCCCATTGTGCCACGTCCCCCACGCTAAACTTGGATATGCTTAAATGAAAAAGAGCAAAAACCCTTTGCCTTTCGTGAACCCCCTCAACTTTTCGGCAGACTATGGCAGAAACCACCGATCCCAAATCCAAAGCAGCCCCCGCCGCGAAAAAAAAGGAAAAGCCCCCCGCAGTAGAAGACAAACCCTTTGCGGAGTTTATTGAGAATCACTTCCTCCCGGATCTACAAACTGCCCTCAAGGAAAATGGCATTGGGGACATGGGTCTCAAATTTATCGAAACGAATATTCCCATTAAAGGTTTAGAATCTCAAGCCTGCTGGCAGGTTCAAGGCAGTTGGCTCAACAACAAGCGGCAATTTATTCTTTATTTCATTGATGCAGACATCAAAGGCCAGAAAGCTTGGTCTTTTGCGACGGATGGCTCCCCCCACAGCACCCTAGAGTCTTTCATGATCGATGAACGCCGTGTGAATCTTCCCTTGATGGTCGGCTATGTGCTCCAGCGGCTCAATGGCCAAAAATGGTTGGTTCTCAACTAAGGCGCGGCGCAATCTGCACCGACAAGGTTATCCATGAGTGATCCTGAGGCCCTCAAACAGTTACTCGAAGCGGTGGCCCAGGGGGTAGTTAGTCCCCAAAATGCGCTGACAGAGCTGAAGCATTTGACCTTTGAAGCTGTGGGTGACTTTGCCAAAATTGACCACCACCGCCAACTGCGCACGGGCTTTCCGGAAGTGATCTGGGGGCCAGGGAAAACGCCGGATCACATTGCCCAAATTATGCAAACGATGGGCGATCGCCACCCGGTTGTCATGGCTACCCGCATTGATGTGGAGACCTACCACCAACTGCAGCCCAAGGTACATAACCTCACCTATTTCCCCGAAGCCCGCATTTGTGCCCTCATCCAGGCACCGCCCCAGGTACGCCATCGGGGTACGATTTCGATCTTGACCGCTGGCACCGCTGATCTCCCCGTAGCCGAAGAAGCGGCTGTCACCGCAGAATTATCGGGTTTTGCGGTAAATCGCCTTTGGGATGTGGGGGTGGCCGGAATTCATCGCCTTTTAAGTCATCGCCATGTGATCGAGCAAGCAGACGTTCTGATTACGGTGGCGGGCATGGAGGGCGCTTTGCCTAGCGTGGTGGCAGGTTTGGCCGATTGCCCTGTGATTGCGGTGCCCACCAGTGTTGGCTATGGAGTGAGTTTTGGGGGCGTTTCTGCTCTCCTGACCATGCTTAATTCCTGTGCGGCGGGCATCGGTGTGATGAATATTGATAATGGCTTTGGGGCGGCGATCTTGGCGGGACAAATTTTGCGGACGGCGGCAAGGTTACGCTAGAGGGTCAAACGCAACAGTGAAAAATCGTCTTCGAGGTGATTTTGGTGCAGGCGATCGCCAATGCTTTTGACCAGAGGCTGGAGAGAAGTGCCTTGGAACCGCTGTAGAAAGTTCAAAAACAGATTCCATTGCTGCTTGTGGTTTAGGGCCGCCGTATTTTCATAGACCCCATCACTAAACAGATACAAGCGGGAATTAAACGGCAGATAAAGGCTATGTTCTTCGTAGATGCTAAGGTCTGGTGGTAACATCCCGATGGGGAACCCCTGGGCTTTTAATAATTGCGGCGGTTCACCAGTATTGGGTTTCACCAGAACCGCCGGGGGATGGCCCGCACAGGCATAGGTAACAATCCGGTCATCCACGTCATAAATCCCATACCACATAGTGAAGTATTGCCCTTGCTGTTCGAGAAATTGGCAAGTGCGGTTGAGGTGATTCAGAACAGCCTGGGGGCTGCGGTAGTCAAGACCTTTAGTTTTGTTGCGCGATCGCAATAGATTCAAAATGCTAATGGAAGGAAGTGCGGCTTTGAGGCCATGGCCCGACACATCCAAAAGATAAAACACCAGCTCCTGGGGACTGAGCCAAAAATAATCAAAGCCATCGCCCCCCAATTGGGAAGACGGAATAAAGCAGCTATCGATCTGTAAGTGATCTTGATAGAGGGGGTCTGGTAAAAGCGATTTAACGTATTGGGCCGCCTCGGTCAGTTCCGACTCTAAAGCGCGTTTCTGGGCAGTCAAATCCTGGGTGAGACGACAGATTCGCAGGCCAGATCTAACCCTGGCTTCTAGTTCGTGGCTGCTAATGGGCTTACAGAGAAAATCATCGGCTCCCGCATCTAAACCCATCACCTTATCTTCGACGGCATCTAGGGCACTCAACAAAATAAAAAAGGTAGTCGAGAGATCGGGGTGTTGTTTCACTGCTTGACAGACTTCAATGCCATTCATTTCCGGCATCATCCAATCGGAGATGATGAGATCGGGCCGGGTGGCGATCGCCAAGTCCAATCCCGTTTTGCCATCACTCGCAGTGGTGACTTGATAACCCTTACGTTTGAGGGTTCGTTCCAAGAGAACCCGCATCGCAAGGTCATCATCAATGACAAGAATCTGAGGCATTACTTAAGCTAAACTACCAAGGGAGACTATCCCTTTTTATGGCTGTACTTTGGCTATCTTAGACCAATTTCAATTCCAAATTCCCAGTGATACGGCTCAGTTAGACCAAGTCCTCCAGCACTGTGAGGCTTTTCAACTGCGTCATCACCTGGCCAGCCAAGATTGGCTCCAGTGCAAAATCGTGATCGCTGAGGGATTTACCAATGCCGTTCGCCATGCCCACGGTGAAGATCTCAAGCAGTACCAGATCACCGTCGAACTCTGCCTCAGTCACCACAGCTTAGAAATTCGCATTTGGGACCATAGCCCCACTGTCTTTGATTTAGAGCAATATTACGCCACCCAACAACACCAACAAACCACCCTAGAAGATGCGGGGGGGCGTGGCATGATGATTTTGCAGAAAGTGGCCAACCACCTCACCTATCGCCGTGATCCCCAGCGACAACAGAATTATTTACATATCGTTAAACATCTAATGCCCCGTTTATCTTCCCATTTCATCACCGTTGATCAATTGGGCGATCGCCTAGCTGATCCCAACCTTGTCATTGTCGATTGTCGCTTTCGGCTCAATGATCCGACTTGGGGGGAAACGCAATACCAACAAGGCCATATTCCTGGGGCCTATTACCTGCATCTGGATCGAGACCTCTCCGGCCCTGTGCAACAACATGGGGGGCGTCATCCTTTGCCTGACCCAGAAGCTTTTGTTTCGTTACTTTCTCGCCTCGGCATTGAGCGCAATCACACCGAAGTGATTATCTACGACGATTTTCACTGTGCTTTTGGGGCGCGGTTTTGGTGGTTGCTCAAATACTATGGCCACGACAAAGCCCGCTTGTTAGATGGCGGGTTTCCGGCCTGGCAGACTGCCCAAGCGCCGATCGCCACTGATATTCCTGGGTTTAAACCCGGCCAATTTGAGCCAAATCCCCAACCTCAATTGGTGGTTAATCGCCAGGACTTGTTAATCGCGACGGACAATCAACGACTGGTGATTGATGCCCGGGATGGCGATCGCTATTTGGGAAAAATTGAACCCATCGATCCAATTGCTGGCCATATTCCTGGGGCGCTCAATGTCCCCTGGAAACAAGTTACCGATGCCCAAGGGTTTGCCCAACCGCCGGAAGTGCAACAAAGCCTCTGGGAAAACCTATCCCCTGATCAAGAGATCATGCTGTATTGTGGCTCCGGGGTCACGGCCTGCGTCAATTGGCTGTCTTTGGAGCTGACGGGCCACCATAATTTGAAACTGTACCCTGGGGGCTGGAGTGATTGGTGTTCCTACGTAGCCCCCTTATTCGACGCAAAGTCTCCTTAGGAAATTTCAGGCAATATTTATTACCGAAGGCGAACCGCTTCCAACAAACGGGAATAGTAAAAACGGGTACTGGTCATTTCGGTGCGGGCGATCGCAAAACCATTATCAATTAAGATTTGGCGGATATCCTGTTCCTTGTGTTGGTAGGCGCGGGTGGTTTTGCTGGGGCCAGGGAAGAATTCACCAATTTTCTTGAGGATCGTCAACCAAAACGTTTTCGGCGCAAAGCTCAAGATCAAGCGATCTTCGCTGAGGGATGCCAAGTGGGCAATCATTTTTGCCGCATCCTCGGTGGGGTAGTGGATCAGCACATCCAAGCAAATCACCGTATTGTATTTGCCGCTGATGCTTTCGAGATCTTTGGTTTCAAACTTCAGATTAGGGGTGTTGCCAAAGATTTTTGCGGCCCGTTCCTGGGCTTCACCGACCATTTTTTCAGAAATATCGCTGGCATAGATTGAGCGGGCACCGGCCTCCATGAGGGGAATACTGAGGCTACCGACCCCACAGCCAGCATCACAAATGCTTCTGAGGTTGAGATTTTGATCGGCCTTAAGCCAAGCCACCACCTTATCAATGGTCTGTTGGTGCCCGACGCGGATATCAGCCTGGACTTTGTTGACATCCCCGTCACCATAAATGCGTCGCCAACGGTCAAAGCCCTTGGCATTGAAATAATCTTTGACGATGGTTTTGTCATTGAGGGAGGAGGTCATGGCGCTTTGGATTCAAAAAAAATTAAAGGATTTTGTTATCGATCCAATAATGTAGCAGCTTTGGGAAACCCTAGGGTGATTGTTCTGTGGGGGACCATTGACAGTAGGGATAGCTAACGAGGTTGGCGTTGTAATAGCGGGGCTCGTGGCTCACTTCAGGGCCAATCCAATTGGGTTTTGGGAAAGGTTGATCAGCATCTGTGAGTTCAATTTCTGCCAGGATTAAGCCTTGGTTCTCACCGAGAAATTCATCGACTTCCCAGAGGAAATTATCGAGGGGAATGCGGTAGCGGATTTTTTCGATCTGGGGGCGATCGCCAAGATGTTCTAGCATTTCTAGGGCTTCGATCAAGGGAATTGGGTATTCAAATTCCAAGCGCCCAATCCCCTCGGTTTTACCTTTAATGGTCAAAAAAGCCTGCTCCCCGGCAATGCGCACCCGAACCGTTTTTTCGGGCGTCCGTTGGAGATAGCCTTGGCGATAGGGAATCCCTGGGGCCAGATCCCGCCAGCGATCGCCGATGACGAGAAATTTCCGTTCAATTTCTTGGGGCATAGCGTGAAAACCTCCACAGCGGCAGACCCCAAAGATTGTGGCCTAGAATGAAGATCAACTGTGCGATCGCCAACAAAAATCAATGATCGAAATTCATAATCTCTCCAAGATTTACGGCCAAGGGGACACCCAAATCTATGCCCTCAAACAGGTAGAACTCAGCATCCAAGCGGGGGAATATTGCGCCATTATGGGGGCGTCAGGTTCCGGCAAATCAACCCTGATGAACATCATTGGTTGCCTCGATCAGCCCACCAGTGGCGATTATTTCCTCGATGGCCAAAATGTCGCCACCCTCAGCGATCGCCAACTGGCCACCATTCGGAATCGCAATATTGGTTTTGTTTTCCAGCAATTTCATCTCTTGCCCCAGATGAGTGCCCTTGAAAATGTGATTTTGCCGATGGTTTATGGCAATGTTCCTCCCAACGAACGGCGAGACCGGGCCGTCGCCGCTCTAACCAAAGTCGGTTTGGGCAGTCGTCTCTATAATCGTCCCAACCAACTCTCTGGGGGACAACAACAACGGGTGGCGATCGCCAGGGCGATTGTAAATAAACCCTTACTACTGCTGGCGGACGAACCCACCGGGGCTTTAGATTCCCGAACTACCCAAGAAATCTTAGCGTTATTTCAGACCCTCCACGACGACGGCATGAGCGTGGTGATGGTTACCCACGAAACGGAAGTGGCCCGGCAAACCAAGCGGATTATCTGGCTCCGGGATGGCAGTATTACCCACCCAAACCTCAGTCCTGCGGAAATGATCCAAGTGGCCTTAGCCCCAAGCCCCTAAGAATCCTACGGGAGTGGTATGCAATTTGGCGATCGCCATGGTTCAATTCAGATACACTTGGGACAAGACTTTGGGGAACCCTATCCCACCACCATGATTCCTTGGGGACAAGTCCATTAAAAAAACGATAAAATTCGCAAATTTTGTCAAAGTCGGCCAAATCCCTTGTTACACTGCAGAGCAAAACCCCATTGCCTCTCCTGTTTCCCTTTCGCGTCCCGTCTACATCAGCACAACTATGAGCAACTTTAACTTCCCCTCGCCAGAGCCCACGCCCCCCGAGACCGAAGCGAACCTCAATCAGTCTCCGCCCCAGGCCCCCGAGACCGAAGCGACCAGTGCCGTAGATCCGGGTCATTCTGAAAAACAACAACCAGAGTCTGCGAGTCCTAGCCCGACGATTCCGAAACCGAATCCCAACGCCGATGGCTATGTCATTGCCCACAAACTGAGGCAGCACAACCGCGAACTGGTTAAAACCGTTGTTCAACTCGAAGAAGCCTTGGCCGAATCCCAAGAAAAACTCCAGGCACACATTATCCGTTCCCGCAGCGCCGACAGCCTCATTACCCAGCAGAGTGACGAACTGAATACGAGCCAGCAACAGCTTAGTCAGTTGGGGCAAGAACTCGAACAAGCCAAACAAAATGCCCGCCAATACCAAGAGATGCTCGCAGAACTAGAATACAAATTCCAAACTAGCCAAACTCAGTTGGCGAAAATCGAACGCGAATGTGCCCTCCTCCAGGAAGCCTATAACGAACAGCAGCAAAAACTATTCGCCGCCGAACAGGAAATTAAGGATCTCCAGGTGCGACTCCAGCGGCAACAACGCTACACCTTACAGTACAAATCAGCCCTAGATGAATGCGCGGATATTCCCGTCGAAAACGATTTGGCGACCGGGAAAGCCTCCATGCCCAAGGCGTCGAATATTCAACCCTGGTCTGAGCCGGAAACAGCGGCAACCGAGCCAACAATGCCGGCGATCGCCAAAGCAGATCCGAATACCGAAGCTGACCTGGATCGTCAGTTAGCGGCCCTCGAAGAAGAAATTGAAGAAATGGAAGAATCCGCCGGGGCCGCTTCAATCCTAAAGCCCACCATGAGCCTAAAAGCCGCCCTACGGATTACCCCCCCGGTGACCAAACGACGGGTCAGTGCGCCCATGGGCACCCCGGCCAAAGCAGAAACCAACCACAACTGGCCAGCGCCGACCCTCAACAGTCCCCGGAGCCAGAAGCGGCCGATGTCTGCGGCAGTGGTGGATTTACCAGCCTTTTTACGGAACTAATTGCTGTCCTAAATATTGGGTCTCCCTAAGACCCCGTTGGTGATTGACCCAGTGGCGATCGCCAATCTTTTTTTGTCACAATATTTAACAATAGAAGTTGCAAATTTTATCGACGTTTATTTTTAAGTGATTATGCCTAGAACGTTACCTGCAAACCTCGAAAAGATCGTCAGTCGGTTTAAGCGAAAAACAGATCCCAAACAAAAATATCAGCAGCTTTTGTGGTACGCCAACAAGCTCGAGCCCATGGCCGACAGTGAGAAAAACGCCAACAATAAAGTCCATGGTTGCGTTTCCCAGGTCTTTATCACAGCAGACTACGAAGCGGGCAAAGTGACTTACCACGGGGATTCTGACGCCCAGCTCGTGAAAGGATTGGTGGGCCTACTGATTACAGGTTTAAATGGTTTATCGCCCGCCGAGATCCTGGCGGTCACCCCAGACTTCATCGCAGAAACGGGATTGAATGTGAGTCTAACGCCGTCTAGGGCCAACGGTTTTTACAACATTTTTAAAATGATGCAAAAAAAAGCAAGGGGCTTTGAAGTGGGGTTAGAAGCGAGCTCCAACTCATAAATGAGAAAATTTTGATATCATTTACAACAAGTAATGTTGTTTGTTAAAAAAAGAAAATTTAAATCCTATGGCACTTTTTGGCTTATTTGGCGGCAAGAAAAAGAACGAAGCTCCTAAGAGTGATTACTTCCTCGACTTTGAAGAAGCCCAGACCCTTGGTGATACTGAATTGATGAAGAAATCCGTAACTATTAAGCGGACTTTCCCGAAACTTAAGGGTCAAGAGGGCGCGACCGTTGTCACCCAAGTCTCCTCGGAGATCGCCCGTAAACTGAACAAAAATCAACAAGCCACATCCCAGGCAACGGAAGCAACCAAGGCTTCTTCTGAAACCGCCAGCACTCCCATTACCCCGGCAGCACCTCGTCCTAACCTGAAGGTCGATAGCAGCATGGACATGTTCCGTAACATGGCGAAGAAAATGAATCGCTAAAGGTTAAGAACTATTGCGATTTTCGACGGTGATTTTCAGAATATTCACTAAAAAGCTGGGGGCTAACGCCCCCTTTTTTATGCCGATCAGTTAGATTTAAGGGTTCAATTTAAGCGAGGGCCGCCACAGAAACTTTCGCGGCGATCGCCTTAGCGATGGAGACCAGAGCCTTAGCCGAAGCAGATTCTGGTTGGGCGACCACAATCGGTGTACCAGTGTCGCCCCCTTCCCGGAGCGCAATTTCTAAGGGAATGCAGCCGAGGAGAGGCACATCCAATTCGTTCGCGGTTTTTTCGCCGCCCCCAGAGCCAAACAGGTCATATTGGCGATCTGGCAGATCCGGCGGGATAAAGTAGCTCATATTTTCAACAATTCCCAGCACATTCACTCCCATTTGCTGGAACATCTTAAGGCCCCGGCGCGAGTCTAGGAGAGAAACGGTTTGGGGAGTGGTGACAATGACAGCACCGGCCATGGGCACCGCCTGGGCCATCGTTAGTTGGGCATCACCCGTACCAGGGGGCATATCAACAATGAGATAGTCCAGTTCGCCCCAGTTCACCTGGTAGAGAAACTGACGAATGATGCCGTTGAGCATCGGCCCTCGCCAAATCACTGGTTGGTCTGGGTCAATCAGGAACGCCATGGAAACGAGTTTGACCCCATGGTTAAATTCTGGCTGGAGAATATCTTGGCCGCCTGTTTTATCGACCTTAATCTCTACTTCGCCGATGCCCATCATGTTCGGCACATTTGGCCCGTAGATATCTGCATCCAAGAGGCCGACTTTTGCGCCAGTTTGGGCCAGGGCGATCGCCACATTCACCGCAACGCTACTTTTACCAACGCCCCCTTTGCCGCTGGAGATGGCAATGATATTTTTGACGTTATCAATGCCCTGTTGGTTAGGCAGTGCTTTCTGTTGAGGCGTTTCGGCGGTGACTTCCACATCCACAGCGTTTACCCCAGGTAAAGGCAGCACAGCATTTTTGCACTCCTCGACGATAAATTCCTTGAGGGGACAAGCGGGCGTTGTAAGCACCAGGGTGAATTTCACCGTACCATTCTCCACAGAAACATTGCGGATCATATTGAGATCCACCAGGCTTTTTTGCAGCTCAGGATCTTGAACGGGACGGAGGGCAGCCAGAATTGCTTGGGTATCAGCCATAACTTCAGGAAAATTTAGGATTTGGGTTTGTGGTGCAGGCGAATGCCCACAAAAATATCGTAGAGGAAACTGAGAAAATCTTTTCCCTGGAGCAGCCCTAATGATTGGGGAGAACCTTTTTGATCTAACAGGGGCTTGATGTAGTAATAGGCGGGTTGATACTTATACCAAGGAATTGAGGGCCACAGGTGATGGACTAGGTGGTAATTTTGCCCAAGGATCAAAAGATTGAGGAGCTTGCTTGGGTAAACCCTGGCATTTTTCCAGCGATCGCGTTCTTCAAAGGGACGATGGGGTAAATAATCAAAGAACAAACCCAGGGCAATACCAACCACCAGGGCCGGAACAAACCAAAAGTTCATGATGTAGCCAATGAAGCCATACTGGATGCCTAGGTAGACAATGACTCCTAAAAAAGCACGGCTAAGGAACCACTCCAGTAATTCGTAATTTTTCCACAGACGACGCTTAAAGAAAAAGATTTCGTGGTAGAAAAAACGGGCTGCAATCATCCAGAGGGGGCCGCCAGTCGAAACGAAATGATCCGGATCATTTTCAGGATCATTGACATGGGCGTGGTGCTGGAGATGGACCCGGGTAAAAACCGGGAAAGCAAATCCCAGCATTAGGGCACTGGCATGGCCCAAGATGGTATTGACCGCACGGTTGCTATGGGCGGCACGGTGGGACGCATCGTGGATCACCGTTCCCGCAAGGTGCAGCGCTAAAACGTTTTCTAGGAAGCAAATCCAGTCATACCAACCCCAAAACCAATAGCCTCCCACGGAGGTGGCGATCAATCCTACTGCGATGATGACCATCCACACATTAGGGTTCATCCCACCAGGGGGACGCAAATACTCCCTTGACATTACCAATGATGACGCTGCCGCCGCCGTCATAAGCTCCTGTTCTCCTCGATGTCTGTGAAATTTGGTTAATCCTTGGGTAGTTTACAATACTTAAGGCTAATTCATAAACCTTGACGTGCCATAAACACTGTTCAGAAAAAAACAAAAAACGCTTGTAATTCAACGTTTCTAGGCTAATTTCAAGCTAGCCATTTACTGCGTCGCTGCGTTTGTAAAATACCAAGTCCACGGTTACTTTCTGCAGTTTATCGTCTTCTTCCGTGGCGATCGCCTCGCGGAGTTTGACAATTAAGAGGATTAATGTTCCGTGGCGTGATTGATAAACAATCGGTTTTCCTGCATTGGGAAGAGTTTAAGAGAGTGTCCTGTCCTCGGTTCCTAGTCACTGGCTGGGGGATTCAGCTTTGGCAACAGGCGATCGCACACAAACAAAGTGCCAGAGGCAACGCAGAGGGGAATCGTCACGAGATTGAGAAAAGGCAAACTGATCAACCCTAGACAAACCAGCCCAAACCCCGCACTCCCCGGCAAGGCCCGGTAAACTTGCCGCAACTTTTGACGAAATGTAAAGCGCCTTCTCTCAAGGGTGGCATCGAAAAAATCAAGGCAAATAATCGTTAAAGTCACCGCCAAGCCTCCCAGGGAGGACAGCACGCTACCAATCCCCGGCAAAAAGTTGATCCCAAACAACAAGGGGGCGATCGCCAAAACCAAGGCTAATTTTTTTAGTTCAAAGAGAATGGCGCGGCCAATGTCGCGGAAAATACCCACTTCAATGATTTCCAGGCGACTGGTGCGGAGTTTTTCAATCTGTTCTGAGAGTTGGCCATACCAAGGGGCACCCAGAATAACGCCAAACTGCACCAGCAGCAGTCCCACAGCAATAAACACTGCCGCAATGAAAATCAGGCCTAACAACCCTCCCAGAAAATTTGCGCCGTAATCTAACCACTGCAACCAAGGAGGTAAGCGATCAATTAAACCAATCAGACTGGTGCTAATCCAAGTGTAGCCAGCCCCCGCCGTCCGCCACGCCCAGCGCAAAGAAAAAGTATAGAGCAATCCCCCCAGCACGACATTAACGCCAAGGGGAATCGCTAAATATTGGAGAAGCTTCGGGTGACGGGAAAAAAATCTCGCGGCGCGGAATGGGTAACTGGCCCCCCGAATGAAGTCAATGGGCATATTTTTCGGGTCAACTCTACCTTGGGTCGTAATGCTCTGTCTTTCAATCTAAACTTCAATGGTCGGATGGCGGAATGTAAACCCTAAATTTTTTAATTTTTGGTTAGATACACGCACATTTAAAGGGCGATCAGAGGGTTGGCTCGCATCCCAACGTACTGGGGCCAGGGCATATTTTTCGGCCAAACGAGAGAGCAATTCCCGCCGGGGCAGGGGTTCATCACAAACTAGATTGAATAAACCGTTCAGATTATGGATCTGGGCAAACTCGATCGCTGCCACAATGTCTGCTAAATGAATCCAGTTACCATATTCGCTGCCGTCACCAGGTCGCACCTGCCCCATGGCCCGCTGGAAAATTTTCTTAATTTCTCGGCCTTCACCATAGATTCCCCCCAAACGCAAAATGCAAACCTGACGTGCATCGGTGGCGATCGCCTTTAGGGTTTGTTCCGTTGCCAAAAGAATTTCTGCAAAAACATGGGGTGGTTTGTCGGGGGTCTTTTCATCAACCCAAGCACCGTGGTGATTGCCGACGATGGCGTAGCTGCTGGTATAAATCACCTGTTTAACGGTGTCGTTATGGGTGAGGGCCTGGGCGAGGTTTTGGGCCGTTTTCAGATAAGCCTGCCGATAATTTGCTTCGGTGCGCCCCTTGGAACCTACTGCCAAAAGAATGACATCTTGGCCTTCACAAAGCTCCTGGAGGGCTTCTGGTTGATCGCCGCTGAGGACTTTCACCTGGTGAGCAATCCCTTGTAACTGGGAGACTTTTTCGGGGGTCGTTGTTGTCACGGTCACTTGATGACCCGCCGTTGTCCACTGCTTGGCGATCGCCTGGCCCACATAGCCACAGCCAATAATTGCAATTTTCACCAAGGGAATTCCTCCTTAACAAACCATGCCATAATTTTAAGCATTGTAAAGTCCTGTTTTGTCGCTATTATGCCCCTTTTTCCGCCATTTCCGCCCCTGGATCCGCCCTTGGATGGCTGGTCTTTAGAAGGGCGCGACCCAGAAACTATCCGGCGTTTGCTGCCCCTCTGGGAGTGGCTCTACAAATTTTATTTTCGGGTAGAAACCAGTGGCTGGGAAAATTTACCGACAGATGAGCCGGTGTTAGGGGTTGGTTCCCACAATGGCGGCCTTGCGGCACCGGATATGTGGATGATGATGTATGACTGGTTTCGGCGGTATGGAGTTGAAAGGCCCACCTATGGCCTGATGCATCGCAATATTTGGCTCGCTTTTCCAGAATTAGCGAAAATTGCGGTCAAAACGGGGGCAGTGCAAGCCCACCCGAAAATGGCGATCGCCGCTTTGAAATCCGGGGCCAATGTCCTTGTCTATCCCGGAGGTGGCCAAGATGTTTTCCGGCCCCATGCCCAAAGAAATCAGATTTATTTTGCCGAGCGACGGGGATTTATTAAACTGGCCCTGCGCCAGGGGGTGCCCATTGTGCCGCTGATTTCTTGGGGAGCCCACGACAGTATTTTTGTCATTGAAGATATCTACGAACCCCTTAAAGGATTTTTAAAAGCGTTTAACCTGCCGTGGCTATTTAACATCGACCCAGAAGTTTTTCCTATTTATCTCGGTTTACCCTGGGGCGTCGCCTTTGGCCCCCTACCCAACTTTCCCTTGCCCACAAAAATGTACACACGGGTCTGTCCACCAATTCGCTTTGAAAAATATGGCCGGGCCGCGGCTGGCGATCGCCCCTATGTGGAAGCTTGTTATCAGCGGGTTTTAGGGGAGATGCAATGGGAATTAGATCAATTAATCGCTGAGGTCGAATCTCGCCCTAAAAGTTGTCCCTAGCGGCGGTTCGCAGGATTTAGCCAGGTGTTTAAGCCTTCCCCTAGCAAAGATAAACCCATCACCATCAGGGTCATGGTCAGCCCCGGAAACAGCGCCGTCCACCAAATCCCCGTCGGCAAAGCATCGAGGGCGAGGCGCAAATCATGGCCCCATTCCGGCGTGCCATCGGGCAAACCTAAACCCAAAAAGCCCAAGCCCCCCAGAATTAAAATCGCATCGGCAGCATTGAGGGTAAACAGTACCGGTACACTCTGGATTACATTGAGAAACAAATATTTCGACAAAATTCGCCTTGGCGTTGCGCCCATGGCCTGGGCTGCTTCGATAAACAGTTCTGTTTTGGCGCTGGTGGTGCGGTTGCGGACAAGGCGAAAATATTGGGGCACATAGGAAATGCTCAGGGCGATCGCCGCATTAATGACCCCTTTGCCCACCACAAAGGCGAGGGTAACGGACAACAGCAATCCCGGTAGGGTATAGATCGTATCCATTAAAAACAGCAGCACCCGGTCTACCTTGCCACCAAAATATCCACTCACCATCCCCAGGGGAACGCCGATTATTAAACTGAGACTCGTGGCTAGCAGCACTACCTTGAGGGCTGCCTGGGTACCAAAGAGGGTGCGGGACAAAACATCGTAACCCTGGCGACTGGTGCCAAACCAATGGTTCCAACTGGGGGGACTATGGATCGGGAAACTGAGGGAATCGAGGGGATCTTTCAACCAGCCGACATTTTCTAATAAGGGTGCGCCGAGGGCGATCGCCACAAATAGCCCGGTAAGCGTCACCCCCACCAGGGCCAGGCGACGCGAAAGTTTTGCCTCAGGATTTTCCCCTGCCATAACAGCCCACATTAAAACAGAACGTCTGTCAGTATAGCGGTTGGGCGGTCTCTCCCCATGGCTTTTACCAAATATCTAAACCAATCAGAATACTTTCTCGATCGGATAAGTCGCCGATAAACTTTCGCAAGGGGGGCGGCAATTTTTTGATCAGAGTCGGGGTCGCAACAATCCGTTCTGACTCAGCGAGGTCGGGGTGCTCATAAATATCAATGATCCGGATTTCGTGGCGTCCGGGCAGATATTCGCTGCAAATGCTTTCTAGTTCGTTGATCGCCCAGCGGGAATGGCTATTACTGCCAGCAACGTAGAGATAAAGCACATAGAATTCATTTTGTTTGTGGTGGATGGGAGGGCTTGGATCTAGCCGCGGGGAGGGATCCTTAGAGAAGTCAGAAGCCATGTATTTGGGTCAGGTTATGCCAGAAGCACGGTAGGTTGTCGCTGCAAAATTTGTTCGAGGGCGATCGCCGTCCATTCTATATCTTCCATTTGAGTTTGTGCACCTAGGGTTAAGCGAATCCCAGAGAGAGCCTCTTGATCGCTATAGCCCATCGCCTTCAGGGTTGTGCTGGGATTGAGTTTACCGCTATGGCAGGCAGACCCCGCACTAATACCGATGCCAGCGAGGTTCATTTGACGCACGAGGGTTTTCCCGGTTAGGCCCAGGAGGGGCGAATCTTGGCGCAAGGCAAAACTGACATGGTGGGGTAAGCGGGCATGGCGATCGCCTGTAATTTGTAGATGTGGGCTACTGCTCCCTCGGTTTAACAAAAAATTGCGGAGGCGACTCAAGCGTTCAATTTCTTGGGCCATGGTTTCCTCGGCGAGTTCAGCGGCCATCCCCAAAGCAACGATGCCGGGTAAATTTTGGGTGCCGGAACGCAAATTGTGTTCTTGGCCGCCGCCGTAGAGTCGGGGCTGAAGTTTAATACCGTCGCGCACATACAACGCACCAGCCCCCTGGAGGCCATAGATTTTGTGCCCAGACAGGGAAAGCAAATCCACGGGAAGCTGGCGGAGATCAATGGGAATGCGTCCCACGGCCTGAACTGCGTCGGTGTGAAAGGTAATGTGATGTTTTTTGGCGATCGCCCCCAGTTCCGCAATGGGTTGAATGGTGCCCACTTCGCTCTGGCCATAGATCACCGAAATTAAAATCGTGTTGGCTTGAATCGCCTTTTCTAGATCCTGAGGATCTACTTGGCCACGACGATTAACTCCGAGGCGTGTCACTTGCCAGCCTTGGGTTGCGAGGAAATCTGCGGCCTTGGCGATCGCCGGATGTTCCACCTGGGAGATAATCAAATGTTGCGGCTCTCGGTACTGGTCTGTAATGCCAAAAATTGCCAGGTTATCGGCTTCGGTACCCCCTGCCGTAAAAATAATTTCATCGGGGTTCGCTGCACCAATGAGGCTCGCCACTTGCATCCGCGCCATTTCCAGGAGGGTAGCAGCCCGATTGCCCCAACCATGTAAGCTGGAGGGATTGCCCCAGGTTTGGCCACAGACTGCTTGCACCCGCTGGATCACCAAGGGATGGGGGGGCGTTGTGGCGCTGTAATCAAGGTAAATTTGCATGGTGGGCGATCGCTCAATGGTTCCCTTAGCATACGCAAATTCGGGCCAACCCGTCAGCCCGTGCGACCAAGGGAGTATCCCAGGATAAGCCAAAGTCGCAACAAGAAAAAACTCCCCCAGTCCAAGACCAGAAGAGTTACGCCATCACATCACTCTAGGTACAAGCCCTAAGCCAAACTTGCAAGCCCATCACCGTAGAGCTTCCGGGCATAGTCCGTCCAAGTGCCCTGGCCCCAATAACGGAAACAACTGGTTTCTACCAACAGCAAATACAACAAAGATCGCTGATAGGCTTCTGTTTTCGTCACACTGGGGTCTTCGGCCACGAGACGGTCATATTTTTCGTGGAATTTGGCACTCAGTTCATTCATCGGCTCCAGGACATTTTCATAGCCCTTGACCCAACTGAGATCATTCGTCCAGGAAGCGCCATCCACATGGAATTGGTGATCATGTTCATTCAAATAGGCGATCGCCTGATTGACGGTTTCTGGAGTAACGCCTTGATTTTCCGCCTCCAGTCTTGTCCAAATCTTCGCCTGGCCCACCGCCTGACACACTGGATAATCGGCTTCGGTAATACCCTTCGCTTCTAGGAGTTCAAGATATTCCGTGCCATTAAAACCGACAACACTACCGTCATTTTTAATGTCATGCCAAGCCGGGAGATAACCTCCAGGAAACTCATTCATCATCACGCCGCCATTTTCCCCATCGGCGATCTGGGAAACTAAACAGGGCACTGATTGGCCTGCTAATTCTTGGCGATCGCGACTCTTCGCTTCGTAATAAGGTTGCATCTGGGCCACCAGTTTCGTATCAGACCCCTGGGTTTTAATCAGTGCCGTAATGCTGATTTCTTCGCCCCGGGAATTTTTCACCACCAGGCGATTGGGGAGATATTTATCATCATGGTGTAAACCAGAACCGTCCAAACGCTCCACGGAATGTTCTTGCACCAAGAGCCAACGATAACCACATTCCTTGAGGGCTTTAATGTATTCAAATAGCGTATCCGGATGATTGGGGAGGTGCATTTCTGGGGGCGAAAATCCCTTAACCCGCTTCAGGGCTTCGACCCCAAAAATTTCTGCAAAATAATGCTGCCAGGCTTGAATTTGCAATTTTAAATCAGGGATAGGCGTCGAAGGGGCCACCGCATGGCTCCACATAGTCCCTAGCCATTCCACATAGGGCTGATAACGGGCATCTGTGGTGATTTTCTTGAGGTTATCGAGGACATCTTCCCGGCCCATTTGCCGTAGACCCCAGAGCAGGTTGCCAGAATAATCCAACATAATCCGGGGGCTACAGCCTGCAGCTACTAGCTCAGGGATAAACTCTCCCATGCGGCTGTAGCACCAAGCAAACACTGTGGCATTGTGGTTATCACCATCGTGGGGATTTTCCATCATGTGCTGCAAGTTGCAAATGAGTGCGCCATCGGTTCCGGCGGGAATGGTGGGTTGGTGCATATGAAGGGCACAGGCAAACCCAGCCTTGACTTGATCAAGATTGAGATCACTCCGATCGAGAAAGATTTTTTCGTGATGATTGACAATCTCTGAAATTTCCTGCTCCTGACCGCAAATATTGGGTAATTGGGTTGCTTGAGGAGAAAGTGTCGAAACCATGTATTTTTCCTTATATATCTTTATCGCAATCACGGGACGATGCTTGAAGATCGCTACGGTCAATCCCACAAGGTCGTTTGTGCTGTCGTGGTCTTAATGTTATCTCAATCCTTTGGGAGTTAAGTTTAAGTTTTAGTTTATCTTGTTATTATTTGATAACCTTATGTTTTGTGAAGAAAAAAAGAGAGACCAGTGGACTGATCCCTCTCAAAAAGATGAAGTTTATTAACTTTGCTTGGTTTTTAAAGGGCTACCATTTCAGCAAATTAAACTGTTCCATATCGATGGTGTTGCGGTTGCGGTAAATAGCAAGGATGATTGCCAAACCCACGGCGGCTTCGGCAGCAGCAACAGTCAGAACAAAGACGGTAAAGACTTGCCCTTTGATTTCGCCGGGATCGAGGAAGTTAGAGAAGCCCATAAAGTTGAGATTGACGGAGTTTAGCAATAGCTCAATGGACATCAACACGCGGACGGCATTGCGACTGGTCACTAAACCGTAAATGCCGATGCAAAATAGGGCGGCAGCGAGAACCAGGATGTATTCGAGTTGAATTTGCATGGGTGTCAAGAAAAGCTTAGTTTTGTTTGGATTTGGGGCTATTTGCGCCAGCGAGCTCCCGGGGACGCTCTGGGAGTTGAAGGCCAGTACTCCCTTCTTCTGTGGTTGTAATCTCAGGAATAATATCGCGACGGGCCAGGATAATCGCGCCCACCATAGCAATGAGGAGGAGCACTGAAGCTAGTTCAAAAGGCAGGAGGAAATCGCTAAAGAAATGTTTGGCGATCGCCACCACAGAATTGCCCACTGCTGCCGGAGAAATTGTCGACAATTCCCAAGGAGTTACCAAAACCATCGTGCCAAGGAGAGCGAAAAGACCCAAGCAGACCAGAGCCGTTGCCCCCTGACGAAGGAGACGACCAGGCATCTGACTGAAGTCTTCTTTTTTATTCACCAACATGATGGCGAATAAGATCAAAACATTAATCGCCCCAACATAAATCAAGACCTGGGCTGCCGCGACGAAATCCGCATTTAACAGAATATAGAACCCAGAAATACTGATAAACACGCCCCCCAGCAGGAACGCTGAGTAGACAATATTTTCAAAGAGCACAACCCCAAGGGCTGACCCCAGCATCATCACCGTGAGGATGACGAACGAAACAATTTGAACACCTTCTGCTAAATTCACAGTTTTTTAAAACTCCTGCTAAATTCACACCTGCACTAATCTTGCTTAGTCTATCTTGGCTTTATTGATCTGCTGTTTCTTGTTGCTTTTCGGCCTGTAAGCGTTCGAGAATATCCTCTGGATGCTCGCCAGCCCGCTGACTGCCTTGGGGGAGATCATGGGGGTCAATGACACCTTGGGGCAAGTAGGCTAACTCCCGGAGGGGGGTCACCATTGGATCTTGGGTGACTTTGTAGGGCAGACGACCCAGGGCCACATTATCGTAGTTCAATTCGTGGCGATCGTAAGTGGCCAGCTCATATTCTTCTGTCATTGACAGACAATTGGTGGGGCAGTATTCGACACAGTTACCGCAGAAGATACAAACCCCAAAGTCGATGCTGTAATGCTTGAGGGTTTTCTTTTTGATGCTTTTATCAAATTCCCAATCCACGACGGGGAGGTTGATCGGACAAACTCTTACACAGACTTCACAGGCAATACATTTATCGAATTCAAAGTGAATTCTGCCGCGGAACCGTTCTGAGGGAATCAGCTTCTCGTAGGGATATTGCACTGTCACGGGGCGTCGCCGCATGTGATCAAAAGTTACCGAGAGACCCTGGCCAATATACTTCGCTGCCTGGGCTGCATCCTTGGCATAGTCACCGACTTGTTTGAGGATTTTAAACATAGGACATAGGGTGAGAAGATCAACAAAGAAGGAGAAAGAAACGACGAAGCTTTAGCCCCCAAAAGCAATGGGGAAAGCAAGTTTTAGGGCCGCCGTGAGCAATAGATTAACGAGGGCAACGGGGAGGAGAAACTTCCAGCCAAAGTTCAAAAGTTGGTCAATGCGTACTCGCGGTAAAGTCCAGCGTAGGAGGACAGCGATAAAGACCAAGGCATAGGTTTTCACGAGGGTCATAATAATCCCCAAGGAGGCGGTGATCACCTGGAGCCAAGGGGTGCTGGGGGCAACGTTTAACCAACCGGCAAGCTTATCGAGGGGAATGGGAAACTCCCAACCGCCTAGGTAGAGAATTGAAACAATCAAGGCCGAGAGCACAAGGTTGACGTAGGAACCAACATAGAACAGACCAAACTTCATCCCGGCATATTCGGTTTGATAGCCAGCGACAAGTTCTTCTTCTGCTTCAGGGAGGTCAAAGGGGAGACGTTCGCATTCGGCGAGGGCCGCAATCCAGAAAATGAGGAAGCCAACGGGTTGTCGCCAAATATTCCAGCCTAAAATGCCGTAACCGGATTGTTGTTCAACAATGTCAATGGTGCTCAGGCTATTGGACATCATGGCGATCGCCAATACAGCCAGGGCCAGGGGAATTTCGTAGCTGATTGATTGGGCGGCAGCACGCAGTCCCCCCAGTAACGCATATTTATTATTAGAAGAGTAGCCTGACATCAAAAGGCCAATGGGAGCGATGCTTGAGAGGGAAATCCACAGAAAAATCCCCACGTTCAAATCCGTAATCACCAGGTTTTGCCCGAAGGGAACGATGAGATAGGACAAAAAGACCGGAATGACCACGAGAGCAGGCCCGAGGGTAAAGAGCCAGGGATCTGTTTTAGCGGGGACCACATCTTCTTTAAAAACCAGCTTTAAACCATCGGCCACCGGCTGTAAAACCCCTAGGGGGCCTGCATATTCCGGGCCAACCCGTTGTTGGGCTGCCGCTGAAATTTTTCGCTCTAACCACACCACGACTAAAACACCCACTGTCGCGCCAATAATCATCAGTAACAACGGTAGGGGTAGCCAAATAGTCTTGGCAATTTCATGGGACAACCCAAAGGATTGGAGGGTTTCGATAAAACTACCTTGAAGATCGATTCCTGAGTTCATAGGGGTTCTTTGGCCTGCACGATGGATTGTTAAGGGAATGTATCGAGGCAGGGATTTCCAACAAAAGTGACATCACTGAATTAGTATATCGTTGTTCCGGGAAACTCCGTTATCAGAACCTCTTAGGGAATTTTAGGGGCTATTGATAAGTTTTTCTAAACCAAGGTGCGTCAATGGCCACGGCAAAACGCCAGGATTGGAAAATCGCCCTTAACTGATTTGGAAAATAAACGTCACCTTATCGCCTTTGCCTAGACCAATGCGATCGCCGGCCCGGAGTCGATGTCGATTACCGACGGGGAGGGGCACATGGTTGATATAGGTGCCATTGGAACTACCGGTGTCTTCGATATAGTAGAGGCCCGCTTCTTGGCGCAGGTCAGCGTGTACCCGTGATACCACTTCAGAACTCGGAAAACCAGAAACATCAATATCTGGTGGGACGGTCTCATTCGGTTTGCCGATGTGAATCACATCGAGGTGTTCAGGAATTTCTAAGGCCACCTGGGTTTGCACATGGAGCAAGCTGGCGGTCTGCACTTGAATTTGGGTTGCCTGCATTGATCCCTGGACAGTGGTTGGGGCAGGAGCAGGCGTTGGCGGCACCTCTGGGGCAGGGGTTGGTTCTTCAAAATCAAATGTGAAAGGATCAGGCAATTCTGGAGATTTGGCAACGGCAGGGGCGGCGGCTTCTTCTTCCTCGAAAAAATCAGGAAAATCAGGGAAATCTGCTTCGGGAATCTCTGGGAAATCCAGGGTGGGCTCAGGGGGCGCTGTGGGGGGAGCGCTGGCACTAGGGGCATTGGGAACCACAGTTTTGGGTAACTCCTCTGTTACTGCCATGGGAGCGGCCTGTTGCAGGTTAAAGCCACATTGACCACAGAAGGCGGCATTACTTTGGACGCTAGCGCCACATTGGGGACAAGCCGATGCTTGGGGGAGAGGGGTATAACAGGCTTCGCATTGGACGGCGCCGTCAGGATTTTGGTGGTTACAGTTGGGACAACTAATCATGACAGTGGGTGGTCAAAGGGAAAAGAATGGTTTTATTTTAAGGCTCTGGGCGAGATTTCGTTTGATAGATTGCTTGATCGGGGGCGAGGCGATCGCCAGCAGCAGCATCCAGGAGCCACCAGAGGACACCGTGGTCTGGGTTGATCAATTTACTGGGATAGGCAAACCCATCGGCATCGCTATGGAAAATTTTCTGGAGCGCCTCCTGTTTATTTTCCCCAGCGACTAGGAAAAGAATGTTCTGGGCGGCATTAATCAGGGGCACGGTAAAGGTCAGCCTGGGTTCTCCCTGTTTCTCGCCAACGGTGATGAGGCGATCGCCAACGGTTAGGGCCGCCGTTTGGGGAAATAACGAAGCAGTATGACCATCGTCCCCCATGCCCAACAGCACAATATCGAAACTGGGCCAGGGGCGATCGCCAAAAAAATTTCTCAACGTTGCGTCATAGGCCGCTGCATCTTGCTGGGGGTCTGCGGCTGCGGTCGGCATCGGGTGAATATTGCCCTCCGGAATCGGCACCTGATCCAGCCAGGCGAGCCGGGCCATCCGTTGATTACTATCGGGGTGCTCGGCAGGTACATAGCGTTCATCTCCCCAGAAAATGTGGAGTTGCGCCCAGGGGAGGGATTGCTCTGCTAATTTTTCGTATAAAGGTTTGGGGGTACTGCCGCCGGCAAGGGCAATGGTACAGACACCACGACGGGCGATCGCCTCCTCAATCCGGCCCATGACAATACGCAGCGCCCGTTTAATGAGTTCCGGTTTGTCATCCAGGATTTCCAGGTATTTTGTCATAAACTTTACAGAGGACGAACCATGCCCCCTAAAATAGCGTTACTCGTCATTCTAGTGGTGACACCCATAAACGCCCATTGACTGATACATAAAGTATGAATAATGTTCGCCTTGCTTCTTTTACGTCCCTGAGCCTCAAGATTTTGGGGGGCGTACTGTTAATTTCTTCTTTCGTTGATTACGTCATTGCCGCCTTCCCGTGGCTGCCCCTGGACAATGCTTGGCAAATTAATTTCACAAATCAGGTAGTCGGTAGAGGGCTTAACCCTTTGATTGGGATTGTGGCTCTGCTTCTGGGCAGTTGGCTAGATGACAATGCCGGAAAACCAGCAAAACTGCGCGCCTCCATTACAGATGGTCGTTTTTTAAGTTTTCTTTTTTCCCTCGTCCTTGGAGTGATCTTCTTGATTCTCATCCCTATCCACCTCGATAATATGCAGGGCATTCGGGAACAGGCGATCGCCCAAATTGAACAAGAAACCCAACAACGGGAACAACAAGTCCAGCAGCAATATAGCCAACTCCAAGCCCTTGCCCAAAACCCCGAAGCCAAACAACAACTAGAGCAACAGATCCAAGAAATTGAAACAGCCCTCAACTCTGGTCAAGTTCCCCCCCAGCAGATCGCCGAAGTCGAAGCTCAAAGACAAGAATTCCTCAACTACCAAACATTCGTCAATGACCCCGAAGCCCTGAATGCGCGGCTAGAAGAATTACAACAAAGCGTTGTTGAACTCCAGACACAACAGCGCCAAGAAGCCAACCGCAGTGTCCTCCAGGAAATTATCCCAACCACTATCCGCAGTCTCTTGTTAGGAATTGCTTATCTGATTGTGGGTTGGCTTGGCGTTCGCAATGCTTGGTTCAATAAAACAAGCCCATCCCAAGCCCCCCAACCTGAAGCACCTGCCGATTCCGAATAATATTTTTCCCGCTTGGGGTGACCTCGATGGGTACTTGTCACCCCATTTTTTCCAGCACAGTAGCACCCAGACACGTTGGCAACCCCAAAGAATTCAGTAAAATAGATTACGTCGTCTTTTTTCTTAACATTTCACTTATTTTTCTACCCTAGTCCCCAAAATTTCTCTGATTTCCTAAACCGACAAAAACGACTACCCACTGTACATATTCCCGCCATTTCGTCCACCATCTCCCTACCAGGAAACCTCGCCCTACCGTGTTAGAACGTCTGAAACAAGATTTAAAAAACGATCTGATTGCCGGGTTGCTCGTTGTTATCCCCCTAGCGACCACCATTTGGTTGACGATCACGATTGCGACTTGGGTGATTAATTTTTTGACGCAAATCCCTAAGCAGATTAATCCGTTCGATGGCCTGGACCCAATCTTGACCAATGCCTTAAATATTGGCGTTGGGATCACCGTTCCCCTGACATTTATTCTGGTGATCGGTCTGATGGCACGAAATTTTGTCGGACGTTGGCTGTTGGATGTGGGGGAACAAATTCTCCAAGGGATTCCCCTAGCAGGCGCAATTTATAAAACCCTCAAGCAACTATTAGAAACTCTCTTGCGGGATTCCCAGAGTCGCTTCCGACGAGTAGTGATGGTGGAATATCCACGACCTGGTGTTTGGACGCTAGGCTTTGTCACAGGAACAGTCAGTCCCCAATTACAGGCCCAGGTGGCCGATCCTCTCTTGAGTGTGTTTATTCCGACGACTCCGAACCCCACCTCTGGCTGGTATGCAATGGTGCCAGAAGATGATGTGATCAACCTCTCAATGTCCATTGAGGATGCCTTTAAAGTCTTAATTTCTGGGGGCATTGTGAGTCCGGAGGCAGAAACTGAACGAAAATCAGTGCGGGGCACAATTCCCCTCAATCTCACCCGCCGTAAAAAGTCCCGTGAATTGGAGCGTCCTCTTGAAGAATTAAACAGTCCCCAGGCGGATATGCTTTCTCTAGAGGAAGAAGTGTAGTTTAATGGTGCCTCTGAGTGACGTTGATTTTCCTTATTGTTTATCCCTAGTTAGACTATGCCCGCCCGTAAACAGCCCCGTAGTGTTGCCCGTGAAATTGCTCTATTGAGCTTGAGTCAGATCAAAGGCAAGCCCGATAAGTTAGAAGCCGTAGAGCTTGATGAATTGATGTTGGCAGCAGTTCGGACCCTGAGTAGCGAAATCCATGACATTTTAGAGGATGCGGCGAGTGAAGTTTCCCGGGCGGAGGAGCAATTACTCAGAAGTGAAACGTTAGCGGTTAATGTCAAGAGTGCGCGTACAATGGCCGCAGATGCCCTGGAATTGACTCGTGCGGCAATTAATCGTTTGGGTCATGTGGTGGAATTGCCAGAATTTTTGCAGTTGACTCGCCAACATGAGGTGCGCAATTTTGCGTTAGAGATTCTCACAACCCTCCGCCGTCGCAATGATCAAATCAAAGAGGTCATTGACGGGTCTTTAGTGGATTGGCAATACCATCGTCTGCCCCGCTTAGACCGGGATATTTTGCGCATCGCTGTGGCTGAAATTTTGTTTTTAGAAACGCCCTATAAAGTGGCCATCAATGAGGCCGTAGAACTGGCAAAACGCTATTCTGACGAAGACGGCCATCGTTTTATTAACGGTGTTCTGCGCCGGGTTAGCGATCGCCTCCGGGCTGAGGACAGCCTCAAATAGATGCCCTCTAGGTCATTATTATCTTAAGAAACTCGTCCCTAAGCCAAAAACAATACTGGTGAGCACTAATAGGAGATGTTCGGGGGCGATCGCCACGGTGACGCCAGTGCTATTGAGGATGGCATTCACACCACTACCGAGGGCAATGCCTGCGACCAGGGCAACAATCCCAATCAGAGCGGCTCGCCCAAAGCGTTGTTCTTTACGGTAGAGCAAATAAATATTCGCGATCAATGCCACAGTCAAAAGAGTTGAGGTGAGATCCGTTGCGAGGAATATTCCGGCAATGGCGATCGCCCCATTGACACCGAGGGCAGTATATAGAGTGTTGGTTTCTGGTGTATCCCGTAAATTGACCAACCACTGGGGCAGTTCGGGAGACTTCACCAACGGTTGAGACGCCTGCGCCTTCTTCTGAGAAGTTTCTGCAAAGCGAATTTTATCCGGAACATCGAGGGTGCCCTGTTGTCGTTGTCTAAGGCGGTCCATAATAATCGCATCGTAGGCCGCTTCGAGTTTGTCCACTACGGCGCGATCGCCTTCGTATTGGGCGCTTAGTTTTTGTTTGGCTGCTTGGATCTCTTCAAATGAAGCCGTTTTTGCAAGCCCAAGGGTTTCGTAGGGATTTTGTTCGCTCATTCTCCTCCTCCTGTGAGCATGCCACTGGGTTATTGGAACATCCTTAGATTCTTAATGTAACCCAATCATCATACAGTTTATTATTATGAGCGTTTTCCGGTGCGCTTTCCATAGAGCAAAATTTTTTCTGGTGATGATAGCCGGGGCGATCGCCTCAAGACTTGCCCAGACCAGAGAGTATACATCCCCATACTTAACGCTAGCTGATCAACGGAGTAGGTACTCGAACCACTCAGGCTCCCTAAACCGCTGCAATGTACAAAATCTTAGAGACCATCCCAAAGACCCTCCACTAAGCGATCGTGTAGAGGCCACTGAACAGACAAGCACAAAAATACAATCCTCCCAGACTATGGTTTGTGTCCGTTGATCGCACTCGGCATGAAAATAAGTCCATTTTGTCGATTGACCCTACCATAAAAACTCAAGCTTGATCTTTTATGGATCCTCTTTCTTTCGATCTGGCTTTGTAAACATAAGTTTATGTTAATTAGTTAAAGATGCCCTGAATTTTATCAGTTTCATGAAGCTTCTTTTAACCTCAGATTAATTAGGCACTAATTTTATAGAAAAAA
This sequence comes from Picosynechococcus sp. PCC 7002, assembly GCF_963860125.1. NCBI lineage: Bacteria > Bacillati > Cyanobacteriota > Cyanophyceae > Chroococcales > Geminocystaceae > Picosynechococcus > Picosynechococcus sp. PCC 7002. Next base: position 963,792 of record NZ_CAWLFA010000001.1, read on the forward strand.
GCTTCATTATATAGAATTTCTAAAAATCAAGCTTTAAAGGGTTGACCTTCCTTTTGAAAGGTAATAAAACTGAAGTACAAACAAATACGTAAGTAACGAAAAGGAGTAAGCCGCAATCTGCCTCAGTAGAAACACGTATTTTTACCCCAAAAGAAGTATTCTATTCATCTTTCTCCTTTGTGAGAAGGTTCATGGAGATCCTTCTGGGGCACTTGAAACCTCTACTTGCAAGGATCAAAGCGACATATGTACGTGTTTTTCCAAAAAAATCCCAGAAGTAGGGAGTAATTCCTCTACTGAGATTTCAAGAAAATTAAGTGTTCTGAGGCTTGGTTTATACGGGAAATTTAGACTTGATGGTTTGGGTCTTACCTTTTCCTAGCAGCAAGACTAAATTAATTAGTTACGCATTTGTTGAAATCAAACTGAATTCTATTGAGGATTCCTTACAATGGCTAAATTCAATTCTTCTACAATCACATTCGCAACCATCATCGCTTTTGCTGCCATCGGTCAAGCCGCACAGGCTGGCGAAAGCTACGTCCGCAACACATTCGAACACAGCACTTCCAAAACGACTTCTAACCTTGATCTGGAAAGCAAAGATTGGTATCACGGCTCTCGTGAATGGTCTAACTATGCTTACAAAGAATACTACGATGGAACTGTAACAACCAGTGTAGATGGTGAACTCTCTAGTGAAATTGCATTAACTGGAACTTTTGAAGGTACTGTTGAAGGTACCATTCAAGACGGTGCTCTATGTAACCAGTGTGGTGGGCCCGTTGACTTTTTTGAAGATGATTTTTCTGGTACCACAGAAGGCACAATTTCCTTAGAAGGTACTGAAAATACGATCGCATCTGACTTTACTACAACAAGTGATTATGACGGCTTTACCTTCCATGTTGCCGGTGCCCATGAGACTGGTAATGAAACCTTTGGTGGCTATTCTAAAGTTACTGGCACCATTGAAGCTATCATGCGATCTACAACTGATAGCCATGAAACTGCTGCCGGCAACCGATAATCTCATCGGTAATTTATCACGTAGCTAAGTTTCTAACTATTACAGATAGAATCATGAAAAGAATGCTAGGTTTGGCGATGGCATTGTTCATCGCCAGCCCGGCATCTGCGGGTAATCTGCTCCAGGGAGAGCCTTATTATGATGGTTTATACACAGGCGCTCCTTTATCTTTGGATATAGAGCCAGATCCTTTTGCATCTGCACCCACAATCCGGGCTAATTTTTTTCATTCCATTGAGCCATTCTACGGCGGCTCCACAGAAATTGATATTACAGAAGAATCTCGTGGGCAATCCAGCATTTTCGAAACAGAATTCTCTCAAAATGTAGTTTCCGGATCGATGAACCCCATCAATGGTGGTGTCGAATTCGAAAATTACACAGTCGAAAGTCAATATTCGTACGCGTCAGAATTTACAACACGAGGTTCCTCTACAACGGTCAAAGGCTCAGCAGAGACCTATGGCACCACCTTTATTTTTGAAAGCAATCTCTCCGTTGAGTTCTAAAGGTTTTATTTATGTTTGGTCGAAAATTCTTCACACTTTTAACGGCTGTCTCCACAGTGTTCCTGACTCCTATTTACGGAGCGGCTCAAACGATGCAAGATCAAAGTAATACGATGAATAATGAAAATTCATTGGGGAATAGTGCGACTGGGGTAGTCAACCAAACCGCTGTGTACAACTTAGGTCAAAGTGCCACCTACGGTTTTAGAGGGATCGTTTGTCCCCGCCCTTCCTTTGTGCTCAGTGGCTCTGCAAATGGCAATACATTTGATGGGGAGAGTTCAAATTCCTACGCTCTTTCCGGTGCCATTATTGTGCCCCTCGGTGGTCAAGTGGGCAGCAACTGTAGAGATTTCAGCACTACCCTACTGGAAAGAGAACAAGCCGAATTAGCAAAGTTTCAAATCCAATCTTCAGCGGAAACAGTCAAACTTTGTGCTGACATGATTTCTTCAGGCATTCAAGTAGATCCAGAGGTTTATCCAGTACTGGCGCGGCAATGTTCTGCAGTTCGGTTGGTTTCACAAGGACGGGCTTCTAGCACAAATGAAGCCCGACAAAATGAATCGACTCACAATAAGCTAGATGATGATGTAGAATTGTCTGCTAATTACTTAAAAACTGAGTAAATATAATATTTTGAATAGTGAGGAAAAATATCTCAAAGGCTATATGAAAATAAAAAAAGAGCGGCTAAAAAATCTTCAGCTTACAGTGACGCCTGTCTTTGCATTCTAAAGCACTAAAACACAGTCGTTTTTTTACTGACTCCAAGTGTTTTTATTACTATACTTAGAAATTCGTCAAATAGGCATGAAATTGCTGTATTAAAATATCCTACTGTATCTTTTAGTTCACACTATTTTTCTTGAGTTAATTTTGTATCAATAACTTAAGAAAATAAAGTCAAAGTGCTTCTATAATTTAAGATCTATTTTTAAACAGTACAGCTTTACAGAAAGAAAAACCAGAAGGGACGCCTATTTTATCTCGTTTTCTTCCCAGAGTAGCAGGACATTTTTTTCTGTAAAAGCAGAGCAATTTGTACTGAAATCATTATCAATAATGACATTAGATTCTTCGATCAAGACATCTGTACCGTTGCTTATATCTGCTTCAGAGCCTAATACAATGGGGTATTGTGGTTGTTGACATGCAGCATTAACGAGTACTTTGACTGGGAATACAACCGAATCATCGCTATAGGTGTAGACATTGGCGTGGTAGTAATAGGTATAGTCATCATAGTCGTAATTATATTCATAACCATACCGATACTGGTAATCAAAATCAATAAATACAGGTTCACTTTTTGCCTGTTGAACAACGATAAATGATAGACCACTAAGGGCTGCTGTAAACAGTTTATTCATTTTGCTTTCTCCATCCCTTGACTTAATTGATCAATATTGGAGCGATCAGTTTGAGTAAAATTTTTTGTAAAAGAACTTTTGCTGAAAGCACATCTCTTGGGTTTGTTAGTGCTTAATGTTGTACTCAATGCTTTTGGTTATGAATTATTTATGTTTACGATGAGAAAAATTCGAGGTTGAGTGATTGAAATATTGATGCTCTCCCCCTAAATGATAACAATATTTGAGAAAACATGACTACGTAGCTTAAATAAAAATTCAAGATATGTTTCAATACTCAAAAATAGTAAACAAGTATTGCATAGGCAAAAGGGGTATTGACGACCTTCGTTTAGTAGTCTGAATCTAGTCCACCTCTAACTTCTTGGGATAAATTGAAGTCTCAATTTTGAAAGCTTGGTGATGCATCTTTTTTCTAACACAATTAATTTAACAGGCAAAGGTTGTCTAAAATTATCAAGAAAAGAAGAAGGAAAAATTTTCTACTTCGGAAAGCCATCGTGGGGATTGGGGAAGCAGCAAAAGTTGCTTTTTATGTTCTGGCTCCCTTCAGGCCGTTTTTAGGGCTTGCCCACTGGTCAAATTGAATTTAAAAAAAAACTCTGGGGCGGCTCAGGGCGATCGCCATAGACTTTTCGCAGAATTACACTAAAATAATGTGTTAGGGAGGAATATGATCGCACACTAATCAAACAAGCTTTAGTTTGAAGCCTTGATTTACTATTCGCCGAAAGTATCTTGAAGAGTCTATGGCCGGTGCCAAAATTTTAGTTGTTGATGATGATCCAGCAATTCGCACACTAATTGTTCGATTTCTCGGGCAGAAAGGTTATGCAGTGGCAGCAGCAACGGATGGACAATCCGCTAAAGAAACATTTCAATCCTTTAGCCCTGACCTGGTAATCCTCGACATTAATCTGCCAGATACCCTCGGCTATGCCCTCTGCGAGCAAATGCAGGAGTCTAAGGATACTTACGTGTTGATCCTGACCAGTCGCACCGATGCGACCGATAAAGTACGAGGTTTTACCCAAGGGGCAGATGATTACCTGACTAAACCCTTTGACATTATTGAACTGGAACATCGTGTCCATGCGATCCTCCGCCGTCAGCGATCGCCCGTTGCCCCCCCAGCCCGAGACCAAAGCCTCGATTTTGCCGATTTAAACATTGACCCGATGCGCCATGTGGTCGCTGTCAAGGGAGAACCCGTCAACCTAACGGCCCTAGAATTTAACCTGCTCCACTTCCTCGCGAAAAATGCGAACAAAGTTTGGCGGCGCTCAGAACTGATTCAAGCAGTGTGGGGCTACGATTACCTAGGCGATCAACGGGTCGTGGATGTCCATATCGGACAAATTCGTCGCAAACTTGACAACCTCATGCAGCAAGAAAACCCGATCAAAACCGTGCGGGGTGTGGGCTATATGTTTGAAACAACATTAAACTCCTTTAGCGAAACCCGCTGATCAGTTCCCAGTCTGTGGCGTCATTTGACAGGAAAAGACCCCCCAAAAGTGAGGGTCTGAAACTCTATCTTGGTCTTTTCTCTTCCCTCTGCTGCCTATAATTAAGGCTGATCTATTTTTTTGCTTTGCCCATGAGTGAAACCTCGCAAACCATTCAACTCCCCAGCCTAGAAAGTGCGATCGCCCTCTCTGGCGTCAAGGAAGAAAACCTCAAATTTCTATCCCAGCACACCGGCACAACTGTGGTCTTACGGGGACAAGAGCTACTGGTGCGAGGTCGCGAAAAGGCCGTTAATCGTTGCATTAAAGCGCTCTATTTCCTGCAACCTTTTTGGGAAACAGCCCAACACATCTCCCAACCAGATCTCCTGACGGCCTTCCATGCCATTGATACCCATCAAGTCGAAGAATACCAAGATCTCCAAAAGCAGACTCTGGGGAAAACCAGACGTGGCGAATATATCCGGGCCAAAACATTTCGACAGCGCCAATACATCCAACTCATTCAAAAACATGACATCACCTTTGGCATTGGGCCGGCGGGTACTGGGAAAACCTTTCTCGCTTCAGTCCTAGCCGTCCAAGCCCTGCTCCGGGATGAGGTTGAGCGTTTGATTTTAACCCGGCCAGCGGTGGAAGCTGGAGAAAAACTAGGCTTTTTGCCGGGGGACTTGCAACAAAAAGTTGATCCTTTCCTACGTCCTCTATACGACGCCCTCTACCAATTTATCGATCCGCTGAAACTGCCGGAACTAATGGAAAAAGGGCGCATTGAAATCGCACCATTAGCCTATATGCGGGGACGCACCCTCAGCAATTCCTTTGTGATCGTCGATGAGGCCCAAAATACGACCCCAGCCCAGCTCAAAATGGTGCTGACACGGTTGGGTTTCGGTTCTAAGATGGTGATCACCGGGGACATCACCCAAACGGATTTGCCGAGTCATCAGTCTTCGGGATTGATTATGGCGAGTAAGATTCTCCAGTCTGTAGAAGGGATTGGCTTTTGTTATCTGACGGATGCTGATGTTGTGCGTCACCCCCTCGTCCAGAGAATCGTTAGCGCCTATGATCGATTTGAGAGCCATGGTACGACCAGCCAAAAACGGCGGCCTTTGGGACAAACGAAAGGAGGGTAGCAAGGGGGCCATACCCTAATCACCTATTTTGTTATGACGACAATTCTAGTCATTGAAGATGATGATATTGTGCGGAAGCTAATCCGTAAAATCCTAACGCAGCAGCAATATGCAGTCCTAGAAGCCGCCGGGGGACATCAGGGTGTGCAGTTAGCCTTGGCGCACCAACCGGATTTGATTGTTTGTGATGTGATGATGCCGGGGATAGATGGTTATGGGGTCTTGCAAAAACTCCAGGCCGAAGCGGCAACGGCGATGATTCCTTTTGTGTTTTTAACGGCCCGGGCGGAAAAACAGGACATTCGCCAGGGAATGCGTTTGGGGGCGGATGATTATTTAACAAAACCATTTACAAAAGAAGAATTATTGTCGGCGATCGCCATCCGGTTGAGTAAGTTATCTTCTTTGCAACAGCACTATAGCCCCCCAGATTCATCGCCAAAGGCAGCGCCCCAGACAATGCCCCCAGCACTGAGAAATGATTGCGGCGATCGCTTTAGTCTCCAGGAAACCTTCGAGGCGATCGCCCTGACCCTCCAGCAGGATGATGCTGCATTTTTACCGCTATTTGTCGTTGGCTTTGAACGGTTTGCCCAGATCTGTGCTGACCTCGAACCCCAGGAAATTGACACGCTCAACCAGGCGATCATCAATCGTCTAAATCAAGGGCTCCAAGGGCGAGGAAGAGTCATTTGTTTGGCGGCTGGGGAATTTTGCCTCGTTTTAAATCGCGCCTATGTCCAGGCCGATACCGGGGCGATCGCCCAGGAAATCCTTGCTGCTTTCGAGCAATTTTTAACCACTGCCACCGAGGAGTTTTTCCTGTCCGTGAGCCTAGGGATTGCTGAGTATCCCCAGGATGCCGACAATCTCAGGGATTTAGTCGCCCAGGCCCAGGCCGCCCAGCGCCAGGCCCAAAATTTAGGGGAGCCGCGCTATCAATTTGCCAACGCAATGACGCCGCAAAGTTACCCCAAGGGCCTTGATCTAGCCGATGATCTGCGGGATGCCTATCACCAGCATCAGTTAACGGTTCATTATCAGCCCCAATGCCAACTGCCAGGAAAAGAGATGGTGGGGGCGGAGGCCCTGCTGCGGTGGGAACATCCCCTGAGGGGTTCTATTCTGACTGAGGAAATTTTGGCGATCGCCAAACCCATCGGTTTACTCGAACTTCTCGATCAATTTGTGCTGACCCAAGCCTGTCGTCAGCTCCGCCGCTGGGCAAACCAAGACCATCAAACGTTCCAAATGGCGGTCAACCTCTCGGCGACTCAATTTAATCAACCCCACTTCCACCAAGATCTCAGCCACTTACTGATTGAAAATAGCTTAAACCCAGCAAACCTCGTGTTAGAACTCACGGAGTCAACCCTCTTAGACAATGCCCCGTTAACCATTCGCCGCCTCAAGGCGATTAAAACCCTCGGTGTCAAAATTGTTCTGGATGATTTTGGTCTGGGTTATAGCTCTTTGACTTACCTCAAAAAATTTCCCTTTGATTTCCTCAAACTAGACCCCAGCTTAATCCGCAACATCCACCAAAAATCGGCACAACAGACAGTAGTGCGATCGCTAATTAACACGGCCCACCAACAGAAACGCTTAGTGATTGCGGAGGGGGTTGAAAACGAGACAGAATTAGAGTGTTTGCAGCAACTCAACTGCGATCGCGCCCAGGGTTTTTTGTTGGGCTATCCGATGAGCGTCCCAGAACTAGAACAGCTACTCTTGTCCAAGACAATATTTCCCCATGATTCGGTAATCTTTGATGCCCCTGACCCCTAACACCACGGCCCCAGTAAATTCAGTGAATTCTGACCCAAGGCGATCGCCGCCAATCTCCCTGCCAGATAGCCCCTTAAAAATTGGTAACGTTGCCCTCCAGAGCCGTGTCCTCCAAGCGCCCCTATCGGGGGTCACGGATCTAGTATTTCGTCGCCTGGTACGTCGCTACGCCCCCAGTTCAATGATGTACACCGAAATGGTGCGCGCCCAGGAAGTTCACCACCTCCAGACCTTACCGAGGCTCATGGAGATTGACCCGGGGGAGCAGCCGATCAGCATTCAACTGTTTGACTGTCGCCCTGATTTTATGGGGGAAGCAGCAAAAAAAGCCGTGGCCGAGGGCGCCCAAACCATCGACATCAACATGGGTTGTCCGGTGAATAAAATTACCCGCAAAGGAGGTGGTAGCTCCCTCCTGCGGCAACCAGAGGTGGCGGTGGCGATCGTTAAAGCAGTGGTGGAAGCCGTCGATGTGCCTGTGACCGTTAAAACCCGCATTGGTTGGGCTGATGCTGAAATCGTGATTGTTGACTTTGCCCGCCGGTTAGAAGATGCCGGAGCGCAAATGCTGACGGTGCACGGTCGCACCCGGGCCCAGGGTTACACCGGGAAAGCCCAGTGGCAGTGGATTAAAAAAGTCAAAGAAGTCCTCTCGATTCCGGTGATTGCCAACGGCGATATTTTTTCCGTGGATGCGGCGATCGCCTGCCTGGAAGCAACGGGAGCTGATGGGGTGATGTGTTCCCGGGGTACCCTTGGTTATCCGTTTTTAGTCGGCGAAATTGACCATTTCCTCAAAACGGGACAGCGGCGGCCCCAACCAACCGTGGTGGAGTTGCTCCAGTGCGCCAAGGAACATTTAGACGGGCTCTGGGCCTACAAAGGACAAAAGGGCATTTACCAATCCCGCAAGCACCTGACTTGGTATTGTCGCGATTTTCCGGGGGCCGCAGATTTTCGCGATCGCCTTAATAAAATCAACACCGTCGCCGAAGGTCAAGCCCTCCTGGATGAAGCCATTGAGCAAGTACAAAACCAAGCCAGCATTCCCGCCATCCAAACACCCCAATTGGCGGTGATTTAACCCTTTTTGAGTTTACGAAACACCTCGTACATTTCCGGTAAACGCTTGTAGATGGCCGAAACTTTCCGGTAAACCGCATTGGGCACCGCTGGACTACCAGAGACAATTTCCCCAGGGGCAACCCGACTGTTAATCCCGGTTTGGGCCGTGGCGATCGCCCCATCACCGATCACTGCTTGGTTCGCGACGCCCACCTGACCCCCAAGGAGCACATTATTCCCAACGGTGACGCCCCCTGCTAAACCCACCTGGGCGGCAAGGGCACAGTTCGAGCCAATGGTTCCCCCATGGGCTACATGGACGAGATTATCCAATTTGGTTTGGGTTTTAATGCGCGTTTCCCCGACGGCGGGCCGATCCACCGCACTGTTACAGCCAATTTCAACGCCATCTTCGAGGACAACAATTCCCGACTGTTCCATCTTGAACCAGCCCTGGGCCGTGGGCACAAAGCCGAATCCTTCTGCCCCGATTACCGCGCCGCTGTGGATTACACAATGATTACCAATCTTGGCCCGCTCGTGGATCGTGCAATTGGCATGGAGTAAGGTATCCGCACCAATTTCCACATCGGGATAAATCACCGCATTGGCCATAATGCAAGTGCGATCGCCAATTTTTACCCCCGGATAAAGCACCACATGGGCACCCACCGAGACAGCCTCGCCCAACTGCACCGACGGATCAATTACTGCGGTGGGGTGAATCCCCGGTGCCGGACGGAAGGGTTGATAAAAGACCTTGATTGCCGCCGCGAACAATAAACGCGGTTCCTTGGTACTCAGCCAAGCTAGGCCGCGATCTGTGGCTCGTTGTTGCAAATCTTCATCCGCAGGCAAGATTAACGCCGAAGCTGCCGTTGTATCGACCCTTGCGGCAAATTTCCCCCCTTCGATGTAGCTGATTTCCTGGGATTTTGCGGCATCAATGGCGGCGACCCCCGTAATCTCCGGGTCACTTCCGAGGGAATGATCGATAATGAGATCAGACTTTAAAACTTGAATTAATTCAGAAACGTTCATCGAATTTTAGCTATAGAAAATGACGATTAATCTAAACAAGGGCCAAGGCATTTCCCTCAAGAAAGCTGCACCAAGCCTCACCGCCGCTTTTATTGGTTTAGGTTGGGATATAAAGCAACAGGGCACAGGGGCAGACTTTGACCTTGATGCTTCTATTTTTATGCTGGGGAATAATGGCAAGCTCATTTCAGACCAGCACTTCATTTTTTACAATAACTTGACGAGTCCCGATCCTGAACAAGCCGTCAAATTAATGGGGGACAATCGCACGGGGGCCGGTGAAGGTGACGATGAGGTGATGATCATTGATTTTCGGAAAGTGCCGGAAAATGTCGCCACAATTGTGGTCGCGATTTCGATCTATGACGGGGAAGCGCGGCGGCAGAACTTTGGTCAGGTGCAAAATGCCTATGTCCGGTTGGTGAACGTGGAAACGAAAGCAGAGGTATTGCGCTATTCTCTCCAGGAACATTTCTCCACTGAGACGGCCCTGATTATGGCAGAGGTCGTTAACGAAGGGGGCGAATGGCGCCTCAATGCAGTGGGTGATGGCTACCAAGGAGGCCTACAAACGCTGCTCGACCGCTATCAATAGTGTTTTGGCTTGCTGGTTGAGGAATTCGGGGAAGTTCCCAGCTAGTAGAACAGATGGCGATCGCATATTTTTTTAAATCGCCTCAAAACCCTTCCCCAATTTTTGATTTTGATGCCTTGCGGAGGACGGGCAATGGGTAATTTTTCAAAATTTTGGCGCACGTTGGCGATCGCCACGGGGATTTTAGCAATTCCCCTGGTTGCCCAGGCAGAACTGGTACAGGTGGTAGCCAGTCGCAGCTACGACGAAGACTACGGCCAGTACATGGAAAAAGAACTATACGTCAATCCCACAACCATCAGACGGCAGGGGCCGTTTGCTTGGTGGGAAGTAGAAGCGGTCAACCGAGATAGCACCTCGAAGGAATTGCGCTACCATGCCCGGGCCTATTATTCTGGGGACTGCTCCCGGCGGGTCACCCGTTTACGGGAAATTTCGGTGTTTATCCTCAACGGCGAAAACACTGATTTTTACAAAAACTACGGCGATCAAGGGGAAGTGAATACGGTCTCCTCCGGTTCGACGGGAGCTAGCCTCCTAGACTTTGTTTGCGGCAATGGTCGCACCGATACGGCGGCGGCCCCTCGCCTTGACGAATAGAAAACATTTCGACACGATATTCTAATGATTATTTAGCATTCATTTCGTTCTAGGAAGCTGCCCATCGATACTATTCACGGTAATCTCAAAGGTCTTAAAAGTAGTCAACTCAAGCAGTTGCAACGACTGTATCAACAGGCTGTGCCCGGCGATCGCCTCACGACTCCAGAATTAGCCCAACGGATCGCGGCCCTCAGTACAGAGCTAAACCAAGCGGTTTGTGTTTATCTCAATCGCCGGGGCAAGGTGATCCGGGTGGGGGTTGGTTCGCCCCAACAAACCCAAATTCCCCCCCTAGAATTACCCCGTTATGGTGCCGAGCGCTTATCGGGTATCCGCTGCTTAACCGCCAGCCCGAAGGATGAACCGCCCAAGGAATCGAGTTTAACGTCGATGGTGCTGCAACGGTTAGACGCCCTGGTGAGTTTTACGTTAACGGGGACGGGGACGACCAAACGGGGCCGGGGGGCCGCTGGCTACGTAAAAAATGTCTATGTGGCTCACCTCTTGCCCCAGACCCATCCGAGCCATGCCTATTGGCTTGTTTCTGAGTCTCAAGCCCTAGAAGAGGTTTCCCAACAGGATTTTTTGGATCTGGTTGAAGGACTAGAGGCGGAGTTTCGCCGGGAATTCACGGCCCAACAAGTCGATCAAAGCCATGACCGGGTGATTCTCGTCGGCTTACAAACATCAGATATTGGCGATCGCCCTTTCCAAGATCGTTTGACGGAACTGGCCCGCTTGGTGGATACTGCCGGGGGGGAAGTGCTGCTCACCCTGGAGCAAAAACGCAGCACGCCCCATCCCCAAACCGTTGTCGGTACCGGGAAAGTAGAAGAAATTGCCCTCCAGGTACAAACCCTTGGCGCGAATCTTGTGGTCTTTGACCGGGATCTATCTCCCGCCCAGGGGCGCAACCTGGAACGACAACTAGGGGTGAAGGTTTGCGATCGCACGGAAGTAATCCTCGATATTTTTGCTCAGCGGGCCCAGTCTCGCGCCGGAAAACTCCAGGTGGAACTGGCGCAATTGGAGTATCTCTTGCCACGCTTGGTGGGTCGGGGTCAAGCCATGTCCCGTTTGGGGGGGGGGATCGGCACCCGTGGCCCTGGGGAAACGAAATTAGAAACGGAGCGGCGCACGATCCAAAGTCGCCTCAGTCGCTTGCAAAAGGAAGTGGATCAACTGCAAGCCCACCGTTCGCGGATGCGCAGTCAGCGGCAACGGCAGGATGTGCCCACTTTTGCAATTGTCGGCTATACCAATGCGGGCAAATCGACCTTGATTAATGCCCTCACCAATGCTGAAGTGTATGCGGCGGATCAACTGTTCGCGACCCTCGATCCCACGACGCGGCGCTTGACCCTCACCGATGAAGCCTTTCAAACCCAGACGATTCTACTAACGGATACCGTTGGTTTTATCCATGAGTTGCCTCCGGCCCTGGTGGATGCGTTTCGGGCGACCCTCGAAGAAGTCACCGAAGCCGATGCATTGATCCATGTGGTGGATCTGTCCCATCCTGCGTGGCAGCATCAGTTAGAATCCGTCGAAAAAATTCTAGGGGAAATGCCGATTATGCCAGCCCAAGCCCTATTGGTTTTTAATAAGCTGGATCAAGTTTCTAGTGAAGCACTCCAGGAGGCGAAGTTACGCCATCCGAACGCGGTTTATATTTCTGCCAGCGATCGCCTCGGTTTTGAAACCCTCCGACAACGGCTTGCCCAGATGCTAAAACAACTATAAAGAGACAAATTTTCGCGAGATTGTAAACCAATTGTCAAAAAACTGCGAATTTCTCCCTTAGCGTAGAACACAACTCGTTAAGCTTGAGATATGTCTACTAGATTCCGAGGAGGTTAAACGTGAATGCATCAGAACGGGCCTTAGGCGTTGAGCTGGCGACGAAAATTGCCTCGGTGGTGAATTTATTCCGGGCCGAATTCCCCGATGCAAGGGCCGACCTCAAACCCTGGCGCAATGACCCCGAAACCCGTGAATGGATGGACCCAGATTCCATTGACATTGGCTTTCACCTGCCGGGCTGGAGTCCCCGTTTCCAAAGTCGGAGTATGCTGGTGCAAATTCGCTTTTTTACAGACCCCCTGGATCAAGTGCAAACCTTTATCGGCATTGAAACGGCGGGTTTTAATCACCAGGGGGAAGCTTGGCGGCTCTCAACCATTGCCCAGTGGCAACTGGTCGGCGACTATCAACCCGCTAAAGATGTCTGCGATCGCCTCCAACGATTTTCCCAAAAAGCCTTTGAATTGTTCGCTTCAGGGAATTCTGATGCTGTCACCTAAGGTTTCGAGGCACACTGTCTCGTTTCTAGCCACTGTTGCAAAATAATTTGGGCTGCCCGCTGATCGACGAGGCCCTTTTGTTGGCGGTCATATTGCTTTTCGGCTTTGAGTTGGTTTTCGGCTTCAACGGAGGTTAAGCGTTCGTCCACATACTCGATGGGGAGTCCAAAGGCTTCTGCCAATTTACGGGCAAATTTTTGAGTTTGTTTCGCCTGTTTCCCTAGGCTGCCGTCCATGGCATAGGGCAGACCCACCACCAAAACTTGAATATGGCGCTGTTCGATCCAATGGGCGATCGCCGCTAAATCTGCCTCTAGGGTAGTGCGTTGAATGGTGGTCAAAGCCGTCGCCAACAGCCCCAGACCATCACAGCCAGCCACCCCAATACGTTTACGGCCAATATCCAGGCCCAATGCTGCCACTGGTTTCATCTGCTGTGCCTAATTTTCCGGGAAGAAATCCCGCTGCGGTGATTCCTTTGGCAATTTTAGGCTGGGATGATTTTTAAACCAATGGATGCGGCTGGGGATTGGCGATCGCATCGGCTGCAAACCCTGGAGTACCCCTGATAATTGCAACGCTTCGAGGGGCTGGGATTCCCGCACTTTGTGCCACACCGAGCGAGACATGAGGAGCGTATGCTCCCTGGGGGTTGCGCCTACCGTTTCAAAAAATTCTTCCCGTTCCGGCTGGTAATCCGTAGAGGTGGTCAAAAGAGGCTGCTCTGGTCGGATCTGGGCGATCTGGGCCATTTTGATCATCAGTTCCGGATAGAGCCAGGTGTAGGCTGGGTGTACCGTGAGGCGGCCATGGTGGGGTTTGTGGTCTTGGTGGGCCAATTGCACGGCGAAATAGCCGATGGCGGCTTTCCGTTGGGGCTCGAAAACGTATCCTTCTACCACATCCACATGCTGCGTCCAATTTTTGACGCGGCAGATTAAATTGCTGAGGGGCGCACTCTTAAAGTCTTGAACGTGGCGATCAAAGACCTGTCTGAGCATTGGCGGCATGGAAGCGGTGTCTAGTTGGTAGAGCAAGCGAGCATCAGCATTACCCACGGGCATCAAATTGGGTAGGGCGGGTTCCTGGAGGGCTAATTCACTGAGAATTTCCGGGGCGATCGCCCAGTAGGTCAGTTTCGCGAGGGGCTGGAACCCATTTTGACGGTAAAGGCTGAGGGTCTGTTGGGCGTTAACATTCACCTCTAAGACCCAGTTGCGGGCTTCCACGACATGGTCAAAGCAATAACGGAGCAGGGCTGAACCAGGGTCTCTGGCGGAGCCGTGGTATTGCAATTTGGGGAAATGGGGATCAATGATTACCTGTTCAACGCGCCAGGTGCTTTGGGAGGAATTGAAGGGAGAAATCTTCACAAAGCCCACAAGCTGGCCATCGACTTCAATGACATAACCATGGAAGCTGTACTGATTAGGATTTGGAAAGAAACTCAGTAACTTAACGAGGCCGTAGAAATTCTTGGTATTTTCGAGGTGATCCTCAAGGGGCATATCGAGGGGAGAAGGCCCATCTAGGTCCGCTTCGCTGGCAAAATTGGCGATCGCCGTGAGATCTCGATACTGTACTGGCCGGATGGATACTTTGCCTTGTTTGCTCATTCCCGCTGTCATGGTCAGTATTGTCCCCAATTCAGTCCGCTGTTGCCCCTATCTTAACGGGTTTATGGGCTGAATGCACCGACTCAGACCTAGCTTCAGCTTGCCCCCTGGAAATCTTGATAGCGCCGCACAATCACAAGGCGATCGCCCACGACCGGATTCCGCGCCACGAAATTTCCTGCTAAATCTTCCACAACCATCTTTTTAAAATCGAGCAACTGGGCTAATTCTAAAACCTCCATGCCGAGGCGATCCTGCAACCCCTCTCGCAAGAGATACCAAGCATCACCTACCGTGATTCGTAGGGTATTGGTGTCAAAATCCGCCTGGATCGTGCGCACAATGTTGTCCCCATAGGGTTGGGTGACTTCATCTAACTGGGCCTGAATTGCCGCGATCAAGCGCTGTTCTGGGGTCAGGGGTTTGGGGGGTTCTGCGCTGGCGGCTGGAGCTGGTTCTGAAACTTTGGGCGCTTGGGTTGGCGTTTCCGGTTGGGAGGTCTCTGGGGCTACTTCTTCGGTGGGTTCAGTGGGGGGGGATTGGGCAATATCTTCGCTGAGTTGGGGCGTTTGGGCCGTGAATTTCCAGAGAAAAATAAAGGCGATCGCCGCTGTTGCGGCACCCAGCCAAAGTTTCTGTTGTTGCCACCAGGGCTTACGTCGGGGACGTTGGGGAACCGGTTCAACGCGACGGGGCTTTACTTTTGGGACGGGGGTAGTCGGTACTTCAACTCCAGGGGTATTCGCAGGGACTTCTACCACAGGATTAATCGCCGCTTCCGGTTGCTGCTGTAGTTGCCGAATCAAATTTTCTGTGTCGGTGCTCAGGGTATCGAGGGCCGCCGTTGGAATTTGGCTAGTCCCTGTTTCCAGGTCGGCGACCACCTGTTGCAATTGGGCTAGGGTTTGTTTGAGACGGCTTAGGGAAGCTTGGGGATCAGCTTGGCTCATGGGTTACGCCAAAAAATTACAAAATATCACACAGCAGCAGAAAATCTGCGTCCCTATTTTAGGCGATCGCCTTCCCCCGTTGATTGTTTTGCCAAAAGCTGGTTCTTGCTCGTTTCACTGGTGAAGATTTCTTCAGATCCCCAAGAATCTTTCCTGGGGGGTTGCCATTTTTCTTTAGGGGGTTTATGCTAGTAAAAGCGCCGCGGGATAGAGCAGTCTGGTAGCTCGTCGGGCTCATAACCCGAAGGTCGGTGGTTCAAATCCGCCTCCCGCCACCAAATCGAATCAGAAAGCAATGCCTCACCTCCGGGTGGGGCTTTGTTGTTTTAGGCAGTATTGAGCATTCTAATTTTAAAGATTGTCTCTTGTTAGCGAACCATTGCCGTCAAACCGAGAACTCCACAATACAATGCCAAAGTAAGAGAGGCAGCGGGACAACCAGAGAACTTCTTTGATCGCGACATCGCCCAGGGAATTTTTTGGCTGAGTCCGCCGCGTATTTTGATATTGCGGTACAGCGGAGATTTTTTATGCGTGCAGTTTTAATGGCAGGTGGTGCTGGGACAAGGTTGCGTCCCCTGACTTGTGATTTACCGAAGCCGATGGTGCCAGTGCTCAATCGCCCCATTGCCGAGCATATTATTAATCTACTCAAACGCCACCGCATTACCGAAGTGATTGCCACGCTGCACTATGTACCGGACATCATGCGGGACTATTTTCAGGATGGCCACGAGTTTGGTGTCAAAATGCATTATGCCGTAGAAGAAGAGCAACCTTTAGGGACGGCGGGCTGCGTCAAAAATGTCGAAGAACTGCTCACCGAAACCTTTGTGGTGATTAGTGGGGATAGCATTACGGATTTTGATCTCGCGGCGGCGATCGCCTTCCACCGTGAAAAAGGTTCCAAGGCCACCCTGGTTCTTACCCGTGTTCCCAATCCCGTTGAGTTTGGCGTTGTGATTACCGAAGAAAACGGACAAATTAGTCGCTTCCTTGAAAAACCCTCCACCAGTGAAATTTTTTCCGATACCGTCAACACAGGCACTTACATCCTCGAACCAGAGGTGCTGAAATATCTCCCGGAAAACGAAGAATGCGACTTCTCGAAGGATCTCTTTCCACTGCTCCTCGACCGGGGAGAACCGATGTATGGCTACATTGCCGATGGCTATTGGTGCGATGTTGGACACCTTGATGCCTACCGTAAAGCCCAGTACGATGCCCTCGCTCGAAAAGTCCATGTGGAATATTCCTATGAAGAGCGATCGCCAGGGATTTGGATTGGCCACAATACCTTTATTGACGACAGTGCGACGATTTCCCCCCCCGCGATGATTGGTGATAACTGCCGCATTGGGGCTAGAGTTCACATTGAACCCGGTACAGTCATTGGCGATAACGTGACCGTCGGTGCTGATTCTGACCTCAAACGTCCTATTCTCTGGAACGGCGTCGTTTTGGGTGATGAAGTGCAGTTGCGGGCTTGTACAGTGGTGCGGGGAAGCCGGGTCGATCGCCGCGCCCACATTTTAGAAGGGGCCGTGGTGGGGGCATTATCCACCGTGGAAGAAGAAGCCCACATTGGTACCGGCGTGCGGATCTGGCCCAATAAACGAATTGAGGCGGGGGCGATTGTGAATATCAACCTCATCTGGGGCAGCACAGCCCAGCGGAATCTGTTTGGTCAGCGGGGGGTTTCTGGCCTCGCCAATATTGATATCACCCCCGAATTTGCCGTCAAGCTGGGGGCGGCCTACGGTTCGACCTTAAAAATTGGCTCGATGGTGCTAGTGTCGCGGGATCAGCGCAGTGTCTCGCGGATGGTGAGTCGTTCCTTGATTGCGGGGTTAATGTCGGCGGGGATTGGCGTGCAAAATCTCCAGGCTACAGCGATTCCCATCGCCCGGACCATGGCGAATATTTTAGATGTGGAGGGGGGAATTCATGTGCGGCTCCACCCGGAACGGTCGGATCATCTGCTAATTGAATTTCTCGACAGCCAAGGGATCAATATCTCTAAGGCGAAGGAAAAGAAAATCGAGGGGGTTTATTTTAAAGAAGATTTAAGACGGGTGGCGATCGCCGAAATTGGCGAAATGTCCTGTCCGGCGCAAATTATTGAGCAATATAGTCAGCGCTTTGAAGATCACCTCAATATTGGTGCCTTGATGAATAGCGGCTCGAAGGTGGTCATTGACTACGCTTATGCTGTGTCTGGTGCTGTTTTACCGACTATTTTGAATAAATTTAGCTGTGATGCCGTTGTCCTAAACGCTAGCCTCAAGCAAAATTCCCCCGTGGGCCAAGAGAAAGAATCCCTACTGTTGCAGTTGGGTCATGTGGTAGAAGCCCTACGCGCCAGCATGGGAGTACAGGTTGCCGCTAACGGAGAACAACTCACCCTCGTCGATGAATCGGGACTATCTATCTATGGGGAACGCCTAACGGCCTTGCTGACGAGCATTCTCTTCACGGCCAGTCCACGCAGTTCCGTCGTGGTGCCCATCTATGCGTCGAGTGCTGTAGAACAAATTGCCCGCCGCCATGATGGCCATGTGATCCGCACCAAAGCTAACCCCACGGCCCTCATGGAAGCCTGCCGGAATAATCCCCATGTGGTGTTAGGGGGAAGTGGAGACATGGGTTTTATTTTCCCGGAGTTGCACCCTGGCTTTGATGCGATGTTTACGATCGCCAAATTAATTGAGATGTTGACCATCCAAGAGCGATCACTCGGTCAAATTCGGGCAGAATTACCGATCGTTTTCCACAAGTCTTACACGATGCGCTGTCCCTGGCGGGTAAAGGGAGCTTTAATGCGGCACTTAGTTGAAATCCATGAGAGCGATCGCCTGGTGTTGATCGATGGCGTCAAAATTATTGATCCGGTTTCGGATAACTGGGTGCTGGTGCTGCCCGACGCTGGGGAACCATTAGTACATATTTACGTCAACAGTGAAAGCCGGGAATGGGTCGAAGAATCCTTGCGGGATTATCGCCACAAGGTGCAGAGCTTCATCGAACGGGAACAAAACGGCGATATGCCGGAATTTTAGGACGCGGTTTTACGACCATGGTCGGGACAAGGGGGCGCGGAGATTGTCCGGTCTAACCATCCTTGGGCCTGTTCTAGATGTTGCAGGGCGGCGGCGGGATTGTCATTCAACAAAAAAACCAGAGCCGCAGATAAATGTTGTTGGGCTTGGACTTTACGGTTGCCTTTTAATCTGTGCCAATCATTGGGGGCGATCGCCAACTTTGCAGCGAGGGCTTGGGCCAGTTCTAGCGCATCAATGGCTGTTAAATCAGACGTTAAACTATGCATCACAACACTAATTTCTAGGATATTCAACAAAAAAAGAAGGCCTTTGGGCCTCCCTCTAGTCTACCGAGTGCGGCCCTAGACCGTCATAATGTCTTTTTCTTTGATCTTGAGCAGGTCATCGATTTTTGTCGTAAACTCGTCCGTCACCTTCTGGATATCGTCCTGTAAGCTACGGGATTCATCCTCGGAAATGTCGCTATTTTTCTCCTGTTTGCGCACATCATCAATGGCATCACGGCGAATATTGCGGAGGGCAACTTTTCCTTCTTCAGCTAATTTTCCAGCCGTTTTGACCAATTCTTGACGGCGCTCCTTCGTCAGCGGCGGAATATTTAAGCGGATATTTGTCCCATCATTGTTGGGGGTCAGACCCAAATCAGACATGGAAATGGCCCGCTCCACATCACTCAAACTACCCCGATCAAAGGGTTGGATCATGATAGTGCTGGAGTCGGGTGTCGAAATACTCGCCAACGATTTTAGGGGAGTTTCTGCACCGTAATATTCCACCGTAATCCGGTCGAGGAGGGAGGCGCTGGCTCTCCCTGTCCGGAGGGTATTAAAAGACCGCTGGGTTGCCTCAATGGTCTTTTGCATATTTTCTCTAAGTTCACTTAACTGCACAGGAACCTCCCACGATTGTTCCAACTGGTTCACCTTTAACGGCACGGACAATGTTGCCTTTCTCAAATAGATTAAACACCATAATCGGGATGTCGTTTTCTTTGCAAAGGGCGATCGCCGTCCCATCCATTACCCTTAAATCATTGGCGAGAACGTGGGCATAGGTCAAGCTTTCATAGCGTTTTGCTGCGGGATTTTTCGCTGGATCGCTGTCGTAAACCCCATCAACTTTGGTGGCTTTGAAGATCACTTCGGCGTCAATTTCGGCGGCCCTCAGGGCAGCGGTGGTATCGGTGGTAAAGAATGGATTCCCGGAGCCTGCGCCAAAAATTACTACCCGGCCTTTTTCTAAATGCCGGATGGCCCGTCGCCGGATATAGGGTTCTGCGACCTCTTGCATGGCGATCGCCGTTTGGACTCGGGTCGGAATATCGATTTGTTCGAGGGCATCCTGGAGTGTCATGGCATTCATCACCGTCGCGATCATGCCAATATAATCCGCCGTGGCCCGATCCATCCCTTTAGCCGAAGCCTGTACCCCACGGAAAATATTGCCACCGCCAACCACGATCACAATTTGCACACCGCTGGAGACAACTTCCGCAATTTCTTTGGCGATGTCTGATACGATTTGCGGGTCAATCCCGTAACCGAGATCCCCCATCAGAGCCTCACCACTCAGCTTTAAAAGAACACGTTGGTACGCCATCGGTTGTCCCGTTCCTATCTAACTCGCGTTTTGCCTCCATTAAAATAGCAGCTTTTCGGAAATTGCGGCCCGACCCAAGAAAACTTTGCGCCCTGAAAAAGTATTTTATTTTTTATTACCATTTAGATTATTAAAGTGAATCTAAATCAAAAATTATCACTGGAGCAACGGCAATGGGCACAGTCACCGCCGCAGATCAATGGCATTGGCAAGCATGGGAAGGGCGGCCCTATTTAACCTGTGAGCTGTTAGAGCCTTGGCACCATGGCTTTTTTACCCAAGCTTTTGCCCCGGAACTGCCAGAAAACCTTGTGAAAATTTTCCATCCGGAAATCCCGGCCTACCGTGTCAAACAGGTTCATGGGAATACCGTCCTCACGCCCCACGAAATTAATTGGGAAGGGGAGCATTTTTCACCAGCGGATGGGATTGTTTCAACGGCTTCCCAACAGGCGGTTTTCGTCGCCACAGCAGATTGCACGCCAGCACTCATTGGTGATCGCCGCACCGGACAAGTGGCAGCCATCCATGCGGGCTGGCGGGGTACAGCAAAACGGATTATCCCCGAAGCGATTCAAAAATTTCTCGATGCGGGTTCTGAAATAAAAGATTTGCTGGTTGCCCTTGGCCCGGCCATCAGTGGCGAAGTTTACCAAGTCTCCACCGATGTTGCCGTCGAGATGGGAGTCAGTTTAGGCTTGCAGGATCTTGCAGATGATCTCGATGGGATGCTCCTCGCCCTGGAAAATCTCCTGGATTCACCGATCCTGCCCGATGATGAACATGAAAAAGTGCGCCTTGATGTCCGTCGCGTCAATCAATTACAGCTTGAGCAGTTGGGTCTAGATCTTGGGCAAATGGCGATCGCCCCCCACTGCACCTACCAACAGCCTGAACATTTCTTTTCCTATCGCCGCAGTAACCAAAAAAACGTGCAATGGTCAGGAATTGTTTCCCGCTAACCCCAGGCGAAAGTTTCGATAAAAAAAGAGAGGCCTTTGCAGTACCTCCCTTCATCGCTAAAATTTGCAATCAATTGTGCAGTTTATAGAAAAAGCTTGTGGAACCCAAAGGAAAATACCTGGTGTCCGCAACTATTCTGCTTACTCTGTTGCACTCATGTATTCATCATCAGTATCGAGATCTTCACTCTCGTCCACTTGATCTTCAACGGTCAGACCAGCCGCTTCAGCCCGGAGCTTTTCGCGGTACTTCTCTGCCATTTCCTCGGCCTTTTCAAACACAAGGTCGCGGTTCTTGAGCATATCGCCCGGTTCGGGTTCAAGCTGCTTCGTCGACAAGGAGATCCGACCCCGTTCCGCATCAAGATCAATGATCATTACCTTCAGTTCGTCGTTCACCTGGAAGACGCTGTGGGGCGTATCAATGTGGTCGTGGGAGATTTCAGAAATGTGGAGCAGGCCGCTGACACCGCCGATATCAATAAACGCACCATAGGGCTTGATCCCACGGACAGAACCCACAACGACTTCGCCGACTTCTAAGCCATTCATCTTCCGCTCAACTAGCGCCCGACGGTGGCTGAGGACGAGGCGATTGCGGTCTTCATCGACTTCGAGGAATTTGAGGGGCAGTTCCTGGCCGACGAGATCTTCTTTCGCTTGGCGAGTGCTGATGTGAGAACCGGGAATAAAACCGCGCAACCCTTCAATACGCACCAAAGCACCACCACGGTTAGTGGCAAATACCAAAGAGCGCACCGTCGCATCTTCTGCTTGGAGTTGACGGACACGTTCCCACGCTCTCATGTATTCAATGCGGCGGATGGAGAGGGTAAGCTGACCATCTTCGTTCTCATCGGTGAGAATGAAAAACTCACGGGTTTCGTCAGATTGAAGAACCTCATCGGGAGTATCCACACGGTTAATGGACATCTCCTGGATGGGAATATATGCTGCGGTTTTCGCGCCGATGTCGATCAATGCACCTCTTGGCTCCATACTAAATACGGTGCCGGGAACGATATCTCCAGGGCTGAAGTGATAATCGTATTTGTCTAAGAGAGCGGCAAAATCGTCATGGGTAAAACCAATATCTACTGTAGCTGTGTTCTGACTGACCATGTGTGTTTCTATTCCTAGTGTTTAATCTCCTGAACTTTTGTTGCTGACCTCCAACCTCGATACGTGACCGACCTTTGGGATTTAAGGCACAACCCAAAATGGCTTTTTCATAACATATGTTTGGTGGGAGAAATAGTCTAGGGATGGGAAAGCATCGCCTCGACTAGCTTTGGGTAAATTACGGGAGCCTTGGATGTCTTCAAATTTGAATGCTTGATGACATCTTGATAAGTAATTTACAGCAGCAAGAAAAACCGTACTACGATCAAGGCAGTATGGCAGGGTACATATCTTAAAATGTAAAAGTTAAATATATTAAGATACAGGATATCAATAGTATCTCAAAAAATGGCGCAGATCCATAAGTTCCCAGGCTTATTTTTTCGGCTGTCACTGCAGGGGAACGGGATCAACAAACTAAATCTCGTTTAATCTAGTTTGCAGAGGGCGTTAGGACTGAGGGAGAAGTCAAATCTTCTGATTCTTCGTCTTCATTGAGGGTTTGAATCCAGAGGTTGGCTTGCTCGGCGTTGTCCTGGAGATGACTGAGGGTTTCGATAAAGTCATCGACTCCTTGGAACTGACGGTACACGGAAGCAAAACGCACGTAAGCGACTTCACTTTCTTGGCGGAGCCGATGCAATACCAAATCCCCAATTTGGGCTGTGGTAATGCTGCGCTTGGGTTTCTGTTGGAGTTGGGCTTCGATTTCTTCGGCGATCGCCTCTAGGGTCGAGGGTAAAACAGTTGTTTTTTCGCAAGCCCGCACCATACCCCGCAAAATTTTAGAGCGATCAAAGGCTTCACTTTGACCATTGCGCTTGATCACAGAGATGGGCACAAATTCGATCCGCTCGTAGGTGGTGAAACGGTGTTTGCAACTGAGGCATTCCCGACGACGACGAATACTTCGTCCAGCGCCAGTGGATCTTGACTCTAAAACGCGACTATCAGTATGTTGACAATAGGGGCATTGCATAACGATTGGAACAGAAAAAAGTTGGCCGATCTGAGCGAAATATGGCAGCCGCTGATCGGTGCATCCTAATGATTGGGGGAAAATGGAGAAAGCCTGAACCAAGAAAAAATCTGCCCCAAAAGACAAACTTTTCGCTTTAGTTCAGGGATGATCTTCAAAGGTTGGTATGAGAAAATCAAAGTTTATTTTTCGATACGGGGGGGTTCGCGGAAGGCGATCGCGAAAAAGAGAACCGATAACGCCATCGCTAGCACAATAATGTAAGCAACACTATCCATGTTTTTAAAAAATCCTTGGGTTTTGAACTTTTGCTTCACTTTAACATTTTTTTGTTCGGATCCTCAGTTGGGGTTTTGTTGATAATTGAGATTTTAAGTTTTTTAACGTTTTCTGCCCCGTTTGGGAAAAATATGAGGTCTTGGGGGCTTGGGGAAAAGATTTTTGCAGACTATTCGAGGCACAGCTAGGGGATGACGGAACAAATTTTAGAATTAAAAGTTGAAGGAGCAGGGGAACGCCTGGATCAATGGTTGGCCCAGCAGCTCCCAGAGTTGTCACGGTCTCGTTTGCAACGGTTGATTGAGCAGGGTCAAGTGCAGCTCAATGAAGCCCCTTGCCAATCGAAAAAGACAAAATTAAAAGTGGGCGATCGCCTAATACTCAAGATTCCCGCTCCAGCAACCATGGCCCTCGCACCGGAGGCAATGGATCTGGATATTTTGTTTGAAGATGAGCATTTTTTAATCGTTAATAAACCCGCTGGGATGGTGGTACATCCGGCACCGGGAAACTATACCGGCACCCTTGTCCATGGGTTGTTGGCCCACTGCGGCGAGAATTTAGCAGGTATTGGTGGGGTACAGCGGCCTGGCATTGTACACCGCTTGGATAAGGACACGACCGGGGCGATCGCCATTGCGAAAACAGACCAGGCCCACCAACATCTACAGGCGCAAATCAAGGCCAAAACAGCAAGACGGGAATACATGGGCATCGTCTACGGTTGCCCCCGGAACGATGCTGCTGGGACAATTGAGGCACCGATTGCACGGCATAAAGGCGATCGCAAAAAAATGGCCGTCGATGAAACGGGGCGTCCGGCGGTGACCCACTGGGAGATCATGGAACGCCTGGGTAATTATTCCCTGCTCTATTACAAGCTCGAAACGGGTCGCACCCACCAAATCCGCGTTCACAGTGCCCACATGGGCAATCCAATCATCGGGGATCCCCTCTATACCAGCAATAAATTTGATAAGGTCAAGCTCACGGGCCAAGCACTCCATGCCCGTAAGTTAATCGTCAAACATCCAGTGACCGGAGAAACGATCGAGGCGATCGCCCCTTTACCTACAGAATTTGAAAAGTTACTGCAATTTTTGCGGCAGCGGGCCTAGGGCAGCGCCCCCCGCCATTGGATCACCTGTTGGGTCTGATGTTCTCCGAAACGCCGCTCGGCTGTAATTTCTAAATCCACCACCATTCCGCTCTGGAAATACTCTTGAGCCAAGGGGAGATCTCCCAGGCGTAGTTGATATTCTGAACCAATTTGCTGCACTGCTTCTGGGGAGAGGCGTCCGCTATAACGGGTTTCGTAGGTGTAGCCCTCCCGAAATTGGGGTGTGGGATTACGGGTGCGGTAGGTGACCATAAATTGTGTGTCTAACCAATCGCTCCGAGGCCCGAGATCGAGGATACTGAAAGTTAGATCGCGGCCAGTTCCCCGCAAACCCTGGCGGATCAATTGGGTGGCCTCATCTGCTTCCATTGCCCGGTTAACTTGGATTTGGAAACCGTTACCCTGGGGTTGAACGGTGTAATCTAACCAAGCTTCCCCCGATTGTTGTACTGCTAACTGCCGACTGTCTCCCAGGCTGAGGCTAAATTGTGCTTGGTTAAAAGCAGTTTGGAGTTGATCAGCGGCCCAAACCAGTTGGATCGGCGCAGTGAAAAGTTCGACATATTCGCGATAGGTATCGGGGATTTGGGAACCGCTGGCTAATTTGCTGCGTAATCCTGTAGGCGATCGCCAAATATTTTTGCTGAGGGTCGTCCCCGATCGTTCCAATGCGGCGAGAGAAATGGTGGTGTTGGGATTGTCGGTGGGGATAGCGGTTAAATTTTGAATGAGGGTCACGGTGCCAGGAGTTCCATTTCTGCCAGGGTTACCATCGGGAGCGTTACGACCATTGCGACCGGGGGTACAGTAATAGCGTTGTTGAGTACATCGCTCTTCTTTTCTAGGTTTTTCTTCGGGATTATTGCTGGCCACTTCTTCCAAACGGCAAGTTTCGACGACCCAAGAGGAATAGGGGCAACCACAGCCGCGCCCCCCGTAACCGCCTCGTCCTTCTAGTCCACCTTCGCCACCGCGATTATCAATAAAAATTAGGCGGAGATCCTGGGGTTGTTGATAGAAAATTGTCACATCCGCGCCATCGCCTCCATTACCACCGTTGCCGCCTCGACCGCCATCGCCCCCATCAGCGCCCCGAATATTGTGTTCTGGTCGTCGCCAATAGCTAGAACAGCGGGCTGCTTCGCCATATTCGCCGTCGGTGCCTGGTTCGCCGTCGCCACCTTTGAGGTCAAACGTGCGGGCGGTGCCATCGGTAATGATCGTTTGATTTTGGGCACTGCCGCCGGAGCGACCATCGCGGCCAGGACGACCATCGCGCCCCGTCTGTCCCCACGAGAAGGAGTTGTTGTAATAGGGATAATGCTGGGAAACCCCAGGGGCGATCGCCCCGACCATAATTATCCCGACCACAACGCTGCCAATTCCCACCCAATGGTGCCACTTCATCGCGTTTGACCCCTGATTTATCCGCCCGGATATTACTCCGTGACGGGCTAGACACCTCTCTAGTTTCTAGTGTACCCAGCAGTCCACCAGGCAAAAGGCGATCGCCTAATTTTGGACGGATTTTTCTGCGCAACACTCCACATTTAGCGGAGGAAAAAGTTTCTATGTAAAAATAACAGAGAGGACACTATACAGAAATTATTCGCAGCATACATAGTCTATGTGTGTGTCACCTAGAGGTCATAGGAAAAAAAAAGATGACTGATTACTTTGGTTCTTGTCTGTGTGGAACCACGAAATTTAAAGTACAAGGGGGGTTCGACAGCTTTTACCTGTGTCATTGTCAGCATTGCCAAAAAGATACAGGGTCGGCTCACTCGGCAAATTTATTTTCGCGGTCTGCTAAATTGATTTGGCTGGCTGGTGTGGATGCAGTGACTACATTTACGCTTCCAGGTACTCGCCACAACAAAAGCTTTTGTAAGTTGTGTGGTTCAGCGTTGCCAAGCACTCAGATCGCTGATTTTCTGGTCATTCCCGCAGGGTGTTTGGACACAGAAGTTTCTATGTCGCCAACTGCCCACATCTTTACATCTAGCAAAGCTGCTTGGGATAGAGCGTTAGGGGAACTGCCAAAATTCAAAGGGTTGCCAAGTTGAGCGACCATCACATCACAAGTCAAAGCACGCTAACTTCACCATCCCGAAATACAGTATTTGACGAAAAAAAATTAGGGCGTTGTCGCTGTCCACCAAGCGCTTATTGGAATTTTTGTTGCAAAACGCAACTTTATGACGCATAATGCAATCATCTAGTTAGGAAAATAGTATGTCTGTTGCCGTTCGTATCTCTAACTCTTTGGCGATAAAGGCTAAAATTCGTTCAAAAGCGATGCATCGTTCAGTTGCTGGTCAAATCGAGTATTGGGCGAAAATGGGTGAAATTCTCGAAGATAACCCTGATTTGTCTTTCGCTTTTGTACAAGAAATCCTCATCGGTAAAGAAGAGGCTGAGAACTCTGAATTAACACCTTATGAGTTCCAATAAAAAGAAAATCGAAGTATATCAAACTCCTTCCTTTACCAAGAAAAAAAAGAAGCTTCGTAAAAGTGAAATTGCAGACCTAGATAATGCTGTTAAAGCGATTATTGAGAACCCAGAAATTGGTGTTCAAAAAAAAGGCGATTTAGCTGATGTGTGGGTCTACAAATTTAAAATGGCAAAACAGGAAAATCTGCTTGCTTATAAGTGGGATGTGGAAAAAAGAATTCTTATTGCACTTGGCGTCCACGAAAATTTTTATCGTGATCTGAAAAAATCAAACTTCTAACAACGAGTTCGAGCGCAAAATTCCAAAGCTCTCTCTGCTCAACGTCGATGCTGAAAATTTGATTGGGCGATCGCCACATGAGAAAAAATTAGGGCGTTGTCGCTGTCCACCAGGCGATCGCATAATCCTGGGTTGCTTGATTAGCTTGCTCGGCATAGACAACCCGCACTTTATACTTTCCCGTTTGTGGTACGGGGCAAAAAATATGTTCAACGCTATCAACGGGACTGGTAGAGCGACATACCGCATCGCCTAAATTGTCAGCATCCGCTGGCAAGAGATAGAGATTGAGATCATTCAAGCCGCGATCCGTAAAACTTTCTCCCACATCATACAGACCATTATTGTTCTGGTCATTCAAGTCCACCCAACGATCCCAAGTGAGGGTCAGGGCTACAAAAGAATCCCGTTGTAGGGGCATGGCGAAATGATAGTCCTGAAACTCTTGGGCGCTAATTTTGTCGTAATTCCAGCCCCGACTTGGCACAGGCGCTGTTGTTGACCATTGTCCGGCGGCCAATTGTTGATAAGCGCGTTGGGCGTTGAGTTGCCCTGTACCCATTTCGATATCCAGGGGAATATCGGGATTCTTGTAAGCGTCTCCCTCTAGCCAGGTGCGATTTTGTTTACTGAGAATTGTGCGGGTCATCTCCAGAGACTTACCGTTCCCAGTATCGGCAATTTTATCGGCACTGTTAAGCAATACCGCCTTCATTACTTCATGGCGACGGGCAGCGAGGCTCCATTGGTCGGCCTGGGTTTTCAGTTGGCGATCGCCAAATTCCTGTAACAAGGCAACGGTGCCAGTAATGTGGGGGGCCGCGAAACTCGTACCGCTCACCCGGTCGATTTTATTAAAGGTGGTGATCAGATTGAGCTGGCTACCGGGAGCACTGAGGCTAATGGCCCGGCGGGAACCCGTATTAATTTCCTGGCGAATCAAACGACTGCCACTGCCCACAGGCAGGGAACTGAGATTAGCAAAATCAATTTTATTAAACGCATCCCCTTGAAACCGGGTGGTGTAGGCGGTAGTGATGCCGTTGTAATGATCCGTCGGAATCGGGATACCACCAGTGCCTTGGTTTCCGGCTACCACATGGAGGACATCATAAACCCGCGCTGTCCAGTCTAAACATTGGGTCAAAAGGGCATTGCCATCTAAGGCTGGATTCGGCCGGGGATCGCGACTGAGGGATTCTCCAAAACTGAAATTGATCGCCCGCACGTCGCCGCCATTTTGTCGGGCAATGTGTTGGGTCGCGAGACATTCCTCTGGTTGGGCCGAATCGTCAGTGGAACCGATCGCCGAAGAAAACAGACGGGCTTCCGGGGCGACTCCCAGTTGGCGTTTATCCTGTCCAACCATAATTCCCGCCACCATGCCCGCGTGGTCATCGACGTGATCATCGGGGGTTGCCTTTTCGTTAAGGAAAAACAGTTGGGAAAGTCCTAGTTGCGGTTGCCAGACGGCCCGTTTATCGAGGCCAAATTTGCCGGGGCGACCAATTTCTACCTGGCCAATAGCAATTTTGCGGCCCAGTAGATCGTAGGGTTCACGGTGGAGGATGGTAGCTTGGATCCCGTTGTCGCCGATAGAGGTATTAAAGTCCTGGGCGATCGCCCCTTCAAATCCCCCAAAAACCGTCAAACCGAGGGTGAATATCCCAAAAAGTGACCGTTTTTGCCTAAATCTCCCCATGATCTCCCGCTCTTAACCCAAAACTGAATACTAAACAATGTGAATTGCTACATAAATCGGCGCCAGCCTCTAGTTAAACTTAACGTAAATCATCAAAAAACAGGTTGAGAAGTTTATATATGGATACCGCCGCACTCTGGCAACGTTACCAAGCTTGGCTCTACTACCATCCGGAACTCGAATTTTACGTCGATATCAGTCGGATGGGCTTTGATGAGGCGTTTGTACAAGGTTTACAACCGAAGTTTGCAAAGGCATTTCAAGATTTAAAAGCGATCGAAGCCGGGGCGATCGCCAACCCCGATGAAGGCAGAATGGTGGGTCACTATTGGTTGCGTAACCCTGATCTCGCCCCCAATGCGGAACTAAAAGCAGATATTGTTGACACCCTCGAAAAAGTCGAAAAATTTGCCAAGGCAGTTCATGCGGGAGAAATTACGGCTCCCGGTGGTGTGCCGTTTACAGATATTCTCTCCATTGGCATTGGCGGGTCTGCCCTCGGCCCCCAATTTGTCGCCGAAGCCCTCGCCGATGTGGATGCGCCGTTAAAGATCCATTTCATCGATAACACCGATCCCGACGGCATTGACCGCACCCTCGCCCAGGTCAAAGATCGACTGAATACCACCTTGGCGATCGTCATTTCTAAATCTGGCGGTACCCCCGAAACCCGGAACAGCATGGTTGAGGTAAAAAATTTCTACAAAGCCCACAAAATTGATTTCTCTTCCCATGCAGTAGCGATTACCGGAATTGGCTCCAAACTCGAAAATGTGGCGAAATCCGAGCATTGGCTGACCACCTTCCCGATGCATGACTGGGTGGGCGGTCGGACTTCCGAATTGTCAGCCGTGGGTTTAGTTGCCGCCGCGTTACAAGGGATTAATATTCGGGCAATGCTTGACGGCGCAAAAACTATGGACGATGCCACCCGCATTCCTGAACTAAAACAAAATCCGGCGGCATTATTGGCTCTGGCTTGGTATTACTCCGGCAATGGCAGGGGCGAGAAGGATATGGTGATTTTGCCCTATAAAGACCGTTTATTGCTCTTTAGTCGCTATTTGCAGCAACTGATCATGGAATCCCTCGGCAAAGAAGAGGATCTCGATGGCAATAAGGTCTACCAAGGAATTGCTGTTTACGGGAATAAAGGTTCCACTGACCAGCACGCCTATGTGCAACAACTGCGAGAAGGGGTTCCCAATTTCTTCGCGACCTTTATCGAAGTGTTAGGCGATCGCCAAGGCAATTCCATTGATATTGAAAATGGCGCAACCAGCGGTGATTTTCTGTCTGGCTTTTTGCTCGGCACCCGCGAAGCCCTCTATGACAATGGCAGGGACTCGATCACCATTACCGTTCCCGATGTCGATGCCCGTACTGTCGGTGCCCTGATTGCCCTCTATGAACGGGCTGTCACGATCTATGCGTCTTTGGTCAATATCAACGCTTACCACCAACCTGGCGTCGAAGCTGGGAAAAAAGCAGCAGCATCAGTGCTCGATCTTCAGAAAAAAGTGGTGGATGCGGTAACGACGAGTGAGTCTTCTCTGACCCTCGATAGTCTAGCGATTAAAGTCGGGGCAATTGAACAAATTGAGGTGATTTACAAAATTGTCCGTCATCTGGCTGCCAATGGTCGCGCCTTGAAATTAGAGGGCAATCCGGCTCAACCTAGTGCGCTAAAGATTAGTCGTCTCTAAGTTCAGAATGTCTCACATTCAAGCTATGGCTGACCTGTCACGCGCTCCAGGATAAAGAAAAATGGCTGGGTAGATTGCTTGAAATCCATCACGCCAAAAACCTGATTTTCGTTGATTTTCCTAAAGGAATCGTTGATGGGCAGGCAGTCATAGATCATGGTGGCGCTGACTTTGCCGCGATATTCCATCATTCGGAGTCTGGCTTGACTTTTTTCGGTTTTAAATAGGCCATTGAGCAACCTTAGAAACGGTTTAAAGGCCGGGTTTTGGGGCATGGGCAATTTCAAGACCATCTCCATGGTTTTGAGGTTGGGGGCTACTTTAAAAATTTCTCCCTGACGACCAGAAAAAAGTAGGGGATGTACGGTTTCCGGGTCGATAAATTCTTTGCCGTACCAGTTACCTAACTCCAGCAGACCATCCATTGGGTGCCCTGTATAAATTCCCCGGCCTCGCCACCGTCCCCACATAAAGTCCAGATCAACGGTTTCGAGGCGGTCAAAGAGTTCAAGGGCTTCCTGGGTTGTACCTTGGCCTGTTTGCAAAATGCTTGGTAACTCAGTTGTGGTCGTCATCGGCGATCGCTTTCCATCAATGTTTGGGGTCATTTCCATAGGCTAACAAGAAATTCAGGCAGTGATAGATCTCGAGAAAAGCGAGTTTTCTAGATAGGAGGCTGGCGACAATAAAAAATCAAAGCTAGATTAGAGTTCCTATGGCGCTACGTTTTTGATAAATATCAAATATTATTCTTTGATTAAGTATCGTGGTTTAAATAATGGTGAATGCGAAATCTCAAATATCCATGCAAGTTTTATATGACCAGGATTTTAATCTTTGGCTTGCGGAAACAGTGCGTTTTCTCAAGGAAGGAAAATTATTGGAGGTTGACTATGGAAATTTGATTGAGGAACTAGAAACCATGGGCCAGAGCGAAAAAAATGCTCTCAAAAGCAATCTAAAAATACTCCTGATGCATCTTCTCAAATATCAGTTTCAGCCCGAAAAAAGAACCAATAGTTGGCGTTATACAATTACGGAACACCGCCAAAGAATTTTAGACAGTTTAGAAATCAGTCCGAGTTTAAAAGGATTTTTTGAACAAGAATTTGAACGTTGTTATCAAAATGCCCGCCGTTTAGCTGCTGATGAAACAGGAATTTCTATTGGCAATTTTCCCAAGATCTCACCCTTTACAATCTCAGAAAGTCTTGACTTAGATTATTTGCCCTGATTTTTGAGTTGCTATATTCTCAGCGCTGAGCAGTGGGCGATCGCTCCAGAAGACATCGACTACACTAAAAATATCAATACTCCCAGGAAAACCATGGTTGCCAATGCAGTTCGCTGGACAGTACAGGATCTTGAAGCCATGCCCGACGATGGCGGCTGGAAACGCTATGAAATTATTGATGGAGAATTAATCGTGACCCGCGCGCCCCATATTTTTCATCAAAGTGCTGCCAGTCGGCTCCATGTTGCCCTAGGTAATTGGTCAGACCAATCAGGTCTTGGTCGTGTTTTTGAGGCTCCAGGGGTGGTGTTCTCTCCGAATGATGGCGTGATTCCAGATGTGGTGTGGGTGAGCAATGCCCGTCTCGAAACGGGTGTGGATGAGTCGGGGCATTTTACCGTTGCGCCGGAACTGATGATCGAAATTCTCTCGGCGGGCAAACTAAATGAGCAGCGAGATAAAGAGGCAAAGCGTAAATTATATTCGCTCTATGGGGTGCAGGAATATTGGGTGGTGGATTGGCGACTGAAAACGATTGAAGTCTATCGGCGCAATCAGGCGCAGTTGGAGTTGGTCTGTACTTTACTGGGTGATGATGCTCTCACTTCACCTTTATTACCCGATTTTGCGATCGCCATTGATCAAGTTTTTCGTTAATCTCAACTATATCCATTGAAATTAGTGACAAAGAATTTAAACACTGTCATCAAAATATGCAGCATTTAGCTGAGGTTTTATAAAATCATGATTGAAAGTCTTTTTGTTGGGGTGAATCTTTTTGATAAAATTCTCGACCAAATCCAAGAGCAAGATCAAAGAAGACACGAGCAAAAGTTAAAAGAGCTTTCCATCATTAGTGATTCTAATCTTCGGAGCCAACTCGCGATGGAGTTACTCATGGATAAAATTCTTTCTCCTATTGAAGAGTCACAGTTTCAAATCCAAGAGGCTGCAAAGTATGCTCAATATATGGCAGAAGTGCTTGGATATTATTATGTTGATCATGGCTTAAATGAAGAACAAGCGAATCAATTAAGTTTTCAATTTCGGCTAATGGCGATACAACTTACTGAAGCGAATTCTTTAGCTGATTTGAAACTAATTTATAAGGCCATAACTCTATTTTTAAATGAAATTTCTCACTTTAAACACAAAGAAAGAAAATATTCAATTGAGTATGGAATCCGTCAAGAGATTTTAAATAAACTCAATACCTGCATTACTAATTATAATAATTTTCAAAGACGAACCTTAGCATCTATGGATAGTGATTCTCCTAATGTGACGGAAGGTTTTAGGCTTGATTATTTACCTTGATTTGTCAGCTATTAAATTTTGGGGTGTTGACAATAGGCGAACAAAATATCAATGCAGTGGGCGATCGCCCCAAGGTGAGCAATTTCATAACCGTGGGTATTTTCTGTGGGGAAGCTGAGACAAGCACCCCGGCACACATGGCCAAATTTCATCGCGATCGAGGCATCACTACCAAACCCCTGGATAATCGCCTGTTGGAGGGGACGGTTAATTTCAGCAGCGGCGGTTAGAATTTCTTGGTTTAAGCCCTCGTCATAGATCCCATAACCGTCCTGAGAGAGTAATACCGGTCGATCCCCAGCGGCGATCGCATATTCCCGCGCCAGGGGACAAATTTCTAGAGCAACTAGGGCATCCAGTTGGGTATTTTGACTGAAGTAGAGGGCTCCCAATGCTCCCACTTCTTCCTTGGCAGAGGCCACCAGATAAACATCTTGGGGCGGATTTTTGAGGTGTTTAGCCAGTTCAATCAGAATGACGAGGGAAGCTTTGTTGTCCAGGGTGTAGCTGGCGATGTAATTTTTCAGGCGGAACGGTTTTTTGCGATGTTTGCCGACTACGACCCGGCTGCCAGGACGCACCCCAGCGGCAAGTAATTCAGTGCTATGGCATTTTGTTTCCAGCCAAGCCTGGTGCCATTGGACGGGTTTTTCCGTTTGCAAAAGTTTTTGGGGGGATTCGTGGGAAACGTGGCGCGATCCAAAACTAAGAATCCCAGGAATGGTTGCGTGATCCCCGAGGATATCCATTACCCCTTCGCCATAGATCCAAGGATAAGCTCCACCCAAAGCCCGAATTTCTACGCGACCGGTGCGTTCGTCCACCTGTTTGACGATCGCCCCAATTTCATCCTTGTGGGCAGTGATGGCGATCGCCCCAGCATCCGGGTTTTGACCCAAAATTTTCACGATGATGTTACCGGCCCGGTCTTGCCAGTGGTTCACTCCGAGCTTGGCGAACAGAGCAAGGAGATAGTGATCGATTTCCGTTTCCTGACCGCTGGGGGAATGGTGCATCACCAGGGTAGAAATTTGCTCAAACAAACGCTCAAAGTCGTGGCTCATGGTCGGGAAATGGGGGGAAGAATAAACAAAATCACCCCGAATATTTTCGCAACTTAATCTGAAGAAAAACAGAAGTGCGGGGAGGGGCGATCGCCAATGTCAAGTCCCCCTTCCGAAGGGGGATTTAGGGGGATGTATTAACCCAAAGCTTTTTCAATGGCCGCTTTCAGGTTTGCGTCATCAGGGGCCGTCTGGGGCTCAAAGCGTTCGATGACTTCACCGTCACGGCCGACGAGGAATTTGCCGAAGTTCCAGGCGATGTCGGGGCCATTTCCCACGAGAAACTGGTACAGAGGGCTGCGGTTGGCGCCGTTGACATCCTGTTTTTCGAGGAGCGTAAAATCTACGTCATATTTGGTCTTGGTGAAATCTTTGATTTCGTCAGGGGTGCCGGGTTCCTGGGCGCCGAACTGATTACAAGGAACGCCGACAATCACCAAACCGCGATCGCCATATTCTTGATCGAGGGCAACCAGGCCACTGTACTGGGGCGTCAGGCCGCATTTGCTCGCTACATTCACGAATAAAACGACTTTATTTTCGAGGGTTTCCGGGCTGAGGGGCGCGCCGTCTAGGGTTTTTAACGCTGTGGGTAAAGCCATGGTGATGATTACGAATTATTACGACAGTTTCCATTATCGGGGATCGACGGGGAGCAGGGGTAGGCTCGGTCAAAATTTTTCGGGACAGGCCCCCACATACTAAACTAAGGGGCAACTTTCCATCGCGCATCCCGCCCACCCATGACGAAAAAGGTCTTTATCACTGGCGCTAGTGGCTGCATTGGCCATTACCTTGCTGAAACGTTTATTTACCACACCGATTACGAGCTTTATCTGTTGGTGCGATCGCCCCAGAAATTGCGCTTCAACACCGAGGCCCGGGGCGGCATTCATGTGGTTCAGGGGGATTTATTAGATATCGAACAGCAGGCAGATCTCCTAAAAACGATCAACGTGGCGATCTTGGCGGCCACAGCCTGGGGTGGTGCCCAAGAATCCTTTGAGACCAACGTGGTAAAAACAGCCCAGCTTATTGATCTGCTCGATCCAGAAATTTGTGAACAGGTGATTTATTTTTCCACGGCGAGTATTCTGGGGCGCAACAATGAAGTGCTCACGGAGGCCCGGGACTTTGGCACCGACTACATCCGCACGAAATACGAGTGTTACCAAAAACTGGGCACCTTAAAATTAGCACCGAAAATTTCCGTGGTTTTCCCCACCCTGGTGGCGGGGGGCGGTGAAAATAAACCCTTTTCCCACCTGTCTGGGGGCCTGCGGGATCACATTAAATGGCTATCCATCGCCAAGTTCCTCAGTGCGGACGGCAGTTTCCACTTTATCCATGGGGAAGATATTGCGCGGGTGGTGCGCCATCTGGCAGAAAATCCGCCGACCATTCGCTTTGATCTACCCCCCGGAGAATTAGACCCCGATCGCCAGTTTGTGTTGGGCAATGAACCGTTAACCGCCGACGCGGCGATCGCCGAATTGTGTGAGCACATGGGCCAAAAAATTTACTTTAAAATTCCCCTGTCCCTGTGGTTGGCGAATTTCATTATCAAAGTTTTTCGGATTCAGTTGGCGGCCTGGGATCGCTTTTGCATCGACTACCGCCATTTCACCTATCGCAAAACCTACAATCCCCGCAGCTTTGGCTTAGAATCTGCCTGTCCAAAACTCAGTGATGTCCTCACTAGCTCCGGGATTATCCCACGTCGTCGCCCTTAATCGAGGAAGAAATTTTCCGGGATAATCTGCATCTTTGGCAAATTGGCGATCGCCCCGTAGAGTTGCTCGGCCATCACCTCATTTGCAGCAGCATTAATGTGGATCGGGTCGATAAAAGTCGGTGTGGGGAACTGATTATCAAGGCGATAAAAATCAATAAACTCTAGATTATTCGGAAAGTCCTGGGCCAGTTGTTGCAGTGTCTCAGCAAACTGGGGGTAATAGGTGGTCATTTTTTCTGTGTAGTTATCCCCAAGCTGCTGGCGAATCGCTGCTTCCGTCGGATCAAGTTGAGCTTCAGGGCGTCCAGTGATTTCTGGTTGGAGGGCCACCAACAACGGAATTTGGGCCGCACCACACAGCCCCACCATCTGCGCCAGATTGTCCTGGTAGCGCCCTAGGCGTTCCTGAAATTCTGCATCGGAGTTAGGGAGTTGTTGTGCCAAGCCCGTTGTGTTGCGTTCGCGGATGCTAAACACTTCGCCCCCCTGGTTTGCTTTGCGGGGGGAAGTCAAGGCAAAAACGGCCCGCATTAAAGCACTTTGTTCGGCCTTGTTTCGGAAGGATTCCTTGAGGTATTGGTGGAAGTAGGCATCGGGATTTTTGGCAAATTCTGCTAATTTTGGAATCTCCGTGGCCGCTTGGTCACTGGGGAGGAGGAGATCTTCATAGCCGTTGAGAAGAACAATTAAATCCGGCTGGTAGGGCAAAATCTTCAGGGCAAGCTGGGCCAACTCATTGCCAGAGCTATAGCCAGGTACGGCCACATTCACCACACGGTAGTTTCCCTCTCGAATTTTGGCGGGCAGTTGGGCCAAGCGATTGCGGGTCGGCGGAAAGAAAGGGAAAACGTCCGGGCGATAGGTGCCGGGGGATTGTCGTTGGTCTTGACACGGTTTTGAGACGTTGTTCGAGAAAGCGGCGATCGTCTCTTGGTTCGTCTGGTCACCCCGACCAAAGGCGGTGGAATTGCCAAGGATAAACACACGAATTTCATCTTGGGGTTTGGCAACGGGTAACGGTTCCTCGTCCCGGAAACCTTGTTCATTGAGGCTAAAAAATTCACTCTCTTGGCTGCCGACCAGTTCGTAGCCCGTGGCAATGGCTTTCTGGGCGAGAAGTTCGCCGCGATTGTCTAACCCTTGGTAGACGTTTTGATCGTCATCGACAAATTTTAGGCTGTAGGCGATCGCCTCCTGGGAGAGCTGATCATCCTGTCCTTCAAAATAGCCAGACCCAAGCCGAGCCACCACTTCGAGGCCGAGCAATACCACCGGTACAGCCACCAGGATCGTCCAGGGAGAAACGGATTTTTTCTTTTTTCTTCGACCGAGGGACGAGTAACGACGGCGACCGCGACTAAACATGTACGCTTTCCTTTTACGAGAGAATTTCCAACTATTTTCAAGGGAGATGGCCCATTTGTCATGGGGAATTTGTGCTTTTCCGGGAAGGAATTTGGGGTACACTGCAAAATTGCGATCGCCCCTTAGCTAAAAAAAATTGAGATGGCCTATAAATTATTATTCGTTTGCCTCGGTAACATCTGCCGTTCCCCCTCCGCCGAAAATATTATGCGGCATCTTTTGGAGCAAGAAGGTTTAAGCAATAAAATTCTCTGCGATTCGGCCGGGACTTCTAGCTATCACATAGGAGCCGCCCCAGACCGACGGATGCAGGCAGCGGCCCAAAAGCGCGATATTCGTCTGATGGGTAGCGCCCGGCAATTTTCCCGCGCTGATTTTGAAGCATTTGACCTGATCCTGGCAATGGATCGCGCTAATTATCGTGACATTTTGTCCCTAGACCGGGCGGATATCTATGGCGAAAAAGTTAAAATGATGTGTGACTACGCCACGAATTTTCCCGATAGCGAAGTGCCAGATCCCTACTACGGCGGCCAATCGGGTTTTGACTATGTGATTGATTTGCTCCTCGATGCCTGCCAAGGACTCCTCACAGAAATTAAACAGGAAATGTGATGGTGTAGGCAGTTTATTTTCTCGGTCACACCATGTTTATCCGCAATGCAACGGCGATCGCCTTATTGGGCCTCTTTTGGTTCCAGGGGGCAGCTAGTAACAGCAATCCAGTTCCCCAGGGGCCAACCCCAATTCTCTTGGCCCAGGCGACTATCTTTGAAGTGGGCGATAAAGTTGACATTGAGCGGCAAGGGAGTTGGCGGCCCGGTGAAATCCTTGCTATCCAAAGTGCTCCCGAAGCAGCCGTGCGTTATCAAGTGCGGTATTTGGACGTGGGATTCGTGGAGGACAATGTCAGCCCAGAAAGATTACGGCCAACCGTTGCTACTCAACCTGTAGCAGGCCGCTTACCCCAAATCAATAGCGTCAGTGAACCCATTTATGTCGAACGGGATGGCGTTTGGGTCGAAGCCAGTATTCGGAGTTATAGCTACAGCTCCCGCACGGGAAATCGCTTTACGGTGCAATATCGCGACAATGGCCGCCTTGAAACAGATGTTGTGGCCCAACGGGTGCGTTCAGTGGCAGAGGCAAAAGCCGCCGGGATTGAAGTGAGTGAATTTGATCTCTCCACCCAGGCTGGCATTGAACAGATGTTAGCGGCCCATAATGAGTGGCGATCGCCCCACAATTTGCCAGATTTAGTTTGGTCAGAAACCCTCGCCAACCATGCCCAAACTTGGGCCGAACGCTTAGCAGCCCAGGAGAGGGTAGAACACAACACCAGCGATGACTACGGTGAAAATATTGCGAAGTCTAGTAATTTAGTGCTCTCGCCGACGGCGGTGGTGAATCTTTGGGGAAACGAAATCCAGGACTATGACTATGGCACTAACCGCTGCCAACCAGGTAAAGTATGTGGCCACTATACCCAAATCGTGTGGCGTGATACGGAGAAAGTCGGTTGTGGCATGGTGCGTAAGGATAATGGCTGGGAAGTTTGGGTCTGTAACTATGATCCCCCCGGTAATTACCGGGGTCAGCGACCCTACTAAGCCCTGGGGATTAGACAATATTTTTTCAGGTCAAAAACAGCAAGCACCGCACTGTCCGCAAAGCATCAGCATCAAGCCAGAACTTTTAAAAAATACAGCACCCGTGCCCGCACACAGGATTAGGCAAATTGTTTCTGGCGCATCTGGCGAATTTTAATCCCCTGTTGGGCCGATTCCATAAACTGCGACACCCGCAACGGATCAATGGGTTCACTGAGCTTGCCATGACGTTTGAGGGAACTGGCGACAATGGCCCCGTCTGCCACCTGGAGGAGGTTGCCGATATTCTCCCAGGTGGCACCACTACCAATCAAAATCGGCGTATCCCCTGCATTGGCACGGGCATCTTTCAAGTCGTCCATTTTCGGCACTTGACCCGTCGCCCAACCAGAGAGAATTACTGCATCGGCTAAACCCCGCTCTACGGTGTCGTGGATGGCGGCGGTGAGGTTAGGCGTACTGATGGGGTGGGCGTGTTTCACTAAGACATCTGCCAAGATTGCTACGTCTGCATCGAGTTCGCGGCGGTATTTCAGCAGTTCGTAGGCATTGCCTTCAATTAAGCCTTGGTCGGTGGCCATTACCCCGGTGAGCACATTCACACGAATAAACTGGGCGCCAGTACAGGCGGCGATCGCCATCGCACTTTTAGCATCATTGCGGAGGACATTAAGCCCCAGGGGGACAGTCACCAACCCCGCAAGACGATCCATGATTAGGGTCATGGCGCTGATCGTGGCGGGATCAACCCGGTCTTTTGTGAAGGGGGCATCAAAGAAGTTTTCGATAATAATGCCGTCAATCCCCCCCGCAGCGAGGGCCGTTGCCTCCTGTTCCGCGCGGTCCATCACCTGACGAAAGTCACCTCCCCAACGGGCAGAGGTGGGCAAAGGCAACAGGTGAACAACGCCAAGGATGGGATTTTCGGTCTGGAAAAGATGTTTGAGATCCACTGATTTTCTTTACGTTCGTTTGTACAGGGTCACTCCCACAGGAGCGATGCCTCGTCACCTTTGCAGGCTTGGGATAGGGCGTAAATTAGTATATCAGGGGCAGGCCTCCCCAAAATTTTGTTTCCCCGAAGAAAAGGCGATCGCCTCCATAATTCACCACAGGAATCGAACCAGCCCATGTCACAATAGGGGGATTGCAACCCACAGTGCAAAAGACAGAAGAAACAGAATCAACCTATGGATATCAAAGACGGTTTTGTTGGTGCAGTTGGCAACACCCCCCTCATTCGCCTAAACAGTTTTAGTGAAGCAACGGGCTGTGAAATTTTAGGCAAAGCAGAATTTCTCAATCCCGGTGGTTCCGTCAAAGACCGGGCCGCCCTCTACATCATCAAAGACGCCGAAGAACGGGGCCTGCTCAAACCTGGTGGCACCGTTGTTGAAGGCACCGCAGGGAACACAGGCATTGGTCTGGTTCATATCTGTAATGCTAAGGGTTACAAGTGCATCATTGTGATCCCCGAAACCCAGTCCCAAGAAAAAATTGACCTGCTCCGCACTTTAGGGGCAGAAGTAATTACGGTTCCGGCGGTGCCCTATGCCGACCCTAACAATTATGTGAAATATTCCCAACGGCTCGCCGCAGAAACAGAAAACGCGATCTGGGCGAATCAGTTTGATAATTTAGCCAACCGCCGCGCCCACTACGAGACCACTGGCCCCGAAATTTGGGCTCAAACCGACGGCAAAATTGATGCTTGGACGGCTGCTACGGGAACTGGGGGCACCTATGCTGGTACCGCCCTTTACCTCAAGGAAAAAAATCCTAACGTTAAATGTGTTGTGGCTGACCCCATGGGTAGTGTGCTCTATAGCTATGTAAAAACGGGCAAACTCGACCGGGAAGGCGGTTCGATCACGGAAGGCATTGGTCAAGGACGCATTACCGCCAATATGGAAGGAGTGCCCATGGACGACGCCATTCGGGTTGATGACCAAGAGGCGGTGCAGGTTGTGTATCAACTCTTGAAAAAAGATGGTCTGTTTATGGGGGGCTCCGTAGGAATTAATGTCGGTGCTGCCTATGCCCTCGCGAAGGAAATGGGGCCAGGTCATACTATTGTGACGGTGTTGTGTGACAGTGGCGCTCGTTATCAATCTCGCCTATTTAACCCAGCATGGCTCGCCAGTAAAGGGCTATCTATTCCTAATTAATATTTAAACTGTGTAAGGAGAATAAAGGTGAATAACCTTAGTCTGGAAGCCACCAAAG
Source organism: Picosynechococcus sp. PCC 7002 (assembly GCF_963860125.1). Lineage (NCBI taxonomy): Bacteria > Bacillati > Cyanobacteriota > Cyanophyceae > Chroococcales > Geminocystaceae > Picosynechococcus > Picosynechococcus sp. PCC 7002. The sequence continues at coordinate 1,005,092 of NZ_CAWLFA010000001.1, forward strand.
TTAGCCATATTTACACTTAGAGGAATGATGAGGATATAGTCAAATAAAAAACTTGTTATGTAGATCCTATGAGTGAATTTTGGCTTTGGTTCTTTGCCATCATTGGGATTATCTCCTGTGTATTGGCCTTGTTGCTGATTCTTGCCTCGTTGATGCCTCCTGAAACTGAATCCCCTTCAGATGAAAAAATTGCTCAAAAGCAAAAAGAGGCACTAGATACAATTGAAATCCTCGGACGGCAAGGTGATGAAAAATTTGCCGCAAGAGATTGGCAAGCAGCGATTTCAATTTATAAAAGAGTTATTGAACTTTGTCGCAACGTTGAACTGAAAGAAGTAGAGAAAACTTCGTATGATCTTTGCGGCATCAGCGCGATGCATTTGGGGAATTTTGAAGTTGCAATCTTCTATTTTTCTAAAGGTACTAAAGAAGATGCATATCTGTATAATCGTGCAATCGCTCATTACTCTTTTGACAATTATTTAGAGTGCATAGAAGATTGCATTCAAGTATCTCGTGAAAATGGAAGCTATGCCCCATCGTTTTGGTTAAGAGGACTAGCACGCCTAGAAATAGGAGACAGAACGATGGCAATTAATGATTTTAAGAAAGCTGTTGAGCTAGACAAAAAACATGGAAATGATTACGGCGAAGATCATCATAGCTACTATTTTCGTGCTTTAGCCTACATATTTGTTAATCAGAAACAAAAAGCAAAGCTAGATATAGAACAAGCTCTAAAATGGGCAGGTGAAGTCAAAGATACTTTCTACGAAGCAAAAATACATGAATTACAGAAAAAATTAAACTCTCAAGTACTACGAGGAGACAGTAAATGACTTTGTCAACTGAAATTTTGATTGTGCTAACTGACAATTGTGTGGATTGATTTTATGGAAACCCAAACTTTAGATATTGTGATGGGCATCTTGGCGTTTTTGATCGTCGCCAGCGGTTTATTCATGCTGATCAAAGGCACCACAGCGATGAACGATAAAGAATAAGTCCGTTAAATTGCTCAAACTCCAATTGCCTTAATGGAGTCTATTCTTTCCCATCGGCAGGCAGAGCAGCGACGATTGCATCCAGCACGCGAGCCACAGGAATAATATCGAGGTCTAAACCGTCTGGTAACTTTTGGCCTTTGGGCACAATGGCACGGGTAAAGCCCAATTTCATCGCTTCCTTGAGGCGGGTTTCGAGGTGGGAAACAGGGCGAATTTGTCCCCCTAAGCCCACTTCGCCGATTAGCACAGTCTGGGGTGAAACAAGGCGATCGCGGAAACTGGCCACCAAAGAAATGGCAATTCCCAGATCAACGGCGGGTTCCGAAACTGTCAGACCGCCCGCCGAAGCCACATAGGCATCTAACTTAGAAAGGGGAATGCCCACTCGCTTTTCTAACACCGCCAAAATTTGCTGGAGACGGGAATAATCAACGCCCGTGGTGGAACGCCTAGGGGAAGAATAACTGGTGGGACTGACCAGGGCTTGCAATTCTACTAAAAGGGGCCGGGTGCCTTCACAAGCGACAACGGTGGCAGTGCCGGGGGTCGCCTCTTCGCGGTTACCGAGGAAAAGTTCCGACGGATTAAGCACTTCCTCTAATCCCTGCTCCCCCATCTCGAAAATGCCGACTTCATGGGTGGCCCCAAAGCGATTTTTCACGGAACGCAACAACCGATGGGAGGCGTATCTATCCCCCTCGAAATACAGCACCGTATCAACGAGGTGTTCCAAAACCCGTGGCCCGGCGATCGCCCCTTCCTTGGTGACATGACCAACGATAAACAGCGTGATATTTTCCCGCTTCGCCACCTGCATCAAAGCCGACGTGCATTCCCGCACCTGGGAAACTGAACCGGGGGCCGAACCCAGGGCCGAATAGTAAAGGGTTTGAATACTGTCAATTACTGCCACCTGGGGCCGGAGGGTTTCTAGTTCCGCCAAAATTGTTTCTAGGCCCGTTTCCGTCAGCACATATAAATTTTCCTCTGGGGGGTGGTCTGCATCCCGGAGGCGATCGCCCCTGAGTTTGATTTGCTGGCCCGATTCCTCCGCCGACACGTACAAAATTCTTGGTAAACTTGTGCTGAGCTGATAGGCCACCTGGAGTAATAATGTCGATTTCCCAATGCCCGGATCGCCCCCAATCAGCACCAAGGAGCCTGGGACTAACCCTCCGCCAAGCACCCGGTCTAACTCCCCAAACCCAGACCCAAAGCGCATCCGTTGGCGAGTGTCAATATCTGTAAATTTCACCGCAGTGCGGGAGACTGGGCTGGCGGCTTTTCTGGTTGTTTTCGGCTTATGGTGCCAGGTACGGCTCACACCAGTACTGCTTTCCTTTTCGCGGATCTCTTCTTGCAGCGACCCATAGACCCCACAATCTGGACATTTACCGAGCCATTGCCGCGCCTCTGCCCCACATTCACGACACACATAAACCGTTTTTGCCTTAGCCATGACTTGTCATCTCCCCATCACAATGAATTTCCCTCGGTGGCAGCATCACCCCGAAAAACCGCACACTTTCCAAAATAAATCTTAAAAAACTTCTCATTTTCCCGAAAACCCGACCTCAGACTCCCATCAGATTTCAGGAAAGCGATATTCTTATATCTAGATAACCCTACTTAATAAACTTCAACAACACTTACCGAAAGTCAACAGGAGCGTGAAGGAACTTGGAAAATCATAAAGAAAGAATTCTTGTCGTTGACGACGAAGCCAGCATCCGCCGCATCCTCGAAACCCGCCTTTCCATGATTGGTTACGAGGTTGTGACCGCCGCTGATGGTGAAGAAGCCCTCGCCACATTTGATGAAGCAGACCCCGATCTTGTGGTTCTTGATGTGATGATGCCCAAGCTCGATGGCTATGGCGTTTGCCAAGAACTCCGCAAAGAATCCGATGTGCCGATTATTATGCTCACAGCCCTTGGGGATGTGGCGGACCGCATCACAGGTTTGGAGCTTGGGGCCGATGATTACGTCGTAAAACCATTCTCCCCCAAAGAACTAGAAGCGCGCATTCGTTCAGTCCTGCGGCGTGTTGAAAAAAATGGTGGTACGGGCATTCCTAGCTCCGGGGTTATCCATGTGGGTTCGATCCGCATTGATACCAATAAGCGCCAGGTCTACAAAGGCGATGAACGCATTCGACTAACAGGGATGGAGTTTAGCCTGTTGGAATTACTGGTCAGCCGTTCTGGGGAACCCTTTTCTCGTTCAGAAATCCTCCAAGAAGTTTGGGGCTACACCCCAGAGCGCCATGTGGATACCCGCGTTGTGGATGTGCATATTTCCCGGCTGCGCGCCAAACTAGAAGATGATCCCAGCAATCCCGAACTTATTTTGACAGCCAGAGGTACAGGTTATCTGTTTCAGCGGATCCTCGAACCGGGTGATGAATAACCCCAAGAATTGTACGGATAAACTTTTAAGATCATGGTTGGGATGAATGTTTGACCGTGGTCTTAAATTTTGACTGGGGATGCTAGATCTGACGCAAGGTCTCTAAACGACGAACCGTCTTCTGTACCTACTAACTTTTTTGCTGCAAACTATCTCCTTTGCCATGAATTTTCGCCTCCCCCAACAGCGCTGGCACATTGCCGATCGCCAACCGGATATCACCCAATCATTGGTTGAGGCGATGGGCCTTAATCCGCTTGTGGCCCAGGTTTTAGTGAATCGCAATATTCGCACGCCAGAGCAGGCGAAGATCTACATCCAGCCGGAATCCCAGCGATTACCTGCGCCCTTGGTGGAATTTGAGGATCTGGCCCTCAGTGTGGAACTTCTCCAGGAGGCGATCGCCGAAGAAACTCTCATTGCCATTTGTGGCGATTATGATGCCGATGGGATGACCAGTACCGCGTTGTTGTTGCGGGCCTTGGGCCATGTGGGAACCAAGGTAACCTACGCGATCCCCAGTCGCATGAAAGATGGCTACGGGATCAATGAGCGCATCGTCACCGAGCTCGCCGAGGAAGGGGTGGGCTTAATTCTCACGGTAGACAACGGCATTTCCGCCTACGAGCCGATCAATTTGGCGCGGGATCTGGGCCTGGATGTGATCATCACTGACCACCATGACTTGCCGGATCAATTGCCGCCCGCCAATGCGATTCTGAATCCAAAGTTATTGCCGACCATGTCTCCTTATGCTGGTTTAGCCGGGGTTGGGGTAGCTTATGTGCTGGCGGTGTCCCTCGCCCAGGCGGTAGACAAGCTAGAAGGGCTCACCAGCCAAATTTTAGAATTATTTACCCTGGGGACCATCGCTGATCTGGCGCCCTTGACCGGGGTGAATCGTCGCTGGTTGAAGCGTGGCCTCAAGCTTTTACCCCAGTCGGAGTTGGCAGGGGTGCAGGCCCTCATGCAAATTGCTGGGGTCGATGACCAAAAGAAACAACTCAAGCCCGATGATATTGGCTTTCGCCTTGGCCCCCGCATTAACGCCGTTGGTCGCATTGATGATCCCCAAAAAGTAATTGAATTGCTAACTACCGACGAACCGGGTTTGGCCCTAGAGCGGGCGATGCAATGTGAGCAGATCAATAAGCAGCGCCAGGAAATGTGCACCCAGATCGAAGCGGAGGCGATCGCCCTAGTAGAAGAAACCCCCATCGATTACCAAGGACAGCGGGTGTTGGTGGTTTGCAAAGAAGAATGGCACCATGGCGTAATTGGCATTGTCGCTTCCCGGTTGGTCGAACGCTATGGTGTGCCCGTCTTTATCTGTACTGCTGAGGAAGATGGCAAAATTCGCGGTTCAGCCCGGGGCATCGAAGAATTTAATGTGTTTGAGGCGCTGAACTATTGCCAAGATCTCCTGGGTAAATTTGGGGGCCACAAAGCCGCTGGGGGATTTTCCCTTGCCAGAGATAACCTAGCTGCGTTTACCGAAAAACTTAGTGAATTTGCCCACCAATTGCTCAAACCAGAACACCTAAAACCCTTGGTGAAAATTGACGGGGCGGTAAATTTCACGGATTTAACCCCAGAGTTTTACCAACAGATTGATCAACTCCATCCCTGGGGCATCGGCAATCCAGAACCGATTTTCTGGACAAAGAATGTACAAATTCTAGAACAACGTACCATTGGCAAAAATCACCTAAAATTCAGCCTCGGCCAAACCATCGCCGGTCAAACATTTACCATTAAGGCGATCGCCTGGCAATGGGGAGACTATCTGCCACTTCCCCCAACCCTGGACATTGCCTACAAACTCAAAGAAAATCGCTGGAATGGTGAGGTGAACCTAGAGCTAGAATTGGTCGGGGCGCGTCCCAGTGAAGCCCCGCGTCCTGCGGTTCCAGACCAGGAAATGTCTCCCCAAGCTCAACCCCAGCACTCAGAAAAGACTTTTCTGTTTAATGACCGGACGTATTTCTGTACCCTCGCGGATCAGGGATTGACCCTCAGAATTCGCAATGATCAAGGTAAGTTATTGGCGATTAAAAAAGGTCAACGGCAGGGCAAACTCGGCGAGCAAACCGTTGATGTTACCCAACCTCCTTTTTTTCAGATGATCAAAACGGCGATCGCCACCCTCGAACAAGCCAACTAAATCAGCACAAAAAAAGACAACTCCCCCGTCGGTTTGTTGTCCCTGAGCACAATTTGTTTTTGAGAAAAAATTACATATCGCCGCCACGAATAGCCAGCAAAAAGATAACAACAGGCCCCGAAATGAGGATCAAAGAGACAAAAGTCAACTGAAAAATCACTTCAAAGTTGAGGCTACCAAAAAAACCTGTGATAAAATCCATATTTCTCCTATTCCTGAGTTAATGCAAAAAACAGGGTAAATTTTTTTTTCCTAAAAATCAATGTCTATCATACCCCGTCAGGCCTGCCTTGCTTTGCTGAGAATAGGCAAAAATCAATGAAGTTTTGTAACGCCCCGGAGACGGATCCCGATGCCCACTTGGCAATGTATTGAAAACTGTGGTGCCTGCTGCCACCTCGAACCCGGCGATCGCCCCGACCTTGAGGACTACCTCACCCCCGCTCAACTGGAGCAATATCTCGCTATGGTTGGCCCCGACGGCTGGTGCATCAACTATGACCAAGCCCATCGCAAATGCAAGATCTACACCGAACGTCCCCGTTTTTGCCGTGTTCTCCCAGAAACGTTTACCGAAATGTTTGATGTGCCCACCGAAGAGTTACAACAATTTGCCATTGATTGCTGCCTCGAGCACATCGATAGCATCTATGGTGACGAAAGCCCAGAAATGGAGCGCTATGTTGCCAAGGTCGTGAATGTTGGACTGTAAACGGTTTTCCCGAAAAAGATCGTTGATCCCCATCCTTGGAGCAAGTTTCTCAAGGACGAAACAAGACTTGCCCAAAAAGAAAGAGTACCAGCCCAAGGACTCTGGTACCCATCGATACTTGCAATACCGTTTAGTTGTTGATGCCCACAACCTAAAACCAAGTTGCCAACTAACTAATCTAAATCCGATGATCCATCATAGGGATCCCCATCAAAGGGTTGTACCCCTACCTCTGGCATAGGTTCTTCATTCGGTGAAAAAATCCGATTGATGCCCTGTAAAACATACTGAAAAAGCTTTTCTAACGTTTTCATGGTTGCTGTGCCTCGTCACGTCTAATCACTCGAAATACAATGGTTAGAACCACGAAACAAACCGGGTTTGCCACTGCACTTTAAGCTTGTCTATCGCTGAGATTTTTCATTCAGCTCTATATGACTATTATTAGGGGTCAGTCCCCTTGGGGGATCGCTTAGTTGCGATTCTTGAAATTGCGTTAGGGTTCTGAAAGTCGAAAAAAGTAAATACTCCTGTATATGTAAAAAAAGACAAAGCCAAATCAATCAAAAGCCCTAATCGCTTAACAATTAGGGCCTAATCATAAAAAAAATACTGTTAATTTCCTAAAGCTCTTTTACTTCAGAAGAAATTTTTTCCACCATGTCTTTGGCACTGCCAAACAGCATCATTGTTTTGTCTTTGAAGAACAGCTCATTTTGTACCCCAGAAAAGCCTGTACTCATACTTCGCTTGATTACAATGGTGGTTTTAGCTTTATCTACTTCCAAAATCGGCATCCCATAAATGGGGCTACCTTTGTCGTGGCGCGCCGCCGGATTAACCACATCGTTGGCACCAATCACTAGGGCCACATCCGTATTATCAAACTGGGGATTGATATCGTCCATGTCATAAAGCTGGGTGTAAGGGACATTGGCCTCCGCGAGGAGCACATTCATATGCCCCGGCATTCGACCAGCCACAGGGTGAATCGCGTATTTGACTTCTACGCCTTTTTTCTCCAGCATATCGGCCAGCTCTTTGACGGAATGTTGCGCCTGGGCCACGGCCATCCCATAACCCGGAATAATGACAACACTGCGGGCATAGCCAAGCATCATGGCGCTTTCTTCAGGATCTACGCTTTTAATGGCGCCATCAATGGCCGCACCACCGTCGCCTTCTGGGGCACCGCCATCACTCCCAAAGCCCGCAAACAAGACGTTAGTAATGGAACGGTTCATGGCCTTACACATGATTTGGGTGAGGATAATCCCCGATGCGCCTACCAAAGCCCCGGCAATAATGAGCATATTGTTGCCCACCACGAACCCGGCGGCACTGGCAGCTAGACCAGAGTAGGAATTGAGAAGAGAGATCACCACGGGCATATCGCCGCCACCGATGGGGATCACAAAGAGAACGCCCAGCACAAGGGAGATCCCCACTAAGCCGAGAAAAATATTCGGATCAGGATTCACGAACAAATAGATACTGCCGCTGAGGAATCCTGCCAGAATGGCGAAATTAATGATCTGTTGGGCCGGGAAAATTACCGGGCGACCGGGCATGATCCCTTGTAATTTGCCAAAGGCAATGAGGCTTCCTGTTAGGGTGACGCCGCCAATCAGTACCCCCAAAATAATCGTGAGGCTAGTGGTGATAGAGAGGGTTTCTCCGAGGGATAGGAGTCGCCAAAATTCGGCGATCGCCACCAGAGCCGAAGCCGCCCCCCCCAGACCATTAAAGAGGCCGACCAATTGGGGCATATCGGTCATTTCGACTTTTTTCGCCGTGATCACACCGATGATACTGCCGATGACGATCCCCCCAGCGATCAGACCATAGTTTAAAACCTGTTGATTGAGCAGGGTCGCCACCACTGCCAGTAACATGCCCACCGCTGCAATGGAGTTGCCTTGACGGGCTGTTGCAGGAGAGCCTAATTTCTTTAAGCCCAGAATAAACAGACAGGCCGCCACGAGATAACTCAGTTCGATGCCATTGGTAAGTAAGCTATCCATCACTTAGGCCTCCTTCTTCTTAAACATTTGCAGCATCCGGTCTGTGACCAAAAAACCGCCGACAACATTGATCGTGGCGCAGACCACCGCGATGAGACCGAGGATGACCGTTAAATTCCAGTGTTCTTCGCCAGAAACCAAAAGGGCACCAATTAAGGCAATACCAGAGATGGCGTTGGCCCCGGACATGAGTGGTGTGTGTAGCGTGGGTGGGACTTTATTAATTACTTCAAAGCCCACAAAGGAAGCCAATACGAATACGAATAGGCTACTGAGCAGTGTTGCTGTTGTCATGAACAGTCAAAACTCCTTTAGATAAGATGAATAAATTTAGGTTCAAAACTGAGAAAATGTCTGTTTCTTAGGCAGTGACAGCCATTTGTTGCAGGGCGTCTTTGACCCGTTGATTGCGAATTTCCCCTTGATGGGTCACACAAACGGAATCTAGGATGTCATCGGCAAAATCGAGATTAATCGCGTCTTCGGGAATGAGCAGTTGTAGCAAGGTCGCCATATTCTTGGCAAACATTTGGCTCGCATGGACAGGCACCGTGGAAGGAAGATTAATGGGAGCAATGATCGTGGCCCCGTGGACTTGGACTTCGCGGCCTGCCTCACAGCCTTCACAGTTACCCCCTTGTTCGCCGGCGAGATCGATCAAAACCGATCCGGTTTGCATCCGGGCAATCATGTCATCGGTTACAAGTACGGGGGCGCGGCGACCGGGAACTTGGGCGGTGGTGATCACCACATCGGCGGTGGCCACATGGTCTGAAATGAGGGCTTGGCTTTTCTTTTTCGAGTCTTCGGAAACTTCCTTGGCGTAGCCACCGGCCGTTGCAGTTTCTTCTTCTAGTTGCACTTCGACAAATTTAGCGCCGAGACTTTGGACTTCTTCTTTGACGGCGGGCCGGATGTCAAAGGCCTCGACTACCGCGCCGAGTCTTCTGGCTGTGGCGATCGCCTGGAGACCCGCTACCCCAGCTCCAATCACAAACACCTTAGCTGGACGAATGGTGCCAGCGGCTGTGGTTAACATTGGGAAAAACTTGGGTAGGGCAGCGGCAGCAAGTAAAACCGCTTTGTAGCCAGCCACCCCAGCCTGGGAAGACAACACATCCATACTTTGGGCGCGACTGGTGCGGGGGATCAACTCCATGCCCAAGGCGGTTATCTTTTTATCTGCTAATTTTTGAATAATCTCTGGTTGTCCCAGGGGATTGAGCAAACTCGCCACCATTGACCCTTCCGGCAGGAGGGCAACCTCTTCTTCTGTGGGTACAGCCACCTTGACGAGGAGATCAGCCTCTTTCCAGAGGGATTGACGATCGCCAACGACTTTTGCCCCAGCTTCCTCATAGGCAGCATCGGGAAGGAGAGATGCCTCACCAGCCCCGGCCTCCACATGGATTTCCCAGCCTTTTTTAACAAGACGAGAAACCTGATCCGGTGTCAGGGCTACCCGACGTTCTCCGGCAACGGTTTCCCGAGCAACAGCAATTTTCATAGAAACTCCTTAACGAAACAATAGCAACAGACTGAACGGTAGATGTAGAGCAATTCAGTGGCAAAACCTTGAGAACCCAGGGCCGTCGGCCATCCCCATAAGGCTGTTACGGCGTCTTTTCGCAGTGTAGTGCTATCTTTTCCTTGGCGGACACCCTCTGTAATGTGTCTTATCAGTTTTTGTAAATCTCTGTTGCGTTGGCACTTCTTCGTCAGGATTTCGTCAGGGGAGTTGCTGAAAACGCAAACTTTAGTCACAATCGGTTACAGACTTTGAAGGCGCCTGTGAATATGCAACTCTTCCGTTCTCCCCTTTCCCGTTTGGCGATCGCCACCACCCTGTTAAGCAGTAGCCTGACTTTCATGCCCCAAATGGCTGAAGCCCGCCAACCCTGTGGGTCTTTTACGATCAACTGGGGGGGGACGATTCCCCAAGGGGACATTCTCAAGTGTGCCGTTGAATATAATTCCGGTGCCCGCCGCCGCGATCGCTACTACTTAGAAATCAAAAAAAGTAAAATTGTTGACCGCTTCCAGACTTTTGAACTGAGCTTCCCGGAAGACTTTGACGGTCGGGTCGATGACGCAAAAATTCGGGTCCGAGTCAATGGCCGAGAAGTTGCCCTCAACGAAGCCGCTACCGCCTGGGATCCCGATAGCTTACCCACCGATCCAGCCCAACAGAGCCAAACCATCCTCGGTAACATTGCCGCCAGTACAACCACACCGGATCGTGGGGGCGAATTAGTCCTGGTCAACGGCGAATTGGTGTTCCTCGATTCAGAAACCCTCGCCGCCCAACAAGCCAGCCAAAGTAACAACACCAACAACAATAATCCTGCTCCGGAACCAGAGATTGCCGAAGAGCCAGAAGATGAAGGCCCCCGTAGTCGTTCCCTGGTGATTACCCTCGCTGAACCCCTCAGCCCCGAAAGCGACGTTGAGATCATCCTCGATAGTGTCAACAATCCTTCTCGGGGGGGAATGTATTTGATAACGGCCTTTGCCCGTAGCCAAGGGGCGCCTCTCCCCAGCCGTTTGGGCTCTTGGTTATTGGATGTGGATTTTTAGGGATTGCCAGTTTCTTTATTTCCTGGGTACTGACCGGGGTAAATGCGATCAATTTCGCCGGAGCCCTTGGTTAACTTGACGGACACGGTATAATTAGAGACTGTCATTTTCTAATTTTTTCGGCAAGGCGGCGATCGCCTCCGGAGAGAGCACCTATTTTCAAAGGAATATAAGGAGGACTTCCATGACTAAACGGACCCTAGGCGGCACCGTCCGCAAGCAAAAACGTACTTCTGGTTTTCGGGCTCGTATGCGCAGCCACACTGGCCAGAATGTTATCCGCGCCCGCAGAAAAAAAGGCCGTCATCGCCTTACTGTCTAATCCAGCGCGCAAACCATTATTTTGGTGAGGGGACTTGCCGTCTACCTCACTCTCATTTTCTTTGTGGGACTGCCAAAAGAACACCGTCTAAAACACTGGCGCGATTTTAAAACGATCTACAGTCAAGGGAAACGCTTCCGGGGAGATGCCCTAGCAATCATTCTCTTACCTCAGCCAGCGGCCCCAACCAAAATTGGCATCAGCATCAGCCGCAAAGTCAGTAAAAAAGCAGTGGTTCGGAATTTAATCAAACGCCGTATTCGCCACGCCTGTCGCACGCTACTGCCCCAGATTCAACCCGGTTGGCACATCGTCATTGCTGTGCGGTACAACGCCAGAGAATGCGAATATGAGCATTTTTTGCAAGAATTAAAAAGATTACTCATACAAGCCGAGGTATTCCATGGGCATTAAAGAAGACGTGATTTATGAGGGCGGCCCCCACATTGGGGATCTGATCCTCAATATCTTGCTGGGGTTCACGGTGATCTGTCTGCCGCTGACCGTCGGGGCGATTGTCCGAGCATTGTGGCTCCGCTATCGCATTACCAGTCGGCGTATCTCGATTACTGGGGGCTGGCAGGGGCGCGATCGCACCGATATTATTTACAGCGAAGTTAGAAAAATCGTCAAGATTCCCCGGGGATTTGGCCTTTGGGGAGATCTGGTTGTGACCCTCCAGGATGGTAGCCGCCTAGAGTTGCGCTCCATGCCCAACTTCCGTGGTATCTACAGTCACATCGCCGAAAAGGCAGCCGACCGCACCGGGGTTCCCCTAGAGGCGATCGCCGCCTAAGCGCCAATAAAAATTATTTATCGATTATTTTCTGGGTTAAATCCCAGTGGTTAGTCGGGAGAAACGCGACCCCTAATCCCATTTCTCCCATCGCTTTTTTAAAAGAAACCATTAAAAATAAGAACTAAACCCGATAAACTAACCCTTAAACAACTCATAGCTAGACGAACTTCAGACGCATGGATTTTGGGATCGGATTTTTATCAAACAACGTGATGTTGCCAATCCTAGATTTTTTCTATGGCATTGTGCCGAGCTACGGCTTTGCAATCATCGCCCTGACCCTTGTGATTCGATTTGCCGTTTATCCCCTAAGCGCCAAATCGATCCGCAGCATGAGACGCACGAAGATTACCCAGCCCCTAATGCAAAAACGGGTCAAGGAAATCCAAGAGCGCTACAAAAATGACCCGGCAAAGCAACAAGCCGCGATGTCAGAGGTTTACAAAGAATTTGGGAATCCCCTCGCCGGTTGTTTACCGATTCTGTTGCAGATGCCCATCCTCTTTGCCCTCTTCGCTACCCTGCGGGGATCGCCATTTGCCAACATCAACTACACCGCTAATCTGCAAATTCTCCCCAGCGAGAAAATGGAGCAGGTACAGCCCCAGGCGGTCGATGTTAAAACCCAAAATGTTTATTTTGATAGCGGTATCCATTACCCAATCACCTTGTCTTTACCCGCTGGGAATAAAGTCGGTGTTGGAGAAACTACCCAATTTGTTCTCCAGAGTGACTCCGGGAAGGACTTTGCGGCCCTGGCTGCCGAATATCCAGACAGTAACATCAAGCCCAGCTTTGAAGTTACCAAAGGTCAAGAACGAGTAGAGATTCAACCCGATGGTTCCCTCGTGGCCCTTGCGCCTGGGGATGTCAGCATCCAGGTAACTGTGCCGGGGATCGCCGCTGATAAAGGATTTCTCTTCATTGAAGCCCTAGGCCGCATTGGGGTCAATGGTGACGATGGTATCCACTGGGATATTCTCGGTATGGTGCTGTTCTTTGGGGTGAGCCTTTACATTAACCAGACTATTTCTGGGGGCGCTCCCAGCAGCAATAACAACAGCGGCGGCGATCAACAGCAGCAGGCCCAACAAACGGTGAACAAAATTACGCCGTTGATTTTCTCAGGGATGTTCTTGTTTTTCCCACTACCGGCTGGGGTGTTGATGTACATGACGATCGCCAACGCGTTCCAAACGGTACAGACGTTCATCCTTACGAAGGAACCTTTACCAGAAAATCTCCAGAAACTAGTGGATGAACAGGAGAAGTCGGAGAAAGGGCGCGACAAGCTTCCCTTTGAGCGCAAAGGTAGCAAGAAAAAAGAGAAAACTTCAGGTTAAGAGCAGATGAACGAGACCAAAATCCAACAGGGTGAAACCTGGCTGGCGACACTGCTTGAGTTGATGGCGCTTCCGGCTCCGGTTACTGCGGCGGTGAAACAAGGCCTTGATGGGGAAGATTCTCTCTGGTTGACCATTGATCACCAAGCACTATCTGAGGCCCAGCGGGAAAAATTAATTGGCGATCGCGGTCACTTAATCGATGCGATGCAATATTTAGCCAACATCACCCTGAACCACGATCTGCCGAAGGAGGAGCAATATCCCCTCACCGTTGATCTAGGGGGCTACCGCGAAAACCGCCTCAATGAACTCAAGGCGATCGCCACTGAAATTGCCCTCCGGGTACAAGCCACGGGGGAGGCAGAAGCGATTGGCGATTTATCCTCGGCGGAACGGCGGCAAATGCACGGCTTTTTTAAGGAATTTCCGCTCCTAAAAACCGAAAGTCAAGGTCAAGAACCCCACCGCCAACTCATTGTGCAATTGGCTCAATAACGGGGCTTCACCCTGAATATTTCCCAAGAGGCGGGCTTTGTCCCGTCTTTTTTGTGGGAGTTTTACGGTAGGATGGGGCTGATAAATGCCGCGTCATCGGAGGTTTGAGGTGATGGATCGGATTTTTATTCCCCGACTATTAAAGGCCCCCCAACAACAGGAGCAATTTGCTTTTGCGGAAACCCTCGCGGATTTGGAGACCTTGACCCCGGTGCGGGGTGAAATGGCGATCGCCCACCGTCAAACTTACCTCGAAGTCACGGCCCAGGCCGAAACGATTGTGACCCTCACTTGCGATCGCTGCCTCCAGCATTACAATATCCGCCTCACCGTAGACCGCACCGAACTGATTTGGCTCCAGAGTAACCTTGGCGAAGATCTCCCCGCAGAACGGGAAGTCAGCCTGGAAGATTTGGATGAATCTTTAGATCCCCATGGCTACTTTGAACCAGAAACCTGGCTCTATGAACAATTTTGTTTAGAAATGCCCCTGCGGAAAGTCTGCGATCCCCAACGTTGTCCTGGAGCAGAAACGAACCCAGACGATGCGACGCCGCAAATTGATGCCCGTTGGGCCAAGCTGGCTGACCTCAAACAACAGCTCTCTTCCTAGCAAAAGAGGCAGTCGCACAAGGATGATGACCCTTGGTTTTAGGGAAATTTCCCCCTAAGCTTAAACATTAATTGAGTTGCCCTGTGCTGAAAGCGCTTTACCTATGACCTTCCGCGAAGAATTTAGCCTCCTTCTCCGTGCCTGTTATCCGCTGTTGTATATCCCCACCCTCGAAGAAGAGCGGGTTGAAGGGGCGATCGCCCAATGTGCCGCGAACCTAGGACAGCGGACGGTCTACACCTGGGATTTTGTGGATGGCTACCAGGACAACCCCAATAACACCGGCTTTGGTAAACGGAATCCACTCCAAGCCCTCGAATTTATCGAAAAACTCCCCCCCAATATCGGTGGCATTTTTATCCTGCGAGATTTTCAGCGATTCCTCGAAGACATTGCGATCGCCCGGAAATTGCGTAACCTTGCCCGTCGTCTCAAGGCAGAACCGAAAAATATTGTGATTGTGGCCCCAGAGATAAAAATTCCGGCAGATCTGGCGGAGGTACTCACCATCGTGAAATTTCCCCTGCCCACCGCGAATGAAATCCGCACCGAAATTGAACGCCTTCTCCAGGGTGTCGGCCAAACCCCCGAAGCCCAACTCCTGAATGAATTAGTCCGGGCCGCCCAGGGACTTTCCCTAGAACGGATTCGCCGTGTGCTTACCCTGAGCCTGGCGAACCATGGCCAAATCCAAGCAGAAGACGTAGAACTTATCCTCGCTGAAAAGCGCCAGTCTATTCGTCAAACGCAAATTTTGGACTTCTATCCGGCCACGGAGCAGATTTCTGACATTGGCGGCCTCGACCGATTAAAAGAATGGCTATTACGTCGGGGGGGAGCTTTCAGTGAAAAAGCACGGGAATATGGTCTGCCCCACCCACGGGGACTGTTGCTCGTCGGCATTCAAGGCACAGGTAAATCTCTCACCGCCAAGGCGATCGCCCACCATTGGCATTTACCCCTGCTGCGCCTTGATGTGGGACGTTTATTTGCCGGATTGGTTGGTGAATCCGAATCCCGCACCCGGCAAATGATCCAGCTCGCAGAAGCCCTTGCCCCTTGCATCCTCTGGATTGATGAAATTGATAAGGCTTTTGCTGGGGCTGATGGGGGAGGCGATGGGGGGACAACCAGTCGCGTCTTTGGCACTTTTATTACTTGGTTGGCGGAAAAACAAAGTCCTGTTTTTGTGGTCGCTACGGCTAACAAAATCCACACCCTGCCCCCCGAAATGCTCCGGAAAGGCCGCTTTGATGAAATCTTTTTTGTGGGCTTACCCAGCCAGGCCGAACGGGAAGCAATTTTCAATGTCCATATTTCCCGCCTGCGGCCCCATAACCTCAAAAACTACGATGTAAAGCGCTTGGCCTACGAAACGCCTGATTTTTCTGGAGCTGAAATTGAACAAACCTTGATCGAGGCCATGCACCTGGGCTTTAGCCAAAATCGAGACTTCACCACCGACGACATTTTAGAAGCCGCGAGCCAAATCATTCCCCTGGCGCGCACCGCGAAAGAGCAAATCGAGTTTTTGCAACATTGGGCGACCTCTGGAAAGGCTCGCCTCGCCTCACGACAACAAAATTTTTTGAACCCCTAAGACCCAGGGAACGGTCAACTATAATGCTTTCTATGGGCCGTTCTTTTGATGTTGTTGGTGTCCCGGTCAGAGAGCAGATTTTATGAATATTTCTAATCTTTTTCAATTTATTCTTGGTTTTATCCTTGGGGTATTTCTGTTGGCGGTAGGCAGTGTTGGGGCTGCTTATTATTTCTTTAACCGCATGGCCGCTGCCCCGCCTAAACCGGTGTTTTCTGAGACCGTCGCTGATCCCCCAGAAACCACCCCGACATCGCCTCAATCCCAGGAGACCGAGCCTGAACCCACTACCACCGCTGCCAATAATGATCCAGAGGCAACCGAGGCCGAAGCAGAGGAAGAGGAAGCCCCAGAACCAGAGGTGTCTGAAACATCGACGGATAGCTATAAGGCGACGGTCACTTGGTCGAGTGGCTTAAGTTTACGGGCAGAGCCTTCCCAAGACTCCGCTCGCTTGGGGGGTGTTGATTATAACGCCGAGGTAACGGTGCTCGGCATGAGTGACGATCAAGTGTGGCAGCAAATTCGCCTAGCGAACGGTACAGAAGCTTGGGTAAAAGCGGGCAATCTCCAAAAGGTCAATTAATTAGGCAAACAGAATATCTGACAAGCCTCCCTTGATCGTCAGTTTAGGAAAAACGGCCTTTAAGGTAGATAGGGCGATCGCCGGACAAATTAGTCAAAAAGTAAAAAAGAATCCGGATGCCTTCGTTGTCTTAGTCAAGAATCATATCGTTTGATTGATATTAGATGGCAAGCATTATTAAGATTAATGATTATAAAGTTTTTAATAGAATTCTCTGAGTGTGATGCTGTTTCAGTTCCAAAAAACACTCAATAAAGTTGTATCCAAGCTCCTTAATTTAAAGGTGGAGTACCCTTGGTTATTGTTAACTTTGATCGTCGTTAGCTACCTGGGTAATTACTTTAAATTAAGCTTATTTTTTGGTATTGACTTTTTATTTGGTTCTATTGCAGTTTGGATAATTTTATTTTTCTATGGGCCTTTTTGGGCGATCATCGCTGGGGCGATCGCCAGTGTGCATACATTTTTTATCTGGCATCATCCCTATGCCATGGTTATTTTTATTGGAGAAGTTCTTTTTGTGAGCTTCTTTTGGCAAAAAAAACGCCGCAATATCAATATTCCTTTTTATGACGCGATTTATTGGTTGACAGTTGGTGCTGTTCTGATTTTCGGCATTTATTTTTTGATTTTAAAAATGGATGCCCAAGCCGTAATAACTATTGCTTTAAAACAATTTGTAAATGGGATATTCAATGCCGAAATTGCTAGTTTAATTATTAATTATTTTCCTTTTCTACTGCGAGTCTTCCCCCGGCGTTATCGGCGAGAAAATTCACTCCAAAAGATTGCCTTTGACGTCCTCCTGGCCTTTGTGATTTTTCCTATTTTGACGTTGATGATTTTAACTGCCCAAGAAAGATTTGAAACAATTGAACGGGATATTCATGATGTTTTAGTCACATCTAACCAGTCTTTGACGACAGAATTAAAACTTTGGGAAGCTGCTTATTTAGAGGCAAGCCAATACGCTATTAACAGTATTGCCCAGGATGATTTTCCGTTGGGCAGGCTTGATAATGTTCTCAGAGGGCTGCAAAGAGTTTATCCAGAACTCGCTTATATAGAAGTATTTGATGCAACGGGAAATCCAATTATTGCCTTGGATAATCAAGCTGACTCTATCCAACATATAGCAACAGAAGAGACGAATCAAGCACTGCAAAATTATCGACAAAGTAAGCCGTTTTTACAAGATGGGATTGTTGCTGCCATAAATCAACAAAAAGATCACTTACATATCGATTATCTTTTAGAAATTCCGGATAATTTAGGTTCGTTTTATCTTGATGTAAATGTTGATTTTTTAGCGGATTTTTTGCAACGAAAACTACAAGCGGTACGACAATATCCGCTCCGGGCGATCGCCACAACCCAGACAAATGATTTCGTGATTGCAGATTCTGCCAAACAGATCGCTGCGGGGGAGCCCTGGACTTGGTATGACGCACGGGATAACCAACCCTTACTTAGTCAAACGTTTATTTCCTTACCGGAGACTGTCATCGGTAAATCGGCGATCGCCCGCTGGCAAGAAGCCTTTGGAGTTATTGTTCAACCCCTAGAAGGCAGTGTATTTCCGGCTCAGTTATGGCTGACCATGGGACTGGCGGAGGATATGGATGCCCTGGAAAGTTACTACATTCGCAGTCTGATGATCGTCCTGATTTTGCTGTTGTTGGCAGTGGTGACGGCGGAAAAAATGAGTCGTTGGCTGACGGCACCGCTGAATCAACTGAGTGCGATGACCGCCGATATTCAAGAGGAGTTGCGGCAGCAGAAACCGATTCTTCCTCTCAAGAGCTATATCAGTGAATTTAATCGTCTGAGCCAAAACTTTGAGGTGATGCTCAATACCCTACGACAACAATTCCAGGCGATCCAGGCGACAACCCTCAACCTCGAAGAACAGGTAGAAACGAGAACCAAAGCCCTCTCAGAAGAAGTACGACAGCGGGAACTGATTGAACAGCAATTACGGCAGAGTGAAGAACGCTACGAGTTGGCGATCGCCGCTACCAATGACGGTATCTGGGATTGGGATCTCCGTTCAGATCAGGTTTATCGCTCCCGGTCTTGGTTTCGTCTTTTGGGCTACAAAGAATCCAACCTACAGCCTCGGATCACAGGTCGCCAAATGTGGGCCGATCTCGTTCATCCTGATGATCTAGCTCAAGCCCAGGCCGCCATGACAAACCATCTCCAGGGACTGACCGCAAGTTATCAAAACGTCCATCGTCTACGCCATTGTGATGGCCAATACCGGTGGATTTTGAGTAAAGCGAAGTGCCTCAAAGATGAACAGGACAACCCTTACCGCATTGTCGGCACAATCACCGACATTACAGACAAAGTGGAAGCCGAAATCCAACTGAAGCTTGCCAAGGAAGACGCAGAACAAGCCAACCGTGCCAAAAGCGAGTTTCTGGCGACCATGAGCCACGAGATCCGGACGCCGATGAATGCCGTGATTGGGATGGCGGAACTTCTCAGGGATACAGACCTCACGGCCCAACAACAGGAATTTATCGACATTATTCGTAATAGTGGCAGTAACCTCCTCGCGATCATTAACGATATTCTGGATTTTTCGAAAATTGAATCGGGAAAATTTGAGTTAGAGTTGCAGCCCTTTAACCTGCAAACCTGTTTGGAAAACTGTTTAGATTTGATGTCTACCCGGGCGATCGCCAAGCCCATTTACCTGAGCTATATCCTTGATCCCGATGTGCCCCACCACTTAATGGGAGATGTGACGCGCTTTCAACAAATCATGCTCAATCTCTTGGGCAATGCCGTCAAATTTACCAATCGTGGTGACGTTTCCCTCTGGGTACAAAAAGTCCCCACAGCGACGGGTGACGGGGATCAAGTCTGCCTGCGATTTGCGATCCTAGATACGGGGATCGGCATTCCGGCGCAGCAGATGACCCGGTTGTTCCAACCCTTTAGCCAGGGGGATGCTTCCACTTCGCGCCGCTATGGTGGGACGGGGTTGGGTCTCGTAATTAGCAAACGACTGGTGGAGTTGATGGGGGGGAAACTTTGGGTCGAAAGTGGTGGGATCATGGCTGGTCAATTTCCCCAGGAAATGTCCCCTGATCCGCCAAAAATCTTCCAATCCGTGGCGCGGCAAACGGTATTTTATGCGCAAATTCCCTTTACCATTGCCCCGATTTCCGCAAAAGAAATCACCCTCCACGAACTCCCGCCCCAACTCCAGGAGAAAAACTTCCTGATCCTCCATCCGAGTCCTTTATTTGCCCGCAGCATTTCCCATTTATTGACAGCAACTGGAGCAGCAGTTTCCCATACAACCATGGCCTCCGGTGCTTTGGATATCTTGCATCAACGTTCCATTGATCTGTTGATGATGGAGATGAAAACGGATCTTGTTTCCGCAGATTTTTTCCGACAAATTAAGCAATCTAGTCAAAATCCTGACCTGGCAATTGTGGCGATCGCCCCGCCCCTCAGTACTGCCGAATCGACTCATTATCCAGCCATCTCCCAGCAGCTCCAATTACGTCAGCCCATCAAGCAAGAGGCCCTTTACCATTGCTTGTCCCTGGCGATCGCCGAGGCCCTACCCACAACGGCCAGGGAGCCTGCCTCTCCCTTTGATGCGACCTTGGGGCAAGCCTACCCCCTCAGGATTCTGTTGGCGGAAGATAATATTGTGAACCAAAAAGTTGCCCTCAATATTTTGGCCCGCCTCGGCTATGGTGTAGAGGTGGCGACCAATGGCCTCGAAGTCCTGAGCCGTTTACAAAGCGATAACTATGATGTCATTTTGATGGATGTACAAATGCCTGCGATGGATGGCCTCGAAGCCACCAGACAAATTCGCCAGCGTGATGCCCGGTCGCCCCAGTCCCAGGGGAAGCGTCCCTGGATTATTGCCATGACCGCCAATGCGATGCAAGGCGATCGCCAAGTTTGTCTAGATGCGGGGATGGACGATTACCTGAGTAAACCGATTCAAGTAAAAAAGCTCCTCCATGCCCTAAAGGTCGCCTACCATTACCATCAGTCCCTCTCCACTACCCAGTCTTCTTCTGATTAAAGTCTATGGCCTCTTCATCCGCTGCCGACGAAGTCAATTTAGAACAATTAGCTGAGATGGTCAGCTATGACTTAGCAACATTGCAAGACCTCGTTGAAACTTTTTTAGGAGATACGCCCCTACTGATTGCGGCGATGCAGACGGGTTACGAACAACACAATCAGGCGGAGCTTGTGCGCAATGCCCACACCCTCAAATCCAGTAGTCGGCTATTTCAAATGGAGCAATTTGCTCGCCAATGCCAGGCCCTAGAGGGGGCAGCCCATGCCGAAGATTGGCCTCTCGTGGCAACTCTCTTACAGCAGCTAGGGCAAGACTATCAGGCGATCGCCGCTGCTCTAACTATTAAACTGACCCAATTAATGGCTTAGGCGGAGTCCTAGCACTAATTCAAAATAGCCTCGCAAGATAATCCAGCAGAATCGCTACAATTTTTGTTAGATCATCGTTTTGTGCAATGGAGAACTATGGCTTTTATTTTGACATTCCTTGGTAAAGGTGGGGTCGGTCGTTCCACTGTGGCGATCGCCGCCGCGAAAAAATATGCCCAAGCAGGTAAGCGGGTTTTACTCATCGGCCAAGATCCAAGCCCCGCCTGGGGGATCGCCCTGGGGATGTCACCGAGCTTTAGTCCCATTAACCTCGAAAATAACCTCGATGCCGTGCAGATCATGGCCACTGCCGCCCTCGAATCCGGCTGGGAGCAGGTCAAAGCATTAGAAGCAAAATATCTGCGATCGCCCACCCTAAAGAATGTCTATGGTCAGGAATTAGGCATTTTGCCGGGGATGGATAGCGCCGTGATCCTCAAGGAAATTTGGGATTACGACAAAAGCGGCCAGTACGATGTGATTATCTTTGACGGTGATGGCGACCTCAATACCCTACGATTGTTAGGCACTCCCGAAATTTTAAGCTGGTACATCCGCCGCTTCCGGGAAGTGTTCCAAGCCTCTGACCTGGGTCGTGCCGTTTCACCTTTTATTCAACCCGTGACCAGCGCCATTTTAAATGTTTCCTGGACGTTTGATAACTTTGCCGCTGAACCCACCCAAGAGGCAAACCAAGTCCTCGATGAAGGCAAAAAAGCGATGGCTGACCCCAACCGTTTCGCCGCATACCTCGTCACCGATGCCAGTGCTGGGGCGATCGCCAAAGCGAAATATCTCTGGGGCAGTGCCCAGCAGGTGAATGTGACCGTTGGTGGTGTCATCGTCAATCGTAGCGATGCAGATGTTGGCCCTGAATTTGAACCCCTGACGAATACCGCCCTACCCACAGTAGAGGCTGATTATTGGGAAGACCTCATTTCCCATCTGCCTGACTTTAGCCAAGCGGCCCAGGCTCCTCGGCCCCTGATCATCGATACCGCTGCCCGTCAGGTGAAAGTATTCCTCCCCACCTTTGACAAAAAACAGGTTAAGCTCACCCAATATGGCCCCGAAATCACCATCGAAGCAGGGGATCAACGGCGTAATATTCTGCTGCCGCCTCCCCTCAAAGGTGCTCCTGTAAAGGGGGCAAAATTCCAAAATCAATATCTAATTATTTCTCTGTAACTGCTTGGGAGAGAGTCCCTTGCAAGAAATTGCTGATGGCGAAAACAACCGCTCCAGAAACCATACTGGAGCAATCTTTTGGGAAGCATAAAATGAAAGAATGCCCAATAAATCAAGAAAAAACTTAAGAAAAAGTAAAAAATGTCTAAAATAGGGGACTTTTTCCGGAAAGCACGGCCAAATCAAGCCCGGAACCTATGAAGTTAGTCTGCGTTTCGTTACCATACATAAAATAAGCTTGAGGTCTTGATTGTAAAATTCTGGAGTGGTAGCCCGCTACAGCTGAATGGTCACTGGGAAGACATCATTGCTGGCCTGAGTGACTGCACCATCGACTGATTGCACATCTTTGTTTTTCGTTGTCCATCGTCCTAGAGGGATCTGAATTGTGGGAAAAACGCTTTGGCGCGATCGCCTAGAGCCGGATCAAAGTCACGGTTCGGCATTGGGGGAGGGAATGGGAGCTTCCTGCCAACGGCGTCAACTGTCCCCATCAACCTGGCAACAATGGCTCACCCAAAGAACCCCCGCACCATCTGGGGAAATTGTCAGCGAAATCACTAAAATTCCAGCGGTGGATAGTCTAGTGGTGCTCCGGGCCATTGAACAAATTCTGCCCAGTCCCCTCAATCACTTCTATTGGGAAAATCGCCAACAGCAACGGGCAATCCTCAATTTTGGCACCCTAAGCGAATTAGTTCCCCAGGGAGAGGATCGTTTTCGCCAAGCCCAGCAATTTATTACCCATTGGCAACCGAGAATTCAGCGCAATATCAACGTTCCGATTCCCTACTTTTCCTGTGGGTTCACTTTTTTTAGTGCCCAAACCCCCGAAGCGCCTTTTCCGGCTGGCTTGGTCACCATTCCTAGACTGCAACTGGTGCAACACCAACGGGATTATTTTTTAGTGCTCAATGGCGATCGCCAACAGCGCACCCTCTTACGCCAAATCGCTCAGCAATTGCGCCAGTTTCTCGCGACTCTGCCCCAGGAACTTGTCCCTTCCCTAGGGATTCGGGGCACTGTCTGCACCGCCTCAACGGGATTTACCCAGGCTGTCCGGCGAGCCCTCCGACTCATTGACCAAGGCAAACTCAGTAAAATCGTTCTGGCCCATGCCCTCGATGTCACGGCCAATCAAGCCTTTGATGTGGTGCATGCCCTGGATAATCTGCGCGATCGCCACCCGGACTGTTGTGTTTTTTCCCTCCGTAATCAGCGGGGTGACACATTTATCGGCGCAAGTCCAGAACGGTTGTTAGCGGTACAACAGGGACAATTGGTGACCGATGCCCTCGCCGGATCTGCCCCCCGGGGGGAATCTTTGCTCACAGATCAGCGTCTCGCCAAAAGCCTACTCCACAGTGAAAAGGAACAACGGGAACACCAGGCCGTGGCAGATTTTCTACTAGGACAACTCCAGAGCCTTGGTCTCGATCCCCAGGCGGCTCCCCGTAAGCTCCTTAAACTTTCTAATATTCAGCACCTCTGGACACCGATTCATGCAATCCTACCGCCGCAAATTCATCCCCTAGAGGTAGTAGCCCACTTACATCCAACACCAGCAGTGGCCGGTGTCCCCAGGGCGATCGCCTGTGCGGAAATTCGCCAAGCAGAAACCTTTGACCGTACCCTTTATGCCGCTCCTATCGGTTGGCTCGATAGTCAGGGCAATAGTGAATTTATCGTGGCGATTCGGTCGGCCTTAATTCGGGGTAACCATGCGCGACTCTACGGTGGGGCCGGAATTGTCGCCGGTTCCCAGCCGGAACGGGAATATGCCGAAGTCCAGTTAAAATTGACCTCCCTTTTGGAAGCCCTGACCTGAACTTTCCCCCAGGAAAAGTTGCTAAGATCGCAGTGTAACGGAAAGTAAAGGCCGCTCCCATGAAGCGCATTGTGATCATCACCGGGTTTGAAGCGTTTAATGCCAGCTTGTATCGGGATGCTGCCCAAAAGGCGATCGCCCGCTGTCCCGACCTGGAGGTGTTGACCTTTAACGACCGGGATTTGGTCAGTCAACCGGATGCCGTGGTCCAAGCTTTACAGGGGGCCGATGTTCTTTTCGCGAGTCTGATTTTTGACTATGACCAGGTGATTTGGCTGCGGGAACGGGTCGAAAATATTCCGGTGCGTCTTGTGTTTGAGTCGGCCCTGGAGCTGATGGCCCTGACTCGGTTGGGTAAGTTCATCATCGGGGAGCAACCCAAGGGGATGCCGAAGCCGATTAAATTTATCCTGAGCAAATTCACCAACAGCAAAGAAGAGGATAAGCTCGCTGGCTATCTGAGTTTCCTCAAGACTGGGCCGAAGCTGCTGAAATATATTCCCGCGAAAAAAGTTCAAGATCTGCGCAATTGGCTGATTATCTATGGCTATTGGAATGCGGGCGGAACGGACAATGTGGCGGCCATGTGTTGGGCGATCGCCGCAAATTATTTGGGTTTAGAAATCGGGGAATTGCCGGCTGTGGTAGAAACGCCGAACCTGGGTCTGCTCCATCCTGACCATGATGGCTATTTTCTCAGTCCCCAGGCTTACCTCGATTGGCATCACCGAATCTTTCCAGAGCAAAAATTAAACCCCGTCGTTGCCGTCCTCCTCTACCGCAAACACGTTGTCACCAAGCAACCTTACATTCCCCAACTGATTCGCAAATTTGAAGCTGATGGGTTGGTGCCCCTGCCGATTTTTATCAACGGTGTTGAAGCCCATGTAATCGTCCGGGATTGGCTGACCACCGACTATGAACAGCATCAAAGGCTCCATGGCCAGGTGGCCATTAAATCTCTCAAAGCCGATGCGGTTAGGGTTGAAGGCATTGTTTCAACGATTGGGTTTCCCCTGGTGGGTGGCCCTGCCGGTTCCATGGAGGCAGGGCGGCAAGTGGAAGTGGCGAAAAGTATCCTCACAGCGAAAAATATTCCCTACCTCGTTGCGGCTCCCTTGTTAATCCAAGACCTCCATTCCTGGACGAGACAAGGGATTGGCGGCCTCCAAAGTGTGGTGCTCTATGCCCTGCCAGAACTGGATGGGGCGATTGATACGATTCCCCTCGGTGGCCTCGTCGGGGAAGATATTTACTTGATCCCCGAACGGATAAAACGACTCACAGGACGGCTAAAAAATTGGATTCGTCTGAAAAATACGGCCCCAGGCGATCGCCAACTGGCCATTTTGCTCTATGGCTTTCCGCCAGGCTACGGGGCGACGGGCACAGCGGCATTATTAAACGTCCCCAAAAGTTTGGTCAATCTTCTCAAAACGCTCCAGGCTCAGGGTTACGACGTGGGGAATTTTCCAGAAGATGGGGAGGAAATTATTCGTTTGGTGAAAGCGGCTGATGAAGCCTACCGCCTTGATCCTGCCTTGGCACCCCAGCAGACCCTGGAAAATATCGATCTCAAAACCATGGATCGTTGGTTGGGTTATCTTCTGACCCAGAAAATTGAAAAACAATGGCAAAGTTTAACGAATACGGGTCTAAAAACCTTTGGCGGCAAATGTCAGGTGGGGGGCGTCCAGTTCGGGAAGGTGTGGATCGGCGTGCAGCCGCCCCTGGGTATCTCCGGTGACCCGATGCGGTTGATGTTCGAGAAAGATCTAACGCCCCATCCCCAATACGCTGCTTTTTATAAGTGGCTCCAAAATGAATTTCGCGCCGATGCCCTGATTCACTTTGGGATGCATGGGACGGTGGAATGGCTGCCCGGTTCGCCCCTAGGAAATACCAGCTATTCTTGGTCGGATATTTTGTTGGGAAATCTGCCAAATTTATATATTTATGCGGCGAATAATCCTTCAGAGTCGATTTTGGCGAAGCGGCGCGGTTACGGCACCCTGATTTCCCACAATGTGCCCCCCTATGGTCGGGCCGGTTTATACAAAGAACTGTTGGTGCTGCGGGATTTGATTGGGGAATATCGCGAAGATCCAGAGAAAAATGACGCTCTCCGCCCGGATATTATTCAAAAAATTGTTGATCTGGGCCTGCCGGAAGATTGTCCATTTACAGTAGGCCAGGAGCAGGGGAGCGAATTTACGGTCGAAAATGCCCCCTTATTCAGCAAAACCGCCCTCCAAAATTATTTCGTCCACATTTATGAATACCTACAAACCCTAGAGCAACGTCTCTTTTCCTCTGGTCTCCATGTCCTGGGGGAAAAACCCAGCCCCGAAATTATCCAAAGTTACCTCGCGGCCTATTTTGGCGATCGCCTGCCAGAAAATGTCCTCACCCAGGTCGCCCAGGGAGAGCAGGAAATTACTTGCAATCAACCGGAACTTTTGGCAGAAGCACGGGAAATTGGCGATCGCCTCTTGCAAACGGACGACGAAATGACCAATTTGCTTAAGGGTTTGAACGGCGAATATATTCCCCCGGCCCCTGGGGGCGATCTGCTGCGGGATGGTCTGGGCGTTTTACCCACCGGACGCAATATCCATGCCCTCGATCCCTACCGGATGCCTTCTCCGGCGGCCTATGCTCGCGGTCGGGAAATTGGCAAAAAAATCATCCAGCAACACCTTGAGGAAACGGGCAATTATCCAGAAACGGTGGCGGTGATGCTCTGGGGTTTGGATGCTATTAAAACAAAGGGAGAATCCTTGGGGATTCTGCTGGAGTTGGTGGGGGCAGAACCGATTAAGGAAGGGACGGGGCGCATTGTCCGCTATGAATTATTGCCCCTGGCAGTCGTCGGCCACCCTCGCATTGATATTTTGGCGAATCTGTCGGGCATTTTCCGGGATAGTTTTGTCAACATCATTGAACTACTCGATGATTTGTTCCACCGGGCCGCCACCGTAGACGAAGATCCTGCCCAAAACTTTATCCGCAAACACAGTCTCGAACTCCAGGCTGAAGGAGTCGAAAATACCACCGCCCGCTTGTTTTCCAATCCTGCCGGGGATTTTGGCTCCCTGGTGAATGATCAAATCGTCGAAGGCAACTGGGACAACAGCGATGAACTGGCGAAAACCTGGGAAGGCCGCAATCAATACAGCTATGGCCGCAATGATAAGGGTCAGGCACGCCCGGAGGTCTTGAAAAAATTACTCCAAACAGGCGATCGCCTTGTGCAAGAAATTGACTCGGTAGAATATGGTCTCACAGATATCCAGGAATATTACGCCAATACCGGGGGTCTGAAAAAAGCAGCGGAAAATGCCAGCGGCAAGACGGTGACAGCCAGCTTTGTGGAAAGTTTCTCAAAAGATACAACGCCTCGCAAATTAGAATCAGTCCTGCGCATGGAGTACCGTTCAAAACTGCTCAACCCCAAGTGGGCTGAGGCGATGGCCGATCAGGGGTCTGGGGGAGCCTATGAAATTTCCCAGCGAATGACAGCTTTAATCGGTTGGGGTGGCACAGTCGATTTCCAGGATCAATGGGTCTATGACCAAGCCGCAGAGACCTATGCCCTCGATGCAACGATGGCGCAAAAATTGCGAGATGCGAACCCCGAAGCTTTTCGGAATATTGTCGGGCGGATGTTGGAAGCCCATGGGCGCGGTTTCTGGGAAGCTTCCGATGAAAAATTGCAAAAACTAAGTGATCTTTATGACCTTACGGACGATGTTTTAGAAGGAATTACAACTTAATTGAGACAAGATTTCAAAGATTTGTAAGAAACTTAATCCCTTAAGATTTAGGGTGTTGATCATAGACATAGAAATTAGTACACGCTTTTTATGAATCATTCAGCTCCCCCAGTACCTACTTTTGATGCTTTGCTGGTTCCTACTGTTCAAGCTCTGCAAACATTAGGAGGCTCTGGCACCATTGAAGAAATTTATGAACAGGTCATCCAGTTATTAAATCTGCCAGATCAGATTCTTGAAATTATTCATGTAAACACATCCCAGAGTGAAGTCGAATATAGACTGGCATGGAGTCGGACTTATCTAAAAAAATATGGTCTTTTAGAAAATTCAGCACGGGGCGTTTGGTCTTTAACCTCAACGACGATCAACCCCGACGATCTCGATCCTAGGGAAGTTGTTAGGTTTGTTCGAGAAGTAGACAAGAAGAATAAAGCCTCGATAGATTTACCAAACCAATCAACTGAAACTACGGAAAATTTAGATGAAAGCACTTGGCATCAACAGCTTCACGAAATTCTTTTGTCATTAGACCCCGCCGCCTTCGAGCGATTAGCTCAACGGTTGCTGCGTGAGTCTGGTTTTATTCAGGTACAAGTTACAGGTAAATCAGGGGATGGGGGAATTGATGGGGTCGGCATTGCAAGAATTAATGGATTTCTGAGTTTTCATGTACTCTTTCAATGCAAGCGCTATCAAGGCTCAGTGACGGCAAGTCAAATCCGAGATTTCCGAGGCGCAATGCAAGGGAGAACTGATAAAGGCTTGATGATTACAACAGGAACTTTTACGCGAGACGCAATCAAAGAAGCAACTCGTGATGGTGCACCGCCCATTGATTTAATAGATGGTGAGCAGTTAGTTCAACGACTTAAAGAACTTGGCCTAGGGGTCAAAATCAATTTGATTGAGTCAGTCGATGTTGATGCCGAGTGGTTTACCAAGATTTGATTAGTTTGGTACATAAATTCTGAATCCCTCAAAAATATTTTTGAAGGGCGATCGCCCCATTTTGGCCACCAAACCCAAAGCTAAAACAAAGAGCATTTCGGAGTGGAGTATTCTGGGCTTTCATGACGAAATTTAAGTCAAATTCTGATTGTTCTAAGCCTACACAGGGAAAAAGCCGTTGCTCCCGCAACATTAACAGCGAGAACGCAACCCCCAAAGCTCCCGATGCGCCGAGGGTGTGACCCGTTGCCCCTTTACTACCACTGACAAAAGGACGGTGGGGAAATAGCATTTCGATCATCGTTGCTTCGGCTTGATCATTTAAACGGGTACTGGTGCCGTGGGGATGAATGTGATCTATATTTTCGGGTTCCAGGCCAGCCCAATCTAAACATTGGGCGATCGCCTTCATTGCGACCTGATAATTACCTTGGGGCGCGCTCATGTGGTGGGCATCACAGGTAAAACTCCAGCCAAGGATTTCGCCGTAAATTTTGGCGTTTCGTTGCTGGGCCGATTCTAGGGTTTCGAGCAGAAAGATCGCCCCCCCTTCCCCTAAAACCAAACCTTCTCGCCGTTGGTCAAAGGGAAAACAGCCCGTCGTCGCCAAAGCCCCCATTTTCTGGAACCCCGTAATACTCAAAGGCGTGACGGGAGATTCCACTGCTCCGGCTAACACCTGTGGGCGATCGCCCCGTTGCAAAAGTTCAAAGCCCTGGGCGATCGCCCATAATCCGGTGGTACAAGCCCCCATCGGTGCTAAAACTGGCCCTTGGGAGCCGACTTGCTGGGCCGTGGCGATCGCCAATTGGTTGGGTAAATAAGTTAACCAATTCTCTAATCCCCTCTGATGTCCTTGTTGGTCGTCGTACCGCAGCTTTTCCCACTGCCCCTGAAAGCCCCGACTGGAGCCGATCACAATCCCGCAATGTTCTAAAGGCGGTTCTAGGCCAGCATCTACGAGGGTCGCCTCAACGAGCGATCGCCGCAAAATTTCTAAATCTATAGGTTCTTTCCCCAACATCGCCACCGGAATAACGGGTAAATCCCGAAACGGTTGCCGCAATTGGATCGCGCTTTCTCCCCGTTGTAATTTTTGCCAAGCCTGGTGGCGATCGCCCAGGGCACAGCGTAAACCCAGGCCCGTTATCACTACCCGCACCATATCAATATCCCGTCACTAAGCATCAAAAATTTTGCGTCAGCCTGTCGATTTCTGGCGATCGCCGTTACCGTAGGATGTTGCAACCGATTATTCTCACCAAGGAAACTTACCACCGTGCCCAATCCTCCCCTGATCATTGTGCGCCACATCTTCCTGTTCGGACAAGCGGTTTCTTTGCCGGCCAATGCCTTTACCGGATTGGTGAATACTTTAATTTTGTTGCTGTTGGTGGCGACGGTCGTGGCACTGGTGACCCGCTGGCTCAGGATTCCCTACGTGATTGGTCTGGTGCTGGCAGGGTTGTTGATCCCCAAACAAATTCTCTCCGATGCCATTGGCTTGAATCCTGAGGTTATTCTCAATTTATTCTTGCCGATTCTAATTTTTGAGGCGGCGATCAATACTGATATCAGTCGTTTGCGCAGCACCATTAAACCGATTGCCCTTTTAGCGGGGCCTGGGGTGCTTTTGGCGGCGACGATCACCGCTTTTTTCCTGAAGGTCAGTTTAGATTTAGCTTGGCTAACGGCCTGTGCGGTGGGCGTGATCCTCACGATTACAGATACGGTGTCGGTGATTGCGGCCTTTCGGACGGTGCCAGTACCGGGGCGACTGGCGACCATTGTGGAAGGGGAAAGTTTGTTTAACGATGGGATTGCCCTTGTTCTACTGAATATTGTGACCACCATTCATCTGCAAGGCTCGTTTAGCGTCGGGGAAGGGGTTGAACAAATTTTAATTGCCTTTGTGGGGGGTGGCTTGCTGGGCCTGGGTCTGGGTTATTTGTGCATTGGTCTGTTCCGGCAATTGGATGATCCCCTCAGTAATATTTTGTTGACGGTGGCGGTCTCCCTGGGCACCTTTCAAATTGGTCAGGCCCTAGGGGTTTCTAGTGCGATCGCCGTGTTGATCGCGGGACTTTTGATCGGCAACGTGGCGCTGCGAGAATGTTCCGGTTCCGTGACGATTACGCTCCTGAATTTCTGGGAATATGCGGGATTTGGAGTGAATACCTTCATTTTTTTGTTTGTGGGGATTGAGGTCGCCCCTTTATCGTTGTTACAGACAATTCCGGCGGCTTTACTG
The DNA here is from genome assembly GCF_963860125.1 of Picosynechococcus sp. PCC 7002. Taxonomy (NCBI): domain Bacteria; kingdom Bacillati; phylum Cyanobacteriota; class Cyanophyceae; order Chroococcales; family Geminocystaceae; genus Picosynechococcus; species Picosynechococcus sp. PCC 7002. The sequence continues at coordinate 1,036,177 of NZ_CAWLFA010000001.1, forward strand.
GCGGTGGTGGCCTATCAAGTGGGGCGAATTTGTTCGATTTATCCTCTGCTGTCGGTGCTGAAATTTTTTGACCGTCCCTTGCCCCTCCGCTGGCAGCACGTACTCATTTTCGGTAATGTCAAAGGCTCTTTATCCATGGCCCTCGCCCTCGGCTTGCCTTTAACCCTCCAGGGGCGATCGCAGGTGATTACCCTCGTGTTTAGTACCGTCCTAGTTTCCCTGATTGGTCAAGGTTTGAGCTTGCCTTGGTTCGTGAAAAAGCTCCAACTCGCCAAGCCTTCCCCCGTCCGCCAACACCTCGAAAATTTGCAACTCAATCTAATCGCCGCCAAATCTGCCCAGGAAGAACTCAAGGAACTGTTGCAGAGTGGCAGTTTGCCGAAATTTCTCTACGAAGAACTCTTTGCCAGTTACCAAGCCCGCATTGCCAACGCCGAGGAAGAGTTACGGGGACTTTATAATCAACGCCTCACCCAAAAGTTAAGCCAGTTTGAGAACCAAGCTTATTTAGAAGGCTTGCGCCATCGCCTCTTTCTCGCGGAAAAAAGTGCCATTAACGAAGCAATTCTCAAGGGCTTAATTAGTGATGAGACGGCCCGGCCGTACTTACAGGAGTTAAACCAAAAAATTCTGGCCCTGCGAGATCCCTAGGCAACACATAACCCCATAAAGTCCACTAATTGGTGTACCAGTTCTGGTTTGGTGACAGCTAGGATTGTCGAACCGCTTTCTAGGAGTGTACTGCCGTTGGGGATTTGTAATTCTTCGTGGGGGTGCGCTTGGTAGCCAATCACCAATGTCCCGGCAGGAAACCGATGATCCTGGGCTAATTCCGCGACGCTCCGGCCAACAATGGCGCAATTTTCAGGAATCGAGAGCTTTAAAACTTCGATTTGACCCTGCTCAAAATGCATCATCGCATCGACTTCGGGATATTCGATGGCATTGACCACGCGATTGAGGGCCAGTTCTGTGGTGCTGATAATGTGGGTTGCCCCCGCGAGTTTGTAGGGCTCGATAAAGTCGCGATCGCGCATCCGGACAATGATTTGCGGGACACCATAGTGTTTGCAGAGAGTTACCAAGGCCAGATTGAGAGCATCGTCTCGGAGCGTGGCAATGACGGCGTTGGCTTTGCGGATGCCAGCTTCGATGAGGACACTGGTTTTAACGGCACTTCCTTCAAAGGCCATGACACCAATTTTTTCGCGGGCATCCTGACAGGCGGCGGCATCGGTATCAATGATCGCCACGGTGTGGTTCATCCGCTGGAGGGTTTTGGCGAGATCTCGTCCCATCATCCCGGCACCACCGATTAAAACGTACATGGGGTTTCTCCTTGGTAACTGGAAAAAAGGCGATCGCCTTTTGCCTTGATCATGAAGAGTTCTGACAGCGATCGCAATGGCCACAGCGGAAGTCTTTGGCCTGGTCATGGAAACCAAAACTGTCGATTAAAAATTGCCAGCGGCAGGTTTTTTGTCGCCAAAAGGTTTGTAGCTGGCGAACGGCGTGGATTTGTTGCTGTCTCAGAATCGTGAAGGCTTTCGGATCTAAGGTTGGCTGACGTTCGTAGGTAAACGGATCCCGCCAGCGGAGTTGCCCGGTGCTGTGTAAAATCCCTAGGCTTAATTCTGCCTGGTGATCGAGTTCTAAAATGCTGCCCTGGAGAGGTAGGGTCTGGGCCAATTTTGCGGCGTGGCGGATCTGCTTTTGGAGATTTTGTTGAAAAAAGCGCGTGCGATTTTTATCCTCCGGGTTTAAAAGGCCCGTGGGTTCACTGACCAAACTTAGGGCTGTGCTTTTTTTACCGTCGCGGCCGGCACGACCAATTTCCTGGAGATACTCCGCCAGCAGACTAGGGGGATGGTAGTGAAGAATCCAGCGCACATCAGCTTTATCAATACCCATCCCAAAGGCGTTAGTACAAACGACAAATTGCAAGCGCCCCGTTTGCCAATCTTTTTCCTGTTGGCGGCGATCGCCTGGACTAAGACCCGCATGGTAGGCCGCTGTCTGATAATTTTGTTGCCCCAGGGTCATGGCTAGGGTTTCCGCCTCCCGCCGCGACCGGACGTAAATCAACCCCGACGCCTTGGCATTGGTTTGTAGCAATCGGTGCAACTGGTCTCGTTTGCCCTTGGGACTCCAAACGGTGCGGCTCGCTAACTGTAAATTGGGGCGATAGGGACTCTGGACAAATTTTTTGGGACTCTTGAGCTGGAGGGTTTGGCTGATACTCTTCTGGGCTTGGGGATCAGCGGTGGCGGTAAAGGCGGCGATCGCCATTTTTGTGCCTTTGGGTTTGTGGCGCAGTAAGGCGGGACGGACAGCCCCTAAGCGGCGATAGGCCGGACGAAAGGTATCTCCCCACTGCACCAGACAATGGGCTTCATCGAGGATTAAAGCATTCACCTTGAGCTGGGGTTGAATCAAAATTTCCCAAACCGGGGGACTTAAAAGAGTTTCTGGCGATAGATAAAGCAAGCGCAACTGATTTTTTGCTACTGCCTGCAAGGTTTGCCGCCGCTCTAATTTGGACAACTGACTGTGGAGGAGTCGGGCCGAGAGTCGTTTTTCCTGGAGAGCTTGCACCTGATTTTCCATGAGGGCCACCAGGGGAGAAACCACTAGAGTCAGGCCCGTTTGTAGAATTGCTGGCAGTTGAAAACAAATGGATTTGCCGCCGCCGGTGGGCATGATAATGAGAGCATCCTGTCCGGCGAGTAAACTGCGAACAATTTGATCCTGGGGCGGCCGAAAATCGTCATAGCCCCAAATTTGCTGGAAAGTGTGCTGCACCTGCGCCCAAGTCTGTGTCATTTTCCCGTGAGATTCTCGCTACACCGTTTATTTTCAAGGCGAAACCCGTACAATAGTGGAGTTTTGCGAACCTTTAAGAATCTACAAAAGCAATGCCCACTGCTACTCTGCTAGTGTCCTGTCCGGATCAACAAGGTCTGGTTGCGAAAATTGCCAACTTTATCTACGCCAATGGCGGCAATATTATCCACGCCGATCAACATACGGATCTCAGTGCTGGTTTATTTCTAACGCGCATCGAGTGGGAGCTAGACGGATTCAACCTGCCACGGGAAGTGATTGAACCCGCTTTTGGGGCGATCGCCAAACCGTTGGGGGCGACCTACAGCTTACATTTTTCTGATCAGGTTCCCCGGCTGGCCATTTGGGTCACCAAACAGGATCACTGTTTGCTGGATCTGCTCTGGCGACAACAGGCAAAAGAACTCAAAGCAGAGATTCCCCTAATCATCAGCAATCACCAGGAACTAGAGGCGATCGCCCAGCAATTTAAGATTGATTTTCACCACATTCCGATCACCAAAGCCACAAAAGCAGAACAAGAAGCAAAACAATTGGCCCTGTTGCAAGAATACAACATCGATCTGGTGATCCTCGCCAAATATATGCAGGTGCTTAGTCCAGATTTTCTTGGCAAGTTTAACCAGGTGATCAATATCCACCATTCCTTTTTACCAGCCTTTGCAGGGGCGAAACCCTACCACCGCGCCTACGACCGGGGTGTAAAAATCATTGGTGCCACGGCCCACTACGTCACCCAGGATCTCGACGAAGGGCCGATTATCGAACAGGATGTGGTGCGGGTCAGCCACCGGGATGACGTGAAAGATCTAATTCGCAAAGGCAAAGATTTAGAACGTATCGTTTTATCCCGCGCCGTCCGCCTCCACCTGCAACATCGCGTTTTAGTTTACGGCAACCGCACCGCCGTCTTCGCCTAAAATCCTCCCTTGAGGGAGGTGGCCGATAGGCCAGAGGGTGTATGTCCCTTAAGGGAGGTGGCGCAGCTTAAGATTTCCCCTTGAGGGGAACTAAAGGGGTGTATAGGGTTTGCACCTGGGTAATCGGTAACCGGGAGGCCACGGGCAAATCTAGCCGGGAGCGATCGCCTTTCTGGAAATGTTCCGCCGCCGCACAGGCAATCATCGCCGCATTATCCGTACAGAACTTGAGGGGCGGGAAATAAACCTGAATCCCTGCTTCCGCTGCCGCTGCAGTCAAAATCTGCCGTAAACCACTGTTTGCTGCCACACCACCACCGACCACAATGGTTTGCAGTTGGCGATCGCCCGCACACCGTACTGCCCGTTTCGTCAAAGCCTGGGCAACGGTGTATTGAAAACTGGCCGCAATATCTGCTACAGGCACGGCTTTCCCCTGGGTTTCAAATTGCTGCACCAAACGCAGCACCGCCGTTTTTAGACCACTAAAACTGCAATCGTAGGGATGGTAACCCCCGCCAGGTAAGGAAATTCTCCCCTCTGGCAACTTAAAGGCCTGGGGATCACCTGTTTTGGCCAGGCGATCAATCACTGGCCCCCCCGGATAACCCACCCTCAACAGCCGCGCCACCTTATCAAAGGCTTCTCCAGCCGCATCATCACGGGTTTCCCCCAACAGTTTATATTCCCCACAACCGCGCACCTCAATGAAGCTCGTGTGCCCCCCAGAAACTAAGAGGCAGAGAAAGGGCGGTTCTAGCTCCGGTTGGCTGAGATAGCTGGCATAAATGTGTCCCTCTAGGTGATGAACGCCAATAAAAGGCTTGTTATGAATCATCGCTAGAGTTTTTCCGGCGGCCGCTCCCAACAACAAAGCCCCCACTAAGCCCGGCGCACAGGTCGTGGCGATCGCCTCAATTTCAGACCAGCTCAACCCCGACTGCTCAAAGGCCGTGTCAATACAAGCATTGATACTTTCTAAATGGTGCCGCGATGCCACCTCTGGCACAACGCCGCCAAATTCCCGATGAATGTCGATTTGTGAAGCAACCACATTGCCAAGAACTTTACGATTATTAACAATTGCAACGGCAGTTTCATCACAACTTGTTTCGATTGCTAAAACAATGCTCATATATCGGTATAACTTAGATTTAAGTTAACAACTTTAACCTTTTTTGCCTTTACTCGATACGCTGGTCACAGTAATATTGCTTCCAAAGTACAAATGGATTGGCGTATCTTTTGTACAAAAAACTTAATTATTTTGTAACAAAAGGAAACAAACTTATGCAACGTTTCGTAGCTGTTGTTTGCGCCTTTGCTCTCTCTTTAACTTTGTGGCTGGGTTTTGCTTCCCCCGTGAAAGCAGATTCTTTGTCTCACTTAACCCCCTGTAGTGAGTCCGCCGCTTATAAACAAAGAGCAAAGAACTTCCGCAACACCACCGCAGACCCGAACTCCGGTCAAAACCGTGCCGCTGCTTACTCTGAAGCCCTCTGTGGCCCCGAAGGTTTGCCCCACCTTATCGTGGACGGCCGTCTTGATCATGCCGGTGAATTTTTAATTCCAAGTCTTCTCTTTCTCTACATTGCTGGTTGGATCGGCTGGGCTGGTCGCGCTTATCTGATCGCAGTCCGTGATGAAAAAGATGCGGCAATGCAAGAAGTCATCATCAATGTCCCCCGGGCGTTTAGTTTGATGTTGGCTGGTTTTGCTTGGCCTTTGGCTGCTCTGAAAGAATTTACTTCCGGTGAGCTAGTCGTGAAGGATGCGGATGTCCCCATCTCTCCTCGCTAGGTTTTCATTTTTAAGTATTTATCATTCTTTTTGGAGTAAATAAATGGATAAGTTCTTATCTTCTGCGCCGGTGTTGTTGACCGCAATGATGGTTTTTACGGCCGGACTATTAATTGAGTTCAACCGTTTCTTCCCTGATCTTTTATTCCACCCGTAGGTTCAAATAAAACATCACTGGGATTTTGGTTTTAATAATCTAATAAAACAACAGCACTGGGAATAGTCTCAGTGCTTTTTTAATTGGTTCGACTTGATTTTTTTTGACTTTGTAGCGGCAGAAAGGCAATCAAGGAAATTGACCCGAATCGAATTAGAAGAAAGCCGTCATTTTGGCTACTTTGTGAAAATATGATGCTCGTAAATAAAGACTTAAAAAACTGGAAAATCATCGATAATTTTAACTATGAAATGAAGAGTTTCCAAGTAAATCAGGCCGGATAAATTAATCAAAAGTACAGAAAATCTTCTCCCTATTTTCAAGGAGAAACTTTATCTGTTGAGCACTAATTTTAAAGTTTAGTTTGTTGCCTTTGCGCCAATTTTAGGTTCGGTACCAGCGATGATTCTTTGGATATTACTGCGATGGCGCACAATGACATAAATACCAGCGATCGCCCCAAAGAGAATGTAGGGGAGGGGCTGCTGTAAAACAATCATCAAAAGCATCACGGCGATCGCCCCACTGATTGAACTCAGGGAAACGATTTGGGTTAAAGTAATTGCCGCTGCAAAGGTGACGATGGTGCCCAGGGCCACCCAAGGAGCCATAATCAAAAGGACGCCGATGCTGGTAGCAACGGATTTGCCGCCGTTAAAGCCGATGAAAATCGATTTGCTGTGGCCCAAGACAGCGGCGATCGCCACGGCCATGGTGAGCCAGTATTGGTCATAGTTGGCAGGAAAAGCGATCCATTCGGGGTGGGTATAAAGCAGCTTAAAAAATAAGATCGCCGCAACGCCCTTGAGCGCATCGAAGAGCAACACCGTGATCCCCGCTTTTTTACCGAGGGTTCTGAGGACGTTGGTCGCCCCTGTGGAACGGGAACCATAATCGCGGATATCAATTCCCTTGAGCCACTTGCCAGCTAGGTAGCCCGTGGGAATAGCGCCCAATAAATAGGCTACTCCGATGCAAAAGGGGGCGATCGCCAACGAAAGATTCATAACCCATTACTCCGATGCAGAAAACACGTGCGAAAACTTAGAAAAAGTAAGAAGAATCGGACTGGGGTTCCGGCGCAAATGCAAGCCACAACGGGTATTGCAGCAACGACAGATTAATATTGTCCTCAGCCTCATCAATAATGATTAGCGGTAGTCTATCATCTTCTACGAGTCGATCCGCCTTTTGGACGAGGGCATCGGGACTTTCAAATAAAATGACCCCAGAGTTTGGCCCGAAGTCACTGCGGGAGATGCCTAAACAGTCCTGTAAGCCCCGCCGCCATTCGCCGAGTCGTTCTGGGGTATTAGCCAAAATCAAGGCCCGGAGGCGATCGCCATAGAGACTGTAGAGCACCGATAAACTGGCCGAAGCCACAAGAATATTTTGCAGACGGCTACCCATGCTTCGGATCGCGCCCCGTCCGCCTTGGTCAAAGAACCATTTCTTCACCCGTTCGCTATGGATCGGCTCAAAGGTGCGACGCAGTTGCCAAGGGGGGCCATAGTAGTCCGGCGACATCCGGTATTGATCCAGCATTTCCTGGATTCGACGCGCCTTAGCTGCAAAACTTTGCTCCGAAAACTGGGGTGGAGTTAATTTTTGAGGAGGAGGCTCCGGGGTTGGTACTGGTGACGGTGCCGCAGACCAATCTTGATCAAAGCTGGGTAAGTCTAACTGCTCGGCGGCGATCGCCAAATCCTGCAAGCTCCCGATGAGATAGTCCTTAAACCCTTGCACCCGCACGGCAATTTCTTGGGACGTACCCGCAAAGGTGGTGCGCATTTCCTCACGGATTTTGTCCCGGCGTCGCTCCAATTGGGCAACAGATTTTTGCAGGCTTGCCTGTCTGTCTTCGAGGGTTTGGAGTCCTGTGGCCATCAACCGTTCCAGTTGAACTTGGAGATCTCCCGTTTCCGTTTGTAAAAGAGCCTCTTTTTCTGCCTTAAGTTCGGCAATCTCTGCCAGAAGCGCTGCTTTCTCTGCCTGTAATTTTTCTAAGTCCGTGCTGTCTGTCGTGGTCTCTGGGGTCTGGTCAGGCGCAGGAGTTGAAGCACTGGCATCAGGCTCGGTACCACTCGCTTCAGAGGGCAAATTTAATGGTTCTTTGGGAGTGGGTTGCAGATCTAATTTGGGTCGGTCTTGTTGGGGGTCTGAACTCATAAAAGTTTGTCCTTAGGGGCAACGGGTGACAACGCAGGGGAAAGCGTCATTAATGAAGGGTGTTAGTCTTGGCGGGGGCAGCGCGCTTCGAGAACCTGCTGGAGGGTGCGGGGGTCAAAAATAATCGGTAAAAAATGAATGCTATTGATTTCTTTAAAGTAAAACAGGATGGGAACCCTTGTCCAAAAGATGCGCCAATTTTGCCATTCGCGATAGGGGAAACGCCGAATGCGATCGCCGCTGCGATAAACATCTAAATCCGTGGCGGTGAATTCTAGTCGCAGGATTACTGCTTGAAACAGTAAAAATAGGCCAAATAACGAGGCGATCGCCCCCACCCAAATTTGCCAGAGGGCCAGGGGAATCCCACTAATAATCAGCACCAGGGGAATATTATAGCTAGGCCGTAATTCCACCGTTGGCGGCAGTTGATCGCTGAGCTGAGGGGACGGAGAAGCAGAAGTCATTGCTTGCTGTGGGGGTTTTAGGGTGAGCAGGGGTAAATTCCAATTTTAACGCCAAGCCTTTCCCCATTAAAGATTTTCTGATTTGAAGTACAAAAACAAAGAATTTGACGCGAAACCCAGAAAATTACCGGCCTTTCTGGAAAAAAACTCTTACGATAGGGAGATGCTTTTCTCAGATTCTCCCAATGTTTTCTAAGCTCTTCATCAAGAAGCCTATTTTTGCCCTGGTTTGTGGTGTGATCATTTTACTGGTCGGTCTCATTACGATTCCCAGCCTCCCGGTTGCCCAGTTTCCCCAAATTAGTCCCACCCAAATCAGCATCACCGCCAGCTACACCGGGGCCAGTGCTGAAGTGGTAGAGCAAACCGTTACTAATATCCTTGAAGCAGAACTCAACGGGATCGAAGGTCTCAGATATCTGTCCTCCACCAGTAGTAACGACGGTCTGAGCACCATTGTGGCCACCTTTGATGCGAGTCGTAATGAAGATCTTGCCGCCGTCGATATCCAAAACCGACTTGCCGCCGTCACCTCACAACTGCCCGCAGAAGTTCAGCGAAACGGAGTCCGAGTCGCGAAAAGCAGCAATAACATTGTCCTTGGGGTCGGTTTGTATTCCGAGGCGGGCGAATATGACGATGTCTTTCTCAGTAACTATGCTGATAATTATCTGCTCGATGCCCTCCGCAAACTAGAGGGGGTCGGTAATGTCCAAATTTTTGGGGAGCGTCGCTATGCGATGCGGGTCTGGCTTGATCCCAATCGTCTGGCGGCCCGTCGCCTCATCCCCCAGGACGTAGTCGCCGCAATTCAAGAACAAAATCGCCTGGTGGGGGCTGGACAGTTGGGCCAATCCCCTGCCCCTGCCGGACAACAGTATCAGTTTGACTTAGAAATTCAAGGGGGACGCCTGGGAACAGTGTCAGAGTTTGAAGAACTGGTTCTCAAGGTTGATGAGCAGGGTCAGATTATTAAACTGCGGGATGTGGGCCGCGTTGAGCTGGGAGCGGAGAGCTACAACACCACTGTCCGCTACCGGGGAAACCAGGCTGTCGGGATTGGGATCTTCCAGCGGCCGGGGAGCAATGCCCTGGATGTGGCAAATCGCGTCATTGCGGAGATGGAAGTCCTTTCGGAACAGTTTCCGCCTGGGTTGGATTATCGGATTGCTTTTAATACGACCGATTATGTGGCGGCATCGATGCGGGAAGTGGTGATCACCCTCATCACGGCGATCGCCTTAGTGATTTTTGTGATTTTCCTTTTTCTCCAAGATTGGCGCACAACCCTCGTGCCGACCTTGACGATTCCCATTGCCTTGATTGGGACGTTTATTTTCATTAAACTCTTCAATTTTTCGATTAACAGTCTGACCCTCTTTGGTTTGACCCTTGCGACAGGTCTAGTGGTCGATGATGCGATTGTGGTCGTCGAAGACATTGCCCGGCTCATCCACGAGAAAGGCATGGCCCCAAAACAGGCGGCGATCGCCGCGATGCAAGAGTTGACCGGGGCCGTTATTGCCACCTCCTTGGTGCTGATGGCTGTGTTTATTCCGGTGGCTTTTTTCCCAGGGACGACGGGGGCTTTGTATCAGCAGTTTGCCCTCACCATTGCCTTCTCCATCGCGATTTCAACCTTTATCGCCCTGAGCTTAACACCTTCCCTCGCTGGGGTTTTGTTGCGCGATCGCCCCGAACCCACCAGTGCTTTGGGAAAAGTCTTTAACCAATTCAATCGCTTTCAAAATTGGCTCCGTCGCCGCTACCAAAAAATTCTTTTCCAACTGACCCGCATGGAATATGTCGTGGTGAGTCTTTTTACTGTCCTGCTGGTGATAACCGCTTGGCTTTACCAAATTGTCCCCGGCGCCTTTGTGCCCGAAGAAGACCAGGGCTACATCATCACCCTTGTCCAGGCTCCCCAGGGGGTTTCAATGCAGTTCACCGATGCTGTGATGGCGCAGGTCGAAGCAGAACTCCTCAAAATCCCCGAAATTGACGGCACCTTTGCCATTAGTGGCTTTAGTTTTGGAGGCGGTAGTCAAGCCAATTCTGGTGTTATTTTTTGTCCCCTGAAACCTTGGTCAGAGCGGACTCGACCCGAACAAACAGCCCAAGGGATCATCGGTCGCCTATTTCCGACCTTTGCGCAAATTACTGAAGCCCGCGTCTTTCCTGTGAATCCGCCGCCGATTCAGGGTCTCAGTAACTTTGGTGGTTTCCAGTTCCAACTCCAAGACCGCAGTGGACGCGCTGCCATCCAGGATTTGGTGGGAGCCATGGGACAACTGCTAGGCGCTGCGAACCAAGATCCCGCCCTCCAAGGGGTGTTTAGTACCTATGCCGCCAATAATCCCAAGTATGACCTTGAGATTAAACGGGATTTTGCAAAGGCGAAAAATATCAATATTGCCCAGGTCTATGGCACATTACAAACGGCCTTTGGGTCTACCTATGTCAATGACTTTGATTTGGGTCAGGATAATTATCGGGTCTATGTTCAGATGGATGGCTTATTTCGGGATAATCCAGCGGATATTGGTCAGGTTTATACCCGTTCCGACACGGGCGAAATGGTTTCCCTGGGGCAGTTATTCACCGTCACACCCGGATCTGGGGCGCAAACCATTAACCACTACAATCTGTTGCGTTCCATTGAAATTAATGGTTCTGCGGCTCCGGGGGTCAGTTCTGGTGAAGCTTTACAAACGATGGAACGCATCGCCCAGCAAACGTTACCCCGCAGTTTTGGTTATGAGTGGGCGGGTACAGCCCTAGAGGAAATTGAGTCTGGCGGCCAAGCACCGATTATCTTTGGTTTGGGGCTGGTCTTTGTCTTCTTAGTTCTAGCCGCGCAATACGAAAATTTTTTGGATCCGGCGATTATTTTGCTTTCGGTACCGTTAGCAATCTGTGGTGCTTTGACGGCATTGGTGCTTAGGGGATTCCCCAACGATGTGTATTGCCAGGTAGGTCTGGTGATGTTGATTGGTTTGGCTAGTAAAAACGCGATCTTGATTGTGGAATTTGCAAACCATTTGCGTGGCGAAGGGCTATCGATTACCAAAGCCGCTATTGAGGCAGCCCGGGAGCGACTCCGACCAATTTTGATGACAGCGATCTCGACGTTATCGGGGATCTTTCCCTTAACATTGGCAACGGGGGCCGGGGCCGCCAGTCGTCAGTCTTTGGGGACGACGGTCTTTGGGGGAATGCTAGTGGCGACTTTGTTGAGTTTGTTTGTGGTGCCGATTTTGTATATTTTGGTGACTTACCTGAGTGAATCTTTATTGGGTCACCGACTGTCAAAGGATGAGGTATAGGATTTTGCTCTGTAAGTTTGCAATGGTAAAACAGATGATCTGGACAAGACGCGTTTGGCAAGGGTTGGGTACGGTGGCTTTGGCGATCGCCTTCACGACCGCTTGTGGTGAGGTGCCCAATGGCAACAATCTGCCCCCGGTGGTAAATGAACAGCCCCCGGTGGATAACAATAATCCGCCCCCAGATGGTGAAGATCCCACTGACAATAATCCAGATTCAAATCCCGGGGAAACGACGCCTCAACCGACGGTGTATTGGCTCAAAGATGAAGGCGATCGCCTGGCTTTGGCTCCCGTCGAAGTGACCCCCACCGCAGAAACCCCCACAGGCCAACTCGAAAGCCTCTTTACCCAATTACTCACAGAAACCCCAGAGGATGGCCTCAGTAGCACAATTCCCCCCGGTACCGAACTGTTAAGCCTGATTATCCAAGGGGATGGTATCGTGGTGAATCTGTCCGAAGAATTTCAGTTTGGCGGTGGCAGTGCCTCGATGATTGGTCGCGTTGCCCAGGTGCTCTACACAGCTACCAGCCTTGATCCCACCGCCGCAGTGTGGTTCCAAATCGAAGGGGAACCCCTGGAAGTGCTGGGGGGTGAGGGGCTAGAAATTGCCCAGCCCATGACCCGCGACAGTTTCACAACAGACTTTGATCTTTAATTAGCCTCTGAATTAGCCCATTTCAAAGATGAGGCTGACCTTTTCGCCCCGGCCAAAATCGAGGCGATCGCCGTTTTGCAGCAGATGTTTTTCCTTAGGTTCCAACAAAACGCCATTGAGGTAAGTGCCGTTGGAACTCCCCACATCTAGGATGTAATACTCAAAACCATTATCACTCCACAAATTTGCGTGGAGCCGGGAAACAACATCGCTATTGGGCAACGGCGATAAATCAACTTCTGGCGGATATTGGGGATTCGGTTTGCCAATGTGGACAATGGAAACTTTGGGGATCGCCAGCACCGTATCCGTTTGTACATGGCGAAATTGCGGTTGGGGTAACTGTAGAGTCGTCGCCCCAGCATCTGTGGGGACTGGCTCTGGTGGTGCGACCGTCCCAGGGAGTAAATCCATCTCTGTTTGTACGTCCTGGTAAGCCCGTTTAATCAGGTGGGTCGCCACCGTTTGAATGCCGGTATGGGTAAAGTAATTGGTGGTTTGATCCAAAAAAGCAGCCACTAAATCGAGATTGTCGTCGGCAAATTCAATAAATCGCCCCAACTGACTAAATACAGAGCTACGGGACACACCGGTTTTCGCGATCCAGTTTTGCATCCAGCCCCGCACAGCCTCGAAATTTTCGCTTAAAAAGCCCAGCTTGGAAGCGGTATCTTCCCCTGGCAGAGCCGAACCAAGTACCGTATAACCGCTATTATTTTGCACTTCGGTTTGATCGACCTGGCCAATGATGCTGTGGACTTTTTCGAGGAAATCCGGCCCCAGGGGTAAAAGGCCATCAACACAAACGAGGGTTCCCATGCGCACCAGGGCGGCACCCCGATAGTTTTCTTGGAGGGCCTGGGCGAGAACCTGGGGGTTTGCCTGGGGGAGACCGTTTAGTTTGCAGTAGGCGATCGCCTCGACGGAAATTTTCAGCACGAGATCGATGGTTTGGCTGGTGTCGGCCTTGGGGGTCAGCTTACTGAGAAAGCCCAAAAGACCGATTTTTTCACCAATTTTGTCGGCGAGGGCGGCAGTTCCCAGGGCAGCATCAGCTCTATCGACGGTTTGGTACAGAAAAACTGCACTCTGGTAACCGTTTTTTGGGTCATCGTAGAAGGCGATCGCCTTGTCTCGAATTCGTTGCAATACCTCTGGATTGGTCTCTTGGGTAATTTGGCGGATCGCGTCGTCAAATCCCCGAAAATTTATCCATTCCCCTGGAAATAGGGTATCGAGAGCCGTCAAAACTTTTGTGGTGATGTTGTTTTCCGGCAGATTATCAACAAGGGTGACAATGGATTTGGCCATGACGCTCAGCTTCTCCAGGATGGCAGAGGGTTTTGTTGCCCATCGTAGCACCCTATTTGGCGACGGTTCACAGTCGTGAATAAAAGATTATTAAGGCGATCGCCCGTCTCTCATTCCAGTAATAATTTTTCGGCGATTTATTTTTTATGCATTGGCTAAATCCGATGAAATTTTATCTTCTGTCAGGTCGATCATCGGTACATTATATTCTTGTAATCGCGTCAAAAACGTGACTCGATCTACACTAATCAGAATTGCCGCCATCTGAAGAAATTCGTTTTTGTTCAAATAATTTTACTGCCATTGCCTATTTTACTGCCTCTTCAAATTTCCGTTGAGTTTTGCCGACAGTATCAGGGAAATGTTCTGAATAGTAAATCGTTAAAGCTAAAGACATATACAAACATTCCTCTTTCTAAACAAAAAATAGTTTCTTGCGATCAAGATTTTGTAAAATCCCCACAGATCCTAAAGACTGAATTTTTTTGGCTAATTTATCTGCATAATTCAATGGCATCGGTAAACGGCTTGTAAAAGAACCGCTAACAGGATGTAGCTGTGTCAATCGATAAAATTGTTCTGCGATAATTTCAATTGGAGTATCACCTTGTTCACGAACAACAAATAAAGGTCTAGCACTACCACCAGCTTTTGCCTCAGATGTGACAATCTTAAATTTATCATTACCAGAAAAAATAACTGTTCCTTTTGGAGCATCTACATAAGTTCCATCAGAATTTCGTCTACCAATTCTTCCTGCTCCACTTTTTCTTACACTAATCAAGTCATATTTAATCTCTCCTTCTTCTAATGCTTCCGTAATCAATGAAAATTCTTGTTGTTGAATCAATCCATCTCGCATCAGCAATATACGTTTGGGAGATTGTTTACCATTCATTTTTTGAAATTGACTAATGATTCTTCTGACTGTTCGCCTAACATGATCAGGATCTAAAATCTCTCCTTTTTGTGCTTCTGGAAGTTCCCAACCTAAAATTTGACCATCTGCCAATACAGCAAATGAGCTAGTTCCATAGGATAATGTTTCATTTCTACCTGCATCAAAACCGATTACTAAATCAGCAGCATATTCATTATTTAACAGAGGTAAGCCAACAGCTTGCCATCCGGCTTTTGCAAGTAATCCAAGAAGTATATTATTGGCACGGTATTGATCTGAGGTAAAACAAGTAATTTTAGATTCAACCCCTTTATTACTTTCTATACGTCGAACATTTTCCTTCAATGGCAGCATAAACTGAAGGGTAATTCCATGTTCTAAAGCATCTCTAGTTAGTTTAGTTTTGTATTTATTATCTAACCATTCAGAAATGACAAGGATTGTTTTAATATCCTGTTCCACCCATGATTCCCAAAATTGATCAATTTCAAAATCTTTTTCAGGAATGTCAACTGCTGCTTTAACTAAATTGGCATCAATATTGATGTTGTGTATTGTGGCCAGTTTTTGAAGCTTTTGCAAAATAAACTTTGACCAGCCATCTTGGTTTTTATCTAATAAATTAATACATCCAAATTTGATTTCTCCTACTCGAAAGCATCCTTGGTCGAGGCTTTTGAAAACCTTATCAATTCTCTTTGAGGAATGTGCAAGTAAAATTGATTTATCTTGAGAGGATTGTTGAGCTTGAACTTGAACGACTTTAATATCATCAGAGATTTCTTCATCTATATTATAAATTTCGACGGCTAATTGTTTAGCAATTTCAGTTGCTCTAGAGAATCTATCTTCAATAGATGGTTTAATGAGATTAAAAACCTCTTTGACTTTTCGATCTCCTTGTGATGCTAATTCAGACAAGGTATCGAGGAATAAACATGGTTTAACTCTTGATGACAAATGTGGATAAGACTCTTCTTTTTTGCTGTTGTAGGGTTTTACATAAATTACTTTTGATGAATTGATTTCTTGATCTGTAGCTGGCTTTTGATGATTTTTGTGGTATGTGGCAAGTGTTTGACCTGTACCGGAATCTATATTATTTGGATCTTCATTTGTTATTTTCTGAAGTTTCCAAGTACGTCCGTCATATGTGTTTCTTAGTATTTTTGCTGAAAAATCAGGATACCATTCTAGCCATTGAGTTAGTGTCCAAGCACTAAACAATTTATAATGCTCGTCTACTTCTAAGAATACATTTCCTTGAGAAGAAACAAAAATATCAAGTTTAAACCCTCTATAAATTTCCCATCCAGATACATCACTTCTAATATCAGCTTCTGTTTTTTGCCAACAAATCAAACCACCTTGACTTGAGTTGTTTTCAATATAATATTTACATTGTTTATATAGACGATCTTTTAATATTTTTCTCTGAAGCTTTTCTAGTGTAATACGATCATCTTCTTGAGAAATATTAAGCGTAATTACTTCTTGTGGAAATAGATGATATTCATCAGTTTCTAAGTGTTGTTGCTTGATTTCAGAATAGGAGACAAGCTTATCATAAATGTCTTACAGCAGAAACTTTAGTTTGAAATGCAATTCGATTTATTAATCGACTAATTTTTGACTGTTCTGGTGATTTTTTAAATTCGTAGCGATATGAGTAAACATTTTTTTCAGTTTCTTCCAGTGTTTTGATCCTGAAACTATTCACAAATACAGGAAACTGATTAGAATCATTCATACTTATACAATCACTACAATAAAAAAGAGTAAGCCAAAAAGCTTACCCTCAACATTATACTCAAAATACACTATTGAAGTGCGTTTAAACTAAATATTCTTACTCAATACCTTCGATGCGGTCTTCAACCTCTTGGTAAAGCTGTTGTAGACGCTCAAGGTTTTCATCGCTGGTTTCCCAGTAACCCCGACCATTGACTTCGAGTAACGTGCTGACCATCCGACGGAAGGAATTGGGATTCAAATCCATCAAACGCTTACACATTTCCTCGTCTTTGATGAAGGTTTCATTGGTATCTTCGTAGACCCAATTGTCTACCGCGTCAGCCGTCGCAGACCAGCCCATCGTATTCACCAGGCGCTTAGACAGTTCGCGCACCCCTTCATAACCGTGGGAGAGCATGCCCTCGTACCACTTGGGATTAAGCAGTTTTGTCCGCGCATCTAAACGCACGGTTTCAGACAGTGTCCGTACTTGAGCGTTGGCGGTGGTGGTGTCGGCAATGTAGGCAGCGGGTTTCTTGCCATCATCCCGGAGAGAGGCGACAACCTTAGTCGGGTCAGAGTCGAAGTAGTGGGATACGTCGGTCAAACTGATTTCTGAAGAATCCAAGTTTTGGAAGGTGACATCAGCTTTCTTGAGGGAAGATTCAAATACCTTACGGTTTTCATCCATTACCCCCGGATTGTCGGAGTTGAAGGCGAAGGATTTCCGGTTCAGGTACATGTCCTGAAGCTCTTTTTCCTCTTCCCAAGAACTATTTTCAACGGCGAGGTTAACGTTAGAAGAATAGGAACCAGACGCGTTGGAGAAGATGCGGGTTGCGGCTTGGCGAATATTGATCCCCATTTCCTCAGCTTGTTCTAGGGCATGTTTCCGCACATAGTTCATTTCGAGGGGTTCGTTGGCTTCGGCTGCCATTTTGACGGCTTGATCCAAGAGGTTCATTTGGTTGATGAACAAGTCACGGAATACGCCGGAACAATTGACCACGACATCGATGCGGGGACGACCGAGTTCTTCGAGGGGAATCAGTTCAAGTTTGTTGACGCGGCCAAGGGCATCGGGAACGGGTCTTGCGCCGACCATCCACATGATTTGCGCGAGGGATTCGCCGTAGGTTTTGATGTTGTCGGTTCCCCAGAGGACACAGGCGATGGTTTCGGGATATTCGCCGCCGTTATCGAGCTTTTGCCGTTCGATTAGGCGATCGACGACAACTTTTGCGGATTGCACTGCGGCGAGGGTTGGGATGGATTGGGGATCGAGGGCGTGGATATTTTTACCTGTGGGCAACACGTTGGGATTCCGGATTGGGTCACCACCAGGGCCGGGGAGCACATATTCGCCTTCGAGGGCTTTGAGCAGTCCACCCAGCTCTTTATCCGCACAAACCTGTTCGAGGCAGAACTCCAGGTAATCAAACAGAGGTTTGAGCAATTCTTGATCGACGTTGGTATAGCCTGCTTCGTGTAAGGCTTCTACCCAAGGCGCTTTTTTGCCCATGTTGAAGAAGTTGAGCTTAGACACGAGGGACACGCGACCTTCGGCGTTCACTTGTTCCATCACGAGGGCACGGACGGCGGCGCGGCAAGCTTCGGTGATGTCTTGAAGCAAGTTCACATCTTCGAGGATGCCTTGATCACTGTTACGGTAGATCTCTTCCATGTTGCGCCCGATGCTCTTGGCGATGATCGTCGGTAGACTCCAAATTCCCTCTTCTTCGCGGTCGAGGCTCCCAATATTCACTAAGGTGGCGATCGCCTCTTCGGCGGTGGGAGGCTTACCGATAACGTGGAGACCACAGGGGAGCAGACGAGATTCAATCTCCATCAGCTTCCGGTAGACAATACCCACCATGTTGTCCCGCTCTTCTTGGGACATTTGGGCCGCATCTGTTTCGGGAATCTCGATATCCTTATCGAGGTTGCAGATCCGCGCTTGATCCATGATCGTATTCACAATCTGCACGCCCCGCGCCCCATCCTTGAGGGTTTGGTAGGAGCCGATCAACTCGCTAAGTTCCTTGAGACCCTTATATAAACCCGCATTTTCTGCCGGGGGAGTCAGGTAGGAAATAGTATTCGCATAACTGCGGCGTTTGGCGATCGTCGCTTCCGAAGGGTTATTGGCGGCGTAGTAGTAGATGTTGGGAATATTACCGATCAAATTGTCGGGATAGCAATCGCCAGACATCCCCATTTGCTTACCAGGCATAAATTCGAGGGAGCCATGGGTACCGAAGTGCAGCACCGCATCTGCGCCCCAAACCCGCTCAAGGTAAGTGTAGTAGGCAGCAAAGCCATGGTGAGGCGAGGCAGAACGGGAGAACAAGAGGCGCATCGGGTCGCCTTCATAGCCAAAGGTGGGCTGGACACCGATAAACAGATTGCCGAAATGCTTCCCATAGATCAGCAGGTTTTGACCGTCGCTGTTGAGTTCACCGGGAGGCGTACCCCAATTTTCTTCCAGGCGTTTGGAATAGGGGGTCAGTTCTTCATATTCCGGCACACCCATGCGATAGGCGATGTTTAGCTCAGGGGAAGCATATTGCGCCTGGGCATCATGGATGATTAGCTCTAACAGCTCTTTGGGGGTTTCAGGGATATCTTGAATGTCGTAGCCGTTGTCCCGGAGACCCTTCATTACTTCATGGATCGAGCCAAAGACATCGAGGTAAGCGGCGGTGCCGATATTGCCTTTGTCGGGGGGGAAGCTAAAAATTGTAATGGCGAGTTTTTTCTCTAGCTTGGGCTTCTTCCGGAGGTTTGTCCATTTCAAAGCACGGGTGGCGATCGCCTCGACGCGATCTTGTAGCGTAATCGCCCGACCCGTGGCCCCGTCACGACCAGAAAGAATAATTGGTTCAATTGCCCCATCCAGTTCTGGAATCGCAATTTGGAGCGCCACTTGGATCGGGTGCAGACCGAGATCACTCTCTTCCCACTCCTCTGTGGTTTGGAAGACCAATGGCAGCGCCACCATATAGGGACGGTTCAACCGCTTGAGAGAATCAATGGCTTTGGGATGATCCTGACGTGCCGGGCCACCCACGAGGGCAAAACCAGTTAGGGAAACCACCGTATCCACCAGAGGTAATTTTTCGACCCCGGCGACCGTGTTATCCCAGAAAAATTCATCCACAGGCTTCGAGAAATCGAGACCCCCCGCAAAGATGGGGATCACCTTTGCGCCGCGATATTCCAACTCCTGGAGCATGGCGACGTAGTGGGCATCATCTCCGGTGACGAGGTGTGTCCGTTGCAGCACGAGGCCAATACAAGGGGCGAGGGGATCTTTCAGTTCGTCACTAATATCATCGCGGCTGTTGTACCACTGGAGATATTCTTTTGTGTCTTCAAACATTTTCGGGGCGAGGGGATGCCAAATGCCCATGTCGGGATAGACTACCGGCTCGGCATAATCGGCTTTATCGAGCTTCTCAGCCCCCTTGAGGATGTACTTGTCGGTCATCATCAACAGGAAGTTTTCCAAGTTATCGGGGGAACCACCCAACCAATATTGGAAAGACAGCATGAAGTTGCGGGCATCCTGGGCTTTTTCAACGGGCAAATATTTTAAAACCTTCGGCAATGTCCGGAGCAGCTTGAGCATGGCATCTTGGAAGGAAGCACCGGATTTTTCCTTCCGCTTTTTCATAAACTCGCCAATAGCACTCTTGGATTGTCCCAACTGTGCCATGGAAAAAGTGCCCATTTTGTTGAGGCGCATCACTTCTGGCATGGAAGGGAAAACAATCGCCGCATCAAGGTTATCCCGGTGGGGCGTCACAGCTTCAACCACCTTTTGGGCGAGGTCTTCAATGAAGATCAAGGAGGCAATAAATAAGTTGGCTTGGGCGACTTCCCGTTTGAACTCTTCGTAGTTATCGGGGTCACGCAGTTCTTCAATCAGATAACCACTAATTTCAACCGCAATCTTTGGGTGGTTCGCGTTAATCGCTTTTACCGCAGCAGAGAGGGCACTCTGGTACTGGGACTCCAACACGACATAGACCACCTTCACTAACGTGCGATTATTGATGTCATCTGGTTTGATGTGGCGAATGGCGGACTTGACGTTAGTGAACATAAATGGTGAGTCTCCTTTACTTGGACAAGTAGATGGATATTAAAAATTTATAACTATTCTCCTGCTCATCATCACATTATATGGAGCAGAAGCTGCTGTTCTGATAGTGAGCAAGCTGAAGGCACTTAAAGAGTTTTAGCAAAAAATGCTGGTTGGCCTAGGAAAGGCTGGCCATTCTGACACAATTTGATAAACCAAACTTAATTTTTTGTCATATTCCTTGACATTTGTAGTGACCATTGGAGAAAAGCTGATTTGTCGTCTACCTGGCGCTTCGGGCCACTTTACTTTCAGGGGGCACCGTGGGATATTCAGGGCATTGTGCTGTTGTTCGTTTAAGTCTTGGAGCGACGGAAAAATGTTGTTTGAGCCTTATTTTTGGTTGCATGTTGCAGGCTTGGCTCTGCTGCCTTTGATCTGGTCTTTGTTGGCGATCGCCTTGGCGATTGGCATCCCGTTTCCCGTGGCCAATATTGAATTGGGCTTAATTGTGCTCTTGGGGGGAGTCCCGGTGTGGCTCCTGCAAATCCTCCGGCCTTGGCAGCCCTTCAGTCTCTTTGTGTTTCAAATTCCGCCAGAACGCCTTGATGAACGGCAACGACAAATTTTACGGCTCGTGCAGGGAACTCGGCAGCCGATTTTAAATGTCCTGGGGGCGATCGCCATGGTGATTTTGTTGTGGCAGGTGGCCCACTATGCGCCCCTTGCGGTGGGACTGACGGCGGGTCTCCCCCAATGGCATATTTTGGGCTTATTCGCCGCAATCCTGCTGTTCTTCTTGGGGAATATTCTGTTACAAATTCCCTTGACCCTGTTGCCGACACTCTTTATTTCTGAAACAACGGCCCAGGCCATTGATCCCCACCCCACCGTGAGTATCCGGCGCGATTTTGCCTGTTGGGGCTTACCGTTGGGGCAACTGTTTCCCCCGAAACGTGCCTAGGGCGATCACTACATTCTTTTGAGAATATTCAACAATATTTAACGCTCCTCTGGGGCGAGAGTCCTCACGGTAATCACCTGGGGAGGCGTTGCGTCGGGGGGATAGAAAAAGTCAATTTCGGCGGTGCGACTTGTGCCAGGGGGAATTTCCAGGGTGGCAAGGGGTTCTGAGCGTTGGCCCCGATGTTGTACTAGGTGGACATAGCGGGTAATCTGGCGTCGGTATTCGTTGGGATAGTTGATGCGGACAGTGCCTCGATAGAAAACACGGTTGGGGGGCGATTCAAAAAAGGAAAGGCGATCGCTATGGAGATCATCCTTAATCGGCGTTTGAAACGTTAGCGACGTCCACTGATATTCATCGCTCGTATTTTCAAGGGGGAAAGTCAGTTTGTAGTGGACTAAATAGTTACCATGGCCCTGGAGCGCGGTATCAGGGTAACGGGTGAGCATGGGGGCGCTTTGGACTTGGTCGGTGCCAAAGGTGCCAGTGCTGGTGGTGCTAATGGGGAAAGAAATCGCTTCGCCGGGGGCGGGGATTGCTAAACTCTCTGCGTCTGGATCAGTGACGGTGGCTTCCCACTGACTACCGACGGAAATACCTGCAACCCGGCCATAAATAATGCGACCAGGATCTTTACTGGGAACTGGGGGCAGATCCCGGGGTTCTACAAGCTGACCTTGGGTGAGGAGCGATCGCCATTCATTGAGGCTGGGGGGACGGGAGCGGACAGCTTTCCCTTCGACAATACTGCCATTATTGCTAATACTGCTGGTGGCAATTTCTTCGCGGACTTCATATTTCGCTAAATTTGCCAAGTAAACGCTACCATCCGTTTCCACTTGTAAGTAGGTAGAGCGAGCACCGCTAACCGGGATGGGGAGATTCGCCAAAACCACGGTGCTGTAGGGGGGAATACGTAGAATCTCTGGGAATTGCGTTTGGCTTTTGCCCCGGAGGGTATCGCTCACCAGTCGGGAGCCAGGGCCGGAATAGACATGACCCTGGGGATCCTCAACGAAGGGTAATAGTTCGCGGAAGGGGGCATCTTTACTATTGAGGTAACTAATGCCTTGGAGAATTTTGAGGGTGCGGGGGCTTCCAGTCGGATTGTTGACCAACAAGCCTTGGTACAGGGTGCGCTGCTCCGTGGCGGGACGGGAAATGTGGTGGGTAAAAATATCAAAGCGTCCTTCGAGGGGGGTTTCGAGGTGGGCGATCGCCTGGCTTTTTCCTGCCTTTGGGAAGGTCGATAATAAGATGCCTTCCTGGGCAATGACTTCAGGGCTGTTGCTGTTAAAGACGGGAATTTCATTGAGACTCCCCGGCAAAGGGCGCACCTCTTGGGGTTCCGTCACGATGGCCGCCGGCGATCGCCCCACAGAAGACCCCTGATCCTCCCCTGGTTGTGGTACTTGGTGGGGGAGTAACTCTTCCTTCGACCTGTTCTCTTGGGCCACCAATAAAGGGGCAGATTCCTGGGCAATGAGCAAAGAAGCAAACAGGTCAAACATGGACTCTATCAAAAAAAGTAAATTTAGAATAAACCAAAGTGCAGTGGCACTGAATCATTATCGCGGCTCTAAGTTCCCGACGCGCGGTGATCAATCAGTGGTCAAGGGGCACAATTTCAGACAAAACAGTAACTTCTTTGGCATGATGGGCTAGGGATTTTAATTGCTAAACAGTTGCTAAAACTCTCCACTCTAATCAGACTAGACCACAATGTTGAGAATTTTAAGGGTATTTTCACTATTAGATCGCTACATTATGGCGCAACTTGTGGGGCCTTTCCTATTTGGGTTAGGAATTTTCACGAGTTTGGGCCTCACCATCGGCGTTCTCTTTGAGGTAATGCGCAACGTGGTCGCCAATGAAATCACCTGGGCGATCGCCTTCCAAATTCTCGCTCTCCGTCTCCCAGAATTTCTCGTCCTCGGCCTCCCTATGGCAACCCTACTGGGTACCCTCACCGCCTACAGCAGCCTATCTTCCTTTAGTGAAATTATCGCCTTACGGAGCGTTGGTTTGCCCCCCTTGCGGCTGATGTTGCCCGGTCTGCTTTTGGGGTTACTGATCACGGGCATCACCTTTGGCCTCAACGATTGGATTGTCCCCCAGACCACGAAACAAGCCAGCACCATTGCCAACATTGCTCAGGGCGAAGCAACCATTGACTACCAAGAAAAAAATATCATCTACCCCGAATATCAACGGGTAAAAACGGCCACTGGTAACCGCGAAATCCTCAAAACCCTCTTTTATGCCGAGACCTTCGATGGCACCCAAATGAACAATCTCACCATCCTCGATCGAGCCGCCGTCGATACCCAAAGAATTATCACCGCCGCCGCCGCCCAGTGGAATGCCAATGAACAGGGTTGGCTGGTGCAGGATGGCAGTATTTATCAAATTGGGGCCAATGGTTCCTTTAGTGACATCGAGCAGTTTGAAACCAACTTTTTAAATCTGTCTGATGCCCCTTTGATCCTCGCCACCCGCTGTCAACGCCCAAATGAAATGACCCTCCAGGTGATTGATGTTTGTTTAGAGAGCCTCAAGTTAAGTCGTAATGAAAGGCGGATCCGGACGCTCCAGGTGAGAAAACAAGAAAAATTTTCCGTCCCCTTCGTTTGTATTGTCTTTGCGATGGTCGGCTCGGCCATTGGCCTGCGCCCGCAAAACTCAAGCCGAGCGACCAGTGTTGGCCTATCGGTGGCCATCGTTTTTGCCTACTATCTCATTTCTGTGATTTCCAGCTCCATGGGAGTCTGGGGAACGATTACGCCGTTTATGGGGACGTGGTTTCCTAATCTATTGGGGTTAGTGGCCGCAGGGACAATTCTCTGGCGGACAGGCTAGGCAATATTGTCACAAACAAAAAAGAGGTAGGTTTATCCCCTACCTCCAAAACGTTTTACTGAAAAGAATCAGTCTATGACCAGACCCAGGGTTTTAACCTAGTACTGTCTCAGCGGTTTTAACAACGTTGTCCACGGTGAAACCAAATTTCTCCATGACCACACCACCAGGAGCGGAAGCACCGTAGGTGTCAATACCGATGACAGCGCCTTCAAAGCCAACGTACTTGTACCAGCTCATGGTGGCACCAGCCTCCACGGCAACCCGTTTGGTTACAGCTTTCGGCAGTACGGACTCTTGGTAAGCGGCATCTTGCTCTTCAAAGCGTTCCACACAGGGCATGGAAACAACACGGACATTTTTGCCGTTTGCCCGGAGTGCTTTTGCTGCTTCGACACAAAGCTGCACTTCACTCCCTGTACCAATCAAAATCAGATCAGGGGTGCCTTCGCTATCGGAAAGGATGTAGCCACCTTTTTCCGCATTTTCGATGGAACTGCCTTCGAGGTTGGGGAGACCTTGACGGGTGAGGGCTAAGAGGGTCGGCGTTGTCGCACTTTCCACAGCAACTTTATAGGCACCGGAGGTTTCGTTGGTATCTGCCGGACGATAAACATAGAGGTTCGGCATCGCCCGCAGAGAAGCAACATGCTCGATCGGTTGGTGGGTGGGGCCGTCTTCTCCAAGGGCAATGGAGTCGTGGGTCATTACCCAAATGACCCGTGCTTCGGACAGGGCCGATAAACGGATGGAATTTCGCATGTAGTCGGAGAACACAAGGAAAGTGGCTCCGTAAGGGATTAAACCTGTACCGTGGAGGGCGATGCCATTACAGATCGCGCCCATGGCATGTTCCCGGACGCCGAAGTGGACGTTGCGGTTTTCGTAGGCACCTTTTTGGAAATCGCCAGAAACGTGGATTTCTGTCAGGTTGGAGTGAGTCAAGTCCGCAGAACCACCGATCAATTCTGGTAATACCGGGGCGATCGCATTCAGGGTTACTTCGGAGTGCTTACGGGTCGCAAGACCTTTATCGGCGGGCGTTGCGGTGGGTAAAGCGTCAGCCCAGTTTGCGGGGGGCTTCCCAGAAAGAATCCGCTCTAATTCTGCAGCCTCCTCGGCATATTTTGTTTTGTAGGTGGCCCATACTTGGTCCCACTCTGCTTCGGCGCTGGCACCCCGTTCAACGGCTTTCCGGAAATGGTTGAGGGCATCTTCAGGCACTTCAAAAGGCCCATAGTTCCATTCGAGGGATTTACGGGTCAGTTCAATTTCGTCGGCACCAAGGGCTGCCCCGTGTACCCCAGCGGTATCTGCTTTGTTGGGGGAACCGTAACCAATGGTCGTTGTGATTTTGATCAAAGAGGGCTTGTCAGTCACTGCCTTAGCCGCTTCAATGGCTTTGGCGATCGCCTCAATGTCATTGTTGCCATCTTCGACATGGAGCACGTGCCAACCGTAGGACTCATAGCGCTTACACACATCTTCAGTGAAAGCAATGTCCGTGGAGCCGTCGATGGAAATATGGTTATCGTCGTAGAGGGCAATTAATTTGCCCAGACCCCAGTGACCCGCAATGGATGCCGCTTCCCCGGAGATTCCTTCCATGTTGCAACCATCACCCATAATCACATAGGTGTAATGGTCAAAAATTTTGGCATCGGGCTTGTTGTAGCGGGCTGCGAGGTGTGCTTCCGCGAGGGCGAGGCCGACGGCATTGGCGATCCCTTGGCCGAGGGGGCCAGTCGTAACTTCTACACCAGGGGTCTCGAAGTTTTCAGGGTGACCAGGGGTCTTCGATTTCCATTGACGAAATTGCTTGATGTCTTCGAGGGAAACACTGTCATAGCCAGCCAAGTACATCAAGGCATACTGCAGCATCGAACCGTGACCCGCTGACAAAACAAAGCGATCGCGGTTAACCCATTTCGGATTTTTGGGGTTGAACCGCATAAATTTGTCCCAGAGGGTGTAGGCCATGGGAGCGGCGCCCATCGGTAAACCGGGGTGACCAGATTTTGCCTTCTCGACGCCATCAATTGCTAAAAAGCGAATTGCATTAATACAAAGCTGATCTATAGATTGGGTTGCAACGGTCATAGTGAAAATTTCTGACAGTAAACGACAAATAAAGAAAAACTATAGGGAGTTGTTAGACCATCAAGAAGCGCAAATTGCCCTCCTCAAAATCCCCCCCATCATCCCACTGTTAGGATCACTGGGCAAGAATGATTCTGTCAAATCGCTAACATTTACTCGGACTAAATTTTTATTCCGGGCGATATTTCTTAAACGCAAGGGTAACGTTATGGCCGCCAAATCCAAAAGAGTTAGAAAGGGCAACTTCAACTGGGTGTTCGCGGCTTTCGTTGGGAACGTAATCTAAATCACAACCTTCCTGGGGATTTTCGAGGTTGATCGTCGGCGGAACGCGATCATTTGCGATCGCCATCACTGTGGCCACCGCCTCAATGCCCCCAGAGCCACCCAAAAGGTGACCGGTCATAGATTTTGTCGAACTCACTAAAATTTTGTAAGCCTGGTCACCGAGGGCTTTTTTAATCGCTTTTGTTTCTGTGATGTCATTGGCTGGAGTGCTGGTGCCGTGGGCATTCACGTAGTTCACTTGGTTCGGAGCCAAGCCGCCATCCTTGAGCGCCAATTCAATCGCCCGGGTTGCCCCAGCGCCGTCGGGGGTCGGTGCCGTCATGTGGTAAGCATCGCAGGTCATGCCATAACCAACGATTTCCCCGTAGATTTTTGCCCCCCGTGCCAGGGCATGCTCTAGCTCTTCCAGGATTAAAATGCCCGCCCCTTCACCCATCACAAAGCCATCGCGATCTTGATCAAAAGGACGACAAGCGTGTTTCGGATCATCATTACGGGTCGATAACGCCCGGGCCGAGGCAAATCCCGCAAAACTGAGGGGGGTTACAGCTGCCTCGGTGCCCCCAGAAATCATCGCTTTCGCGTAACCCTGTTGGACGAGTCGGAAAGCTTCCCCAACCGCATTGGAACCTGCGGCACAGGCCGTCACAGTACAGCTATTGGGGCCTTGGGCACCGGTATGGATCGCCGTCAATCCCGCCGCCATATTAGCAATCATCATCGGAATCATGAAGGGGCTACAGCGGCTGGGGCCTTTCTCCAGGTAAATTTCCTGCTGGTCTTCCATCACCTTAATCCCGCCGACGCCAGTGCCGATCATTACGCCGATATCGGGGGCATTGTCAGCATTGATCTCTAGGCCAGCATCGGCGAGGGCTTGTTTACTGGCAGCCACGGCGAACTGGGAGAACCGATCCATGCGTTTCGCTTCTTTTTTCGGGATGAATGCGAGGGGATCAAAGCCTTTTACTTCACCTGCAATGCGACAGGCATGTTGGGAAGCGTCAAATGCGGTCACGAGGTCAATGCCATTGCGACCGGTCATGAGTCCTTCCCAATACTCCTCTAGGGTATTACCAATCGGGGTGATCGCACCTAAACCGGTGATTACAACGCGATACGGAGATGAGTGTGCCATGGCTGATTTGAGTGGTTTTGCAGTGGGAAAAAAGGCTTGTGCATCCAAAGGAAGCGACAATCAATCATAAAAACTAGCGAGAAAGCCGCGATAACTTTTGGAAGTTCGCAGCTCTGGAAGTTGAGGTTAAACTGACTAGACTAAATGGCTTAGTTGGCGCCAGTTTTTTCAGCGATGATGTTAACTGCTTCTCCCACCGTAGTGATTTTTTCAGCAACATCGTCGGGAATATCGATATCAAATTCTTCTTCGAAGGCCATGACCAGCTCGACTGTGTCGAGGGAGTCTGCATCAAGGTCACTGATGAAGTTTGATTCGGGGCTTACGGAGTCAGCATCGACATCCAGCTGATCAACGATAATATTTTTAATTTTGTCAAAAATTTCCTGGTTCATTGATGATTCCTAAAAATCTACCTGAGCGGTTCCCATACTTTGTTAAAGAATATGAGCGCTCATAAATTTAGCATTTTGTTGTGCTGACTAAAAATAGACTTATTAAATTAACATAAGCTGGAGTTTATTGTATCGGATGCTGGTTCCCTTCCGAGGCGATCGCCGCAAAAATAATTTTTTAGAGATGATTGTCAGGGAGGAAGGCAAGTGGATAAACTGATTGGGGTATTTCAGAGAATATATAAAGCATGTCAGCCATCCGCACGCTACACCAACAACTCATTGCAAAGGAACGTTCTGCCGTCGAAATTTTGACGGAAACGTTTGCCCATATCGAAGCGGTGGAACCCAAGGTTAAAGCGTTTTTAACCCTGACTAAGGAACAAGCCTTGGCCCAGGCGGCGCAAGTGGATGCAAAAATTGCCGCGGGGGAAACCATTGGCCTCCTAGAAGGCATCCCCATTGCGATCAAGGACAATCTCTGTACGAAAGGTATTCAGACGACCTGTGCTTCGCGCATCCTCGAAGGCTTTGTGCCGACCTACGAATCGACCGTCACCCAGGAGTTGCAGGAAGCTGGGGCGATCATGGTGGGCAAAACCAATTTGGATGAGTTTGCCATGGGGAGTTCGACGGAAAATTCTGGCTATCAAGTGACGGGTAATCCCTGGGATGTGACGCGGGTACCGGGAGGCTCCTCTGGGGGGTCAGCGGCGGCAGTGGCAGCAGGGGAAGCCCCAATCGCCCTGGGTTCAGATACCGGCGGTTCGATTCGGCAACCGGCTTCTTTATGTGGGGTTGTGGGCCTTAAACCGACCTATGGCCTGGTGTCTCGTTTTGGCTTGGTGGCCTATGCGTCTTCTTTGGATCAAATTGGCCCCTTTGCGCGGACGGTAGAAGATACAGCAATTCTTTTAGAGGCGATCGCCGGCCATGATCCCAAAGATTCCACCAGTTTAGATGTGGATATTCCCCAATATAGTCAGTTACTCCAGCCGGAACTCCCCAAGGATAAGCCCCTGAAAATTGGCATCATCCAAGAAACTTTTGGGGAAGGGCTCGATCCAGAAGTGGCTGAAGCGGTTCAAAAGGCGATCGCCCAACTTCAGGAACTCGGTGCCGAAGTCGAAACCATTTCCTGTCCCCGCTTCCGTTACGGCTTACCCGCCTACTACATCATTGCCCCGTCCGAAGCCTCTGCAAATTTGGCCCGTTACGATGCCGTCAAATATGGCACCCGTAATGCTGCAGCCGATAACCTTGTTGACATGTACACCCAAACCCGGGCCGCTGGTTTTGGCCCCGAGGTAAAGCGCCGAATTATGCTCGGCACCTATACCCTCTCCGCTGGTTACTATGATGCCTACTACCTCAAAGCCCAGAAAGTACGCACTTTAATTAAAAAAGATTTCGATCAAGCCTTTGCCAAAGTGGACGTGCTTATTTGTCCCACTTCTCCCAGCACCGCTTTCAAAGCTGGCGAAAAAACCGACGATCCCCTCAGTATGTATCTTTCTGACTTGATGACCATTCCCGTCAATTTGGCCGGTCTGCCGGCTCTGAGTCTTCCCTGTGGTTTTGATGCCCAGGGACTCCCCATCGGGATGCAACTGATCGGCAATGTTCTCCGAGAGGATCTCTTACTTCAGGTGGCCCATGTCTATGAACAGGCAACGGCTTGGCACCAGAAGCAACCCCAACTGTAAGCAGTATTCACACATCGATAAATAATTTACCGTCTCATCTTTAGCTCACGTTAAAGCTCCCCCTCGAAAAAACTGCAGGGGGATTTTTTATGCCGTAGCAGAACCCTAATAACCAAGATCAAAAAAAAGCGAACAGATAATCTGTCCGCTGACCAATCAACTAAATATAAATTGCAGCTATACCTACTCTATCCATAGGTAAGTTGATATAAATTACTTGACGCTTGCTTTTGCACCAGCATCTTCAAGCTGCTTCTTGATGGCTTCAGCATCTTCTTTGCCAGTGGCTTCTTTGATGGGCTTAGGCGCAGATTCAACCATTTCTTTGGCTTCCTTAAGACCGAGGCCAGTGATGCCACGAACAACCTTAAGAACAGCGATTTTCTTGTCAGCGGGAACTTCGTCGAGAATAACGTCAAATTCAGTCTTCTCTTCAACTTCCTCAGCAGCAGCAGCACCAGGGGCCGCCATTACCATGCCACCAACGGGAGCAGCAGCGCTAACGCCAAAGGTTTCTTCGATTTGCTTAACTAATTCAGCTGCTTCAAGCAGGGTTAGAGATTGCAACTTCTCCAAAATTTCATCGGTAGTAGCAGACATTTAATCTATCTCCTTAGTGAATAAAAATTACGTTTAGAACAACGAGAAAATTAAGCCGCCATGACATAGATCACGCGACGTTGAGGGTTAGGCTGCTTCTTTTTCGGAAACAGCTTTGATGGCTCTGGCCAAAGAACCCGGTACTTCGTTGATGCCGATGGCAATTTTTGCAGTAACTGCATTGATCGCACCTGCAATCTGACCGTAAAGTTGGTCTTTGGTGGGCAGATCACCGAGGGCTTCGATTTGGTCACTGGTTAAAGCTTGACCTTCCATAACGCCGCCACGAAGTTCGGTTTTCTTCGTTGCTTTGCGGAATTCTTTGTAAGCTTTAACGGCGGAAGCAACATCTTCTCCAGCAATTAAAAATGCGGAGGAATCTTTTAAAAGAGATTGCACGGGTTGCCACGTTTCATCACCATCAACGGCAATATGCATCAGCGTGTTTTTCGCAATTTTGCAATATGCCCCGGCAGGACGAAGGCGGTTACGCAAATCAGTGATTTCCGCAACGGTTAAACCCTTGTAATCAATCACAAAAGTAAGTTGTGCATCCTTGAGCAGATCCTTGATCTCAGCAACCAATTCTTGCTTATCTGCTAGCGATTTTCCCATTCTGTTCTCACCTCCTTTTTGGGGAAAGGTTATTAAAGTAGGGACAAAAAAATAGACCCCAGCGACAATGCCAGGGTCACGCTCTTCTTCCAAGCAAACTTGGAAAAAAACTTGTTTAGTCTTGTAGCGTTTTACCTCGGCAGGATATTAAGCGATCGCCCCTGCTGTCTCTGGCATGAATAAAATCTATTTAATTGTTTTACCTAAGAGGGCCTAGGCTTTTTCTTCAATGAAAAGATCCCGGAGGGCGTTGATATCCACCTGGATCGAAGGTCCCATGGAAGCAGAGACATAAATGCTCCGCCAGTAACGACCTTTGGCCCCAGAAGGACGATTCCGGTCGATAGTTTCCTGAAGAGCCTTTAAGTTTACCAGAAGATCTTCCGCAGCGAAAGAGGATTTACCAAAAAGCACGTGGACAATCCCTGCGCGGTCAGCCCGGAACTCTTGTTTCCCTGCTTTAAAAGCGGCGATCGCCGTGGCGACATCCGTAGTCACAGTGCCACCTTTGGGCGAAGGCATCAAACCACGGGGGCCAAGCTGACGACCCAAACGAGCCACCTTCGGCATCATATCCGGCGTTGCGATCAAGACTTCAAAGTCCATCATGCCCTTTTGGATATCTTCGATGAGTTCCTCAGAACCAACGAGGTCTGCACCGGACTCCTCTGCAACCTTTACCTGTTCACCACTAGTAATGACAGCGACCCGCACAGACTGACCGGTACCTTTCGGAAAAGCAACAGTCGTTCTCAACTGCTGATCCGTGTACTTCGGATCAATCCCTAAACGGATGTGGGCCTCAGCTGTTTCATCAAACTTGGCCGTGGCAGTTTCTTTCAAAAGGGTCAAAGCTTCTAGAGGCTCATAGGCTCTATCTTCAACCTTTTCAAGCGCCTCACGAAGCCGACGAGATAATTTTTTTGCCATACTTACTCCTTGGGTACATAACGAGACACACGCCTCTCCCCAAACATAAAGATTAAAAACTTAACTGTTGTATTCAGTTTCCAAGCAGTTACTAATCCGTAACTGTAATGCCCATATTCCGTGCTGTACCGGCAACAATATTCATTGCTGCTTCGATATCGTTCGCATTCAAATCAGGCATTTTAGTTTGGGCGATTTCCTGGAGTTGTGCCCGGGAAATAGAACCCGCCTTCTGCTTATTAGGCTGGGCAGAACCTTTCTCAACCCCAGCTGCCTTACGAATCAAGACAGAAGCGGGGGGCGTTTTCAGGATAAAGGTGAAACTCCGGTCTTCATATACCGAGATTTCTACAGGAATAATCATGCCTGCCTGGTCAGAAGTCTTCGCGTTGTACTCCTTACAGAAGGCCATGATGTTAACCCCATGCTGACCCAGGGCTGGCCCAACAGGAGGTGCAGGGTTGGCCTTACCCGCAGGCAAGGCTAATTTAATTACCGTAACAACTTTTTTTGCCATCGCTAGCTCTGTTTTTCCACTTGAGTAAATTCAAGTTCTACTGGCGTATCTCGACCAAAGATCGACAATAGAGCTTTCAGTTTGCTGCGCTCAGGGCTGACTTCAATGATCTCGCCTTCAAAATCCTTAAAAGGACCAGAAAGCACAAGAATTTTGTCGCCAATGGCCATATCGACTTTAACAGTCGGTTCAACAACCTGAGCTTGTTTAAAGATGCGCTCTACTTCAGACTTACTGAGAGGCACGGGTTTAACATGGCCCCGTCCCCGACCGTAGCTACGCTTCTGTTCGGCCCCAACAAAATTAATCACATGGGGCGTATTTTTGATAACCTGCCAAGCTTCATCATCTAGGGTCATCTGAATCAAGACATAACCAGGAAAAACCTTTTCTTCTCCATGTTGCCGACTGCCATCCTTACGGATTTTGACGGTTGGGGTTTGGGGAATCTGAACCTGAAAGATCCGATCCGCCACATCGAGAGTATGAATCCGTTGTTCAAGGTTTGCTTTGACTCTTTGTTCGCACCCAGATGCAACTTGGACGGCATACCAACGCGGTTTGGGTCCAGCTTGCGTTCCTGTGTATTCTTCTGAATGTTCCATAGAAAGTTAAAGAGTCTTTTAAAATACAGCACCTGAAACGAAAATGAAGAGATTGTCTACGACGTAGATAACAGTCGCAACAAGAATCACCATCAAAATGACAGCGGCAGATTCACTAATGAGCTGCTGGCGAGAGGGCCAAACAACCTTAGCTAGTTCTTCTTTTGTTTCATTGGCGTATTTCGTAACATCGAAACCTTCGGGCTTATTGGCTTCAGTCTCGACGGTCTTCTTTGTTTTGGCCACAATCAGAAACTCCTCCCAGAGCCACTCTGCAATACTTCAACTAAAGTTTAATGTAAATGATACGCGCCCTGGAGGACTCGAACCCCCGACATCAGGTTTTGGAGACCTGCGTTCTACCAACTGAACTAAGGACGCTTGGGTGCTTGCTCTTAACAAGCCTTAGCAATCTTAGCACAGGTGGCAGGCTTTGTGCAAAACATTTTGAGCGAGTCAAATGGATTACAAAAAGCCTAGATCGGGCGATCAAAACGTTGCTTGATCCGAGTTGCTTTACCAACGCGATCGCGCAAGTAATACAGTTTAGCCCGGCGGACTTTACCGCGACGGATAACCTTGATGTTATCGACGAGGGGAGAGTGCAACAGGAAGACCCGTTCAACACCAATCCCTTGGAAGATTTTGCGCACAGTGATGGTTTCGTTAATCCCACCATTGCGCATGGCAATAACGGTACCTTCGTAGGGCTGAACCCGTTCTTTGGTACCTTCTTTGATTTTGACTCCGACTCGAACGGTGTCGCCCACGTGGATGGTCGGTAGATCATCCTTGAGCTGCTCCGCTTCGATGGAGCGAATGATTGCTTCAGCGTTCATGGTTTTTCAAAAAACTCACAATTTATCAGTATATGTACAATACAACTTAAAGTCAAAATAAAACCTGATTTTTGGAATTTGATCGTTCCAAAGAAAAAGTGAGCCAAAATTGACTCACTTTCAGGACTAATTTTTCGCTTTTAGAAGCAATATGTGTGAGGAATTAGACTTGTTTTTTTTCAGCCTTAGAAGCTAAAGGTAGTACGTACAGAACCCACAACAACAGTGTCATTATCGTCATTTTGGTTGGGGTTGAATACGACATAAGCACCGGGAGTAATGGTGATGTTGTCGTTGAGCTTGTAGCGATACTGAAGTTCAGCGAGATAGCTGCTGTCGCTGTCATCGTTGTAGTTCACTTCAATTTGACCGAAGTCGATGTTACCGCTAGTCAGCTTAGGTGTTTGACCGAAGATCAGACCAAGGACATTACCTTCGCCACCGACATCAAGTAAAGCTGCGTTGACAGCCCAGTTCCAAACATCAAAGTTACCAGTGACATTGGGATCTTCGATGTCTGCGGTAGTGTAACCAACCCAACCGCCAAGGTTGAATTTGTCACCAATTAGCCAGCTACCTTGTAAACCAAAGTTGTTAGAAGAAACAGCCAGGGAGTTAAAGGTGGGGTCGTTAGCAATGACGCTGCCAGTGCTACCACTCAAGTTAACATCGCCCGCTTTTTGGTAGCGGTTGGCATAGAAGGCAGAGAACATAATGTCATCAGCCGGTTTGAAATCGAGCTGAGCGCCTGCGGTGTAGTTACCGTTAAAAAGACCATTCTTTTCTTCGGGATTGTTCACATCGCCATCGTCTGCCAGGTAAGCTGCGGAGAAAGTAAATCTCTCGCCGAGGTCAAAGTTGAAACCAGCACCAGCGCCATCGGGGCCACGGTAGATGGGGTTAAAGCGACCAAAGCGAGACAGAGCGCCACTACCGCTGCTTTCAAAATAAGGACTGGTGGCATCGAAAATATCGTCAATTCCCATGCCTACGGCACCAACATAAGCTGTGACGTTATCACCAACGGGGAATCGGTAGAATAATTTGCCGATCTCGACGTCATTACCATTATCGGTGTCAAAGCCAAGGCGAGCAGAATCTACACCGGTGGCATCATCAAAGGCAGTGATGTTACCAGCTTCTAGACGAGTCCGCAGGCGGTCTTTGCCAGTAAAGCTAGTGTCAAGGTTTAGACGAACGCGGTTGCTGAAGGTGATTTCATCGTCGATGTCATCATTATCGGCAAGTCCAGTAAAGAAATCTTGTAAGTCTCCGTCGTCTCCAAGACCAAAAGAAAACCCTAGAGCGTCTTCATCGATGCCAAGACCTACGAAAAATTCTTTGAGAAGCTCTCTCTCTTCAGAAGAAATATCTTGGTAATCAACTACGTCAAATAACTCTTCAAAGGTAACAGTCTCAGGATCGAAGTCTCCACCAGGAAATTCAATAGAATCAAGTGCTAGAGGCGAAGCTTTCTCTTCACCAAAAGCACCGCCGAGGTTGAAGATTACTTCTCCACCGAGTTTGGTGGTAGTGGAGAATTGGTTGTCTTCGAGGAATTCAACGCGGCCTTCGAGGTCATCAACGCGAGCACCGAGGGTGGCGAGTTCTGCTTCGAATTCGTTCACGAGACGACGGAGTGCAGCGAGATCTTCGGGGGTTACTTCAGAAGTACCACTTTGAATCATCCGCTCGATCTGCTGTAAACAAGCGTTTAGACCAGCAGCAAATTCATAACGGCTGAGGGGACGGCTACCACGGAAAGTGCCATCGGGATAACCAACGATACAGTTGTAGTTTTCGACTAGGTTGCGCAGTGCGTCAAAGGCCCAGTCAGAAGGAGAAACATCGCTGAGTTGGAAAACGCTATTAACCTGAGCGATGTCGTCTTGGCTATAGCTGTTGATTTGATCGAGAAGTTCAGTGTTGGCTTGGGCAGTGCCAGAAAAAGCTACGGTTGCACCTAGGGCAACGGAAGCGCCACTGAGAAAAGTTCTCACTGTTTTAGACATATTCGATTGAACCTCACACCTGAGATATTTTTTGACTTTGAGCTTGGGCATTTATGTTATTGATAAGCATGTTTTATTACTGCAAATCATTTTCAAAACGCCGCTTAGCAGTATAGCACCAGAAATTCACAACTTTCAATATCTGTAAAGTTGGATACGGGCTAGTTTATGGTTTGATGCACCTCTAGTGAACCAAAGGAGGATTAATATCGCCTTGATGTTGGATTAATGGCAGGTTAAAGATTCAAAAATAGACGGACGGTGGTGTGTTGGAAATGTGACAAAAAAGTTGACATAAACACGAAAGCGGTTAAGAAAATGCGTAAAGAGGCTTTCTAGGGGGATTCTCTCGCTACAGTGAAATTATTGGCAGAGGCGACAGGCGATCGCCCCAGGCCATGTAATTTTAGACAATGGAAAATTCAACTATGCAAGGACTTAACGACTGTCTCCGCCATAAGGTTGCGTATGTGGCGATCGGTGAATTTAAACCTGGACGGTTTGCCCAGGCCCAAACCCTTTATGAAAAAATTGTGTCCAGCTATTCAGAGGGATTTCAAGGGGCTTTTTTGCTACAAAAAATGGGGCCAAACAGTGAGCAAGGCATTGCGATGATCCTTTGGGACAACATCGAGGATATGGATAAAAATCAGACGGAACTCAGCCAAAAAATTATGGCGGAAATGAATCCTCTCTTTGCAGAACCGCCAGAAACAGATTTTTACCAGGTTTGCAGTGAGGTTCAACCATAGGGAAGGAACTTCTTCCGAGCGGCGATCGCCTTTCCCAGGGAAGAACCCCTTCCGGCCTGCGGCCACCTTCCCCAGGGAAGGATTTATTAGCTTTCGGCGGCGAGTTGTTCGAGTTGAGCCTGTTGGTCTTGGGAAATACAAGCCTGGAGCATATCCTCAATATCTCCTTCTAAGGCCGGGGCTAAGGAAAAGTTTTGGCCTAGGCGGTGATCTGTGACGCGATTATCTTTGTAATTGTAGGTGCGAATTTTTTCAGAACGGGCGCCGGTACCCACCTGGGATTTGCGCATGGAACTGACTTCCTCTTGCTGCCGCTGGAGTTCCATCTCATAGAGCTTTGCCCGGAGAATTTGCATTGCCCGCTCTCGGTTCTGTAATTGCGATCGCTCTTCTGTACAAAAAACGCGGATTCCCGTCGGCTTGTGGAACAGGTCAACCGCTGTTTCTACTTTGTTGACGTTTTGTCCCCCGGCCCCACCAGAACGGGCGGTGGTCATCTCAATGTCCTTAGGATCAATTTCTACTTCGACATCATCAACTTCTGGCATCACAGCAATGGTTGCTGTGGAGGTGTGAACCCGCCCCCCAGCTTCGGTAACAGGTACCCGCTGGACTCGGTGGACGCCAGCTTCATATTTTAATTTGCTGTAAACCTGTTCCCCTTGAATTTCTAGGATGACGGCCTTGAAGCCCCCCATGTCGGCGGCCGATTCACTCAGGAGTTTCACCCGCCAGTTTTGACCTTCGGCATAGCGAGAATACATGCGGAGCAGATCCCCAGCCCAAATGCTCGCTTCATCGCCCCCTGTTCCGGCGCGAATTTCTAACATGATGTTCTTTTCGTCGTTGGGATCTTTGGGTAACAGCAGAATCTTCAGACGATTTTCGAGGGTATCAATGGTATTTTCGAGTTCCTCGACTTCTAAAGCCGCCATTTCCTTCATTTCGGGATCTCCAGCGGATTCTTTGAGAATTTCTTTGGCCCCCCGGAGTTCTTCTTGTGCTTCTTTCCACTGATTGAAGGTATTTACTGTTTCTTCGAGGGAGGAGCGAATTTTTGCCACCCGTTGTAGCTCATCGGGGTTCGTCGCGATGTCGGGATCGGCCAGGCGTCGGGTCATTTCCTGGAAGGTTTGTTCGACGGACTTTAGTTTATCGAGTAAGTATGCTTCAGCCATAATGCACAGAACGTTTTTACGCTAGGGGAAGGAAAGAGATCCCTAAAAAACAAAGGAACCCAGCAGGGGGCTGCCGGGTTGGGAAAACTCAAGGAAATACCTATTTCTGGTCGTCGGAATTGTTGCTGAGCATACCGTACTTCCGGAGGAAACGGTCTACACGACCTTCGGTATCGATAATCTTTTGAGTTCCGGTGTAGAAGGGGTGGTTACCAGACCAAATTTCAACGTTGATTTCAGGTTGGGTAGAACCAATCGTCATCACAACTTCACCGTTACAGATGACTTTGGCGTCTGGGTACCATTCGGGATGAATATCAGCTTTGGGCATGGGAATTATTCTCTAATCAATTTAGTTTAATAAAATGCATAAAGGCGATCGCCACAGTAGCCATAACGAACGCCAGACCAAATAAATTAACGCTTGGAGAACTGAGGCGCTTTGCGGGCCTTGTGTAAACCGTACTTTTTCCGTTCCTTACAGCGGGGATCACGGGTCAAATAGCCTTCAATTTTTAGAGGCTGGCGGTTGTCTGGATCCAATTCACACAGCGCACGAGCAACACCCAGCTTCACGGCATCTGCTTGACCAGTCAAGCCACCACCATGGGCATTCACAAGAATGTCATACTCGCTTTCTAGGCCCAGGGTTTCCAGGGGAGACTTTAGCACCGCAAGGTAACCAGGAATCCGGTTGAAATAATCTTCCCCGGAGCGGTTGTTAACAACAACTTTGCCAGAACCAGGTACAAGGCGTACCCGGGCAATGGATGCCTTACGACGACCTGTTCCCCAGTAAATAGGGCGATCTTGAGTTGCAGTTGCGTTCATTAGTTATCTCCTCCGGGAATAGTATTGATGGTCAGAACTTCGGGTTGTTGGGCGGCATGGGGATGTTCAGTCCCAGCATAGACCTTTAGCTTGGTGAACAGACGACGACCGAGGGCATTTTTCGGCAGCATTCCTTTCACTGCTTTTTCGATAATGCGCTCAGGAATCCGGTCTTGCAGCTGATTAAAGGTTTCAACTTTCATCCCACCAGGACGACCGGAGTGACGACGGTAGAGCTTTTGCTCAGGCTTGCGCCCCGTCACAACCACTTTTTCGGCATTCACGACAATCACAAAATCCCCAGTATCCATGTGGGGAGTGTATTCTGCTTTGTTTTTGCCCCGGAGTACTTTGGCAACTTCGCTGGCTAAACGACCCAAGCGTTGGTCAGCAGCATCGACCACGTACCATTTCTGGTCGAGGGTTTCTTGTTTCGGTAAAGGTGTCTTAATCATAAAATTTTTGCGCTAGATGACGCATAAGGAATTCAACTAATGAGTTAGTAGAAAAGTTGGCTGGGTATCAAACCAAATATGGGGTGGAAACAAAGGCTCAGGATAACCAACCCTAAGTAAACATAAGCCTTTTGCTGGGGCTGAATATTTTACAAGGTGTCGCTTCTCATTTTTCCAAATATCTTGGAATTGCGCTAAAGAAAGTTTACCTTGTCCAATGTCCACTAGCATCCCGACCAGTAGGCGAACCATCCCATACAAAAACCCATTGGCTTGAATTTCTATATGAATAAAGGAGCCTCGACGGGAACATTCTGCTGCCTGTACATTGACCCATGCATGGGATCGCTTGGAACCAGTCCGTTGAAAAGCAGCGAGGTGATGTTCACCCAATAGGGGCGTCAGGGCTGCTTGGATGAGAGTCTCATCGAGGGGGGCTTGGTAATAATGCCAAGCATAGGGCTGAATGAACAGGTTTGGGGTTGGGTGGGTATAGATGGTGTATCGATACCGTCGCCATTGGGCAGAAAATTGTGCGTGCCAATCCTGGGAAACTTCGCAAGCACCACGGATATTGATATCGGGTGGCAGGCGATCGTTGAGGATTTTGGCCCATTTATAACCAGGAATTAGGCTTTCACATTCAAAGTGGGCGAATTGTCCGGCGGCATGGACACCGCTATCGGTTCGGCCGGCACCGTGAATTGTGATTTTTTGGCCGACAACGGTGGAGATTGTCTCTTCAATGACGGCTTGCACTGTTCTTTCTGCTGTTTGGCGTTGCCAACCACAAAAGTGAGTTCCGATATATTGGATGACCAACGCGATGCGTTTTCTGGGGTTGGCTTGGGACATGGGCATGGACAGTTGGCAGATTAGTCTGAGTTAGACTAATTCGATAATTGCCATTTCTGCGTTGTCACCGCGACGACGAACGGTGCGCACAACGCGGCTATAGCCCCCCTGGCGATCGCCATAGCGATCTTTTGCTTGGGCGAACAGGGCATGGACAAGATCTTTGTCGTACATATAGCCCAAAGCCCG
Source organism: Picosynechococcus sp. PCC 7002 (assembly GCF_963860125.1). Taxonomy (NCBI): domain Bacteria; kingdom Bacillati; phylum Cyanobacteriota; class Cyanophyceae; order Chroococcales; family Geminocystaceae; genus Picosynechococcus; species Picosynechococcus sp. PCC 7002. The sequence goes on from NZ_CAWLFA010000001.1 coordinate 1,076,385, forward strand.
ACGACGGGCAGCCAAGGAACCATCTTTTGCCAAGGTGATCATGCGATCCACTTCAGAACGAACCGCCTTAGCCCGCGCTTTGGTGGTTTTTACTTGGCCATGGCGAATCAGTTGAGTGGTGAGGGCACGTAAGAGGGCCTTCCGTTGATCCGCCGGTCTCCCCAATTCGGGAACGCGACAACCGTGACGCATTTTTTCTTCCTCCCTAGGATGTAAACAGTACAGTCAATGAAAAATCAAATAAATCTAAACTTACTTCGCCGTTTTTTCTTCCGGTAAAGTAATGCCTAAACGGGTTTTGAGGGCATCGATCACTTCTTCGGCTGATTTTTGACCAAAGTTTTTGATTTCTAGCAAATCTTCTTGGCTATAGTCTAAAAGATCAGCGACAGAGTTGATTTGCGCCCGCTTGAGACAGTTGTAAGCCCGTACCGATAGCTGTAATTCTTCGATGGGAATTTGGCTAGTTGGGTCTTCGTCCTCTTGCAACTCATCTTGGATGGCTTCGAGGGTGAGATCCTTGAGGGGATTAAACAGTTCAACGGCGATCGCCGCTGCCTGGGATAATGCTTCCTCTGGCTTAATACTGCCGTTTGTCCAGATTTCGAGAGTTAGGCGATCGCGAACCGCGTCTCCCTCACTATGGATACTATCGACGCTATAGTTCACCTTAGTGACTGGCATGAACACCGCATCAATCTGTAGAAAATCTAAAGCAGTGGCCTCGTCCCGATTCCGCTGAACGGCGCGATAGCTTTTCCCCTTCTCGATCCGAAATTCCATTTCCAGCTTTGCACCATCAGCGAGGGTCGCAATATACTGGGTCGGATCTACGACCTCCACCTCAGAAGGCAGATCAAACTGAGCCGCAGTTACTTGACCAGGGCCAGTGGCTGTTAAGCGGCCAATCTGGGGCTGATGGGTGTAGCTCTTGAGAATGATTTCCTTCATATTGAGGATAATCTCAAGGGCATCTTCCCGCACACCAGGGATCGTCGCGAACTCATGGTTCACGCCACCAATCCGCAGCGCTGTTACGGCGGTTCCTTCTAAGTTAGACAGTAGAATTCGTCTGAGGGAATTGCCGAGGGTTGTTCCTTGACCCCGCTCTAGGGGTTCAAAGACAAACTTGCTATATTGACTTTGATTTTTGTGTGTTTTGCTTTCTACACACTCGATTTGAAACTGTGTCACGCTTTTTCTGATCTCCCGTTTTTCGCGATCTGAGCCAGGCACCAAGCCTTCAGACAAGATGGATATTTACTTGGACTGATTTTCTTGTTGTCAAGAATTCAGTCGCAGAGGATTTATACCCGTCTACGCTTGGGCGGACGACAACCATTGTGGGGAATGGGGGTAACATCGCGAATCAAGGTAATCTCCAAACCAGCGGCTTGTAGAGCACGAATCGCAGTTTCACGACCCGCACCGGGGCCACTCACCATCACTTCGATTTGGCGCATTCCTTGTTCCATTGCGCGGCGAGCTGCGTTATCAGCGGCAGTTTGGGCAGCAAAGGGAGTCCCTTTTTTTGCCCCTTTAAAACCACTTGCACCGGCAGAAGACCAGGACACGGCATCGCCTTTGGTATCGGAGATGGTGACGATTGTGTTGTTAAAGGTGGATTGAATGTGGGCAACACCGTTGGGGATATTCTTTTTAACCTTCTTAGGGCTGCCTTTCTTTTGTCGTGCCATAATTTTAATCTGTAGAAGAATAGGATAAATGCGTAGCTTTGTGAGGTAAAACTCAAGGGATTAACGCGGTGCTTTCTTCTTACCGGCAACAGTGACGCGACGACCACGGCGGGTGCGGGCATTGGTCCGGGTTCTTTGACCACGTACGGGCAAACCTTGGCGATGACGACGGCCCCGGTAGGTGCCGATGTCCACCAGACGCTTGATGTTCATGGACTCTAGACGTCTGAGATCCCCTTCAACTTGGTAGTTGTCGGTAACGTAAGACCGGAGCTTAAGAGCATCTTCGTCAGATAGATCCCTTACTCTGGTGTCGGGGTTTACCCCGGTGTTTGCGATGATCTCCTGGGCTCTTGATAAACCAATGCCATACACATAGGTCAGGGCAATTTCAATGCGTTTATCGCGGGGAAGATCAACACCTGCAATTCGTGCCACGATTTTTTCTCCCTAAATGAACAATTTCAATAATTTATAAGTTACGGAATAAATGCCTCAGCGACTTCTACGGTTTACCCTTGACGTTGCTTGTGCTTGGGATTGGCGCAGATCACCATGACACGACCGCGACGGCGTATCACGCGACATTTATCACACATTTTTTTGACGGATGCTCGAACTTTCATAGGTTTTCAGGTTAGATTTAGCAATTTTCTATATATTGATTCTGCTATGAACCGATTGGCGATTAGCACAAAACTCCGCAAGCTTATCATCATAGCAAGTTTTTTTGCTATTGAATACAAGAAACGGATGGGATTGGCTTATTTTTTTCGGAGTCGGTAGGTGATCCGCCCTTTGGTTAAGTCGTAGGGGGTCAGTTCTACTTTGACGCGATCGCCCGGTAAAATTTTGATGTAATTCCGGCGAATTTTGCCAGAGATGTGGGCAAGCACATTAAAGCCATTGTCCAAGTCAACCCGGAACATAGCGTTGGGAAGGGACTCGGTGACGGTACCTTCCATTTCAATTAGATCTTGTTTAGACAAAACAAATAGATCTCCTAATAAATTTCATCAATCGGCATCGAATTCTAACCAGGAGTTATGAAGCGATCGCCTGCTCTAGGGCGGCGGTAACTTCTTCAAGGGAGCGATCGCCATCGACGGATTTCAGAGAACCCTGTTTTTGGTAGAAGTCAATAACTGGGGCTGTTTGCTCCCGGTAAACTTCTAAACGACGCCGAATGGTCTCCTGGTTGTCATCTTTTCTGCCACGACTTAGTAAGCGTTCTACCAATGTGGCATCGGGAACTTCCAAGTTAAGGGCAACATCACATTGCTGCTTCAGCTCAGTGAGTAAGGTGTTGAGGAACTCGGCTTGGCTCACATTGCGCGGAAAACCATCCAAAATCCAGCCTTGCTGGGCATCTTGCTCCTGTAGTCTTTCGCGAATTAAATTCAGAATCAGACTATCGGGCACTAATTCACCACGATCCACAAACCCCTGGGCCTGTTGGCCAAGTTCTGTTTGGTTGGCGATCGCCGCCCGGAGAATTTCGCCAGTAGAAATGTGGGGGATTCCACAAGATTCTGCCAAAACCTGAGCTTGAGTGCCCTTTCCAGCCCCTGGGGGCCCCAAAAAAATCAACCTTACTCCCTGAGCCATAACGCCTCTATTCCCATCCAAATTGCTTACTAAATCAACAAAGAGTTTAGATATTCCAGCTAATATCTAAACCCTGCTAAAAACACTATTGTTTAACCATGCCTTCATAACGCTGGGAAATAACATAGGTTTGAATTTGCTTGGCTGTGTCAATCGCAACCCCCACCAAGATGAGTAGGGAAGTGGCCCCAAAACCCCGTAGAGTCGTGACCCCTGTCGCCCCTTCTACAAAAGTAGGAACCGTTGCGACTAAGCCAAGGAAAATTGCCCCCAATAGGGTCAAACGATTGATCACTTTTTCGAGGTATTCACTCGTGGCCCGACCAGGACGAATGCCAGGAATACTAGACCCCATCTTCTTCAAGTTCTGGGCCATATCTACCGGATTCACGATCAAAGACGCGTAGAAATAGCTGAAAAAGAGAATCAAAGCGAGATAGACCAACACATAGGGAATTCTGCCCGGTTGTAGCAGTGTCGAAATTGTGGCGATCGCTTGACCAAAGAACCCTTCCCCTGAGCCAGCCAGACCCGCCAAAGAAGAAGGCAGCACCAGAACAGCCGAGGCGAAAATAATCGGCATCACCCCACCCTGATTGAGCCGTAGAGGCAGATAGCTTGTGCGTTCCCGATAGAGCTTACGACCCACCTGACGACGGGCCGAAACAATCGGAATCCGGCGTGTCCCTTCCTGCACAAACACAATCCCGACAATCATGATCAGAAAAACGACCAGCAGCAAAATGACTTTAGCAATCACTGCTCGACCACCAGTCTGGGCAAATTCAATAGTATTGCCTAAAGTTCTTGGTAATACGGCCACAATGTTGACGAAAATCAACAGAGAAGCCCCATTGCCTAAACCTTTTTCGGTAATCAGCTCAGAAATCCACATCACAAAGACAGATCCCGCCGTCAGTGCTAATGTGGTTTCCAACACGAAAGTAAAACCAGGATCTAAAGCATAGGGGCGCAGAATTTGCAGCGTGATCCCAAAACTTTGTAAAGCCGCCCAGCCCACCGTCACATAACGGATAATCTGGGAAATTTTACGACGCCCAGCCTCACCATCATTCTTTTGCATGTCTTCAAGGGCAGGAATAGCCGCCGTCATGAGCTGCATAATAATTGAGGCATTGATGTAGGGAAGGATCCCTAGGGCAAAAATGCCGACAGCGGAAAGACCACCACCGGCAAATACATCTAGAAAGCCCAAGAGAGGAGAATTTTGGATCCCCTCACTTAGGGCCACCCGGTCAATGCCGGGGATTGGAATAAAAACGCCAAACCGAACAAGAACCAAAAGACCAAGGGTAACAAGCAGACGACCCCGAAGGCCAGCGGCTTGTGCCATTTGCATAAAGGTTTCCTGGGCGGTTGGTGTTTTTTCGCGACTGACAACCATAGTGATGTTCTCTTCGGGAGTTTACGTAATGAACAGTTCTAAGAAGTATTAAGCAACCTTGATAAATTCTAACTTAGTGCTTTGTTCCCGAATTTTTCTAGGCTTCACAACTGCCGCCAGCCGCCTCGATTTTTGCTTTAGCGCCGTTAGAAAACGCCGCCGCAGTTACTTTGAGAGCAACGGACAATTCGCCATCACCAAGAACCTTGAGGGGGCCATCGTTGGTTGTGACAATGCCTGCTGCCATTAAGCTTTCAAGGGTAACTTCTGTGTTGGCTGGCAGGTCAGTTAATTGGCCAACATTCACAATGGTGAAGTTTTTCGGATTCACGATGGTGAAGTGCTTTAGCTTCGGTACACGGCGGTAAAGGGGCATTTGTCCCCCTTCAAACCCAGCTTTTGTACCAGTACCAGAACGAGATTTTTGACCCCGCATGCCGAAGCCACAGCTTGCGCCTTGGCCGGCAGCAATGCCACGGCCAACACGACGACGGCGCTTCTTTGATCCCGCTTTAGGGGATAGATTGGATAACTTCATGGTTTTTTTGAGTAAACGTTTTACTAATGTCCTTAGCCCGCCAAATTAGGGTTAGGCATAGATCCGTTCGATAGAAACGCCACGCTCTTGGGCAACGGAGGAGAAACTCCGGAGGTTACCCAATGCATCAACGGTCGCCCGAGCATTGTTCAGGGGGCTACTAGAACCCAATTGTTTGGCGAGAATATTTTTCACACCAGCGAGTTCGAGTACAGTCCGCACAGCACCACCAGCAATTACACCGGTACCGGGAGCAGCGGGACGCATCATTACTTTTGCGCCACCCGCAACGCCATTGATTCGGTGGGTGATAGTGTTGGTTTTTGTTAAAGGAACATCGACAACGTGCTTTTTCGCATCGGAGACACCTTTGCGGACGGCACCGATGACATCTCCTGCTTTACCGACGCCAACACCGACCTTTCCGGTCTCATTGCCAATGACAACAATGGCGCGGAAACTGAGTTTCTTACCACCCTTGACAACTTTGCTGACGCGACGGATTTGAATCACACGCTCTTGCCAGTTTGTTTCTTTTTCTTTGTTCTTTGATGATTTACGACGCTTTGCCATAATTATTTTCCTAATGATTTCATCAACAGCTTAAAAGTCCAGACCGGCTTCTCTTGCGGCATCTGCTAAGGCTTTGACACGACCATGATAAAGGTTACCACCGCGATCAAAGACGACTTTGGTAATGCCTTTTTCGAGGGCGCGCTTGGCAATGAGATTACCGACTGCAGTGGAAGCTGAGATGTTACCACCGGATGCGAGTTCTCCCTTGAGATCTTTGTCGAGGGTAGAAGCAGCTACCAAGGTATGTTGCTTCTCATCGTCAATCACCTGGGCATAGATATGCTTGTGGGAGCGGAATACTGCTAAACGGGGGCGATCGCCAGTCCCTTCGACACGACGGCGAATACGGAAATGACGACGCTGCGTGAGTTGTTTGCGAGTTGCTTTCATCTCTACTTCTTACCTGCCTTACCAGCTTTACGTCTGATGTATTCACCTTGGTAACGGATCCCTTTACCTTTGTAGGGCTCAGGAGGTCTGACAGCACGAACCTTAGCAGCCGTGTTACCCACAACCTCTTTATCAATACCAGAGATGATCACTTGAGTATTTTTTTCACCCATAGCCGCAGTCACGCCTTCAGGCATTTGCATTTCTACGGGCTTACTGTAACCCACATTAAGAGTGAGCTTATTCCCCTGTACCTGGGCCCGATAACCAACACCGATAATTTCGAGTTGTTTGGAATAACCCTGGGAAACGCCCTCGATCATGTTGGCCACGAGGGTGCGGCACAAGCCATGACGTTCACGGGCCGTCCGAGAGTTATCCACGGGGGAGACAACAATGGTGTTGTCTTCTTGGGTGACAGTTACTTTCTCTGGTAATGTCCGCTCAAGGGAACCTTTCGGACCCTTAACCGCAACATTGGCACCATTGAGGGTAACGGTCACTTTGTCGGGGATGGGAATTGGTTTTTTACCAATACGAGACATTCGTTTTTCTCCTGATATCAACTTCAGCCACGATTACCAGACGTAGCAAAGAATTTCACCACCAATACCTTCTTTACGGGCTTGGCGATCTGTCATCACGCCTTTGGAAGTTGAAATAATCGCAATTCCAATCCCACCGAGTACGCGAGGCAAGTCTTTGTGATTACTGTATACCCGAAGCCCCGGCTTACTTACCCGTTGAAGTTTTTGGATAATCGGTTGACGATTACGACCTTTGTACTTCAGGGAAATAACAAGGTGTTTTTCAATCCCTTCACCTGCTTCGGTGTAGTTTTCAATGAAACCTTCGTCCTTCAGCACCTCGGCAATGTTACGGGTCATGCGAGTCATCGGGACTTTTGTGTTGTCATGCTGCACCATGCACGCATTACGGATGCGGGTGAGCATATCGGAAATGGTATCGTTAGCCGCCATTATTACCTTTAATCTCTCCTAAGATTTAGCTTTCACGGAAGGGCATACCCATTTCTCTCAGCAGCGCACGACCTTCTTCATCGGTTCTCGCGGTGGTGATGATGGAAATGTCCATTCCTCGGATTTGATCAATGGAATCGTAGTCAATTTCAGGGAAAATCAGTTGCTCACGAATCCCTAAGCTGTAGTTGCCACGTCCATCAAAACTTTTTGGGCTGATGCCACGGAAGTCACGGATGCGGGGCAGGGCTAAGCTGATGAGACGATCCAAAAAGGAATACATTTTTTCGGAGCGCAGAGTCACCATCACACCGACGGGCATCCCTTCGCGAATTTTGAAGCCGGCGATCGCCTTTTTCGCACGGGTGATTACGGGGCGTTGACCAGTGATGGTTGACAGTTCCTTAATGGAAGACTCCATTGCCTTGGCATTAGAAGAAGCTTCCCCGAGACCCCGGTTCACTGAAATTTTGACAAGCTTGGGCACTTCATGGACATTGCTGTACCCAAACTGCTCCGTTAATTTAGGAACAATACTGTCTTGATAAAGGGTTTTGAGTCTTTGAGACATAGATTTTACGTTTAACCTCCCTGGGCTTGGTCAGGGAAAAACTAAATGTAGATAAAAATTTCAAGAAAAGCCGATTAGTCGATCACTTCACCGGTTTTCTTTAATACACGCACTTTACGGCCATCTTCAGTCAGCTGGTAGCCAATGCGACTAGCGACTTTTTCCTTCTCGGAATAGTGCATCACATTGGAGCTATGGATCGGTGCTTCAAAGGTTTGAATCTGACCCGACTCACCTTCCTGTTGAGGCTTGACATGCTTGGTGCGGATATTGACATCCTTGACTACGACTTTGCTGGATTTGGGCAGAGTCTTAATGACTTCGCCTACTTTGCCTTTGTCGCGACCAGAAATGACTTGAACCGTATCACCCGTTTTCACATGCATTTTGTGACGTGTGGGGGTGGAACTTTTGCGTCCTGCCATGGTTAGATGACCTCCGGTGCAAGGGAAACAATTTTGGTGAAGTTTTTATCCCGTAACTCACGGGCGACGGGACCAAAAACACGAGTGCCTTTCGGATTGCCTTCTGCATTGATAATGACAGCGGCATTGTCATCGAAACGAATACTCATACCGCTAGCACGGCGGAGTGGTTGACGCGTCCGCACGATAACGGCTCGAACGACATCAGATTTTTTGACACCCATGTTGGGAATTGCTTCTTTAACAACAGCGATGATTTGATCGCCGATGCCACCATAACGACAATTCCCTGTACTCAGAACCCGTAAGCACATCAGTTTACGAGCACCGCTATTATCGGCAACATTAAGATAGGTTTGTTGTTGAATCACGGCTTTACGGTAAGGGTAAAGAAAATAGATTAGGGTCAACAGTTAGTAAAAACTATTGGTTGAGGATTTCGGCAATAGTCCAGCGCTTGGTTTTGCTGGTGGGAGGGGTTTCGCGAATACGAACGCGATCACCAACTTTGCACTTATTTTCCTCGTCGTGGGCTTTAAAACGCTTGGTCTTAACCACGATTTTTTTGTATTTCGGGTGGGGAGAGCGGTTTTCCACAGCCACAATCACGGTTTTATCCATTTTGTCGCTGACGACCATTCCCACTCTTTCTTTCGTAGCCATACGAGATTCTGTCTCCTACTTTTACTGAGCTTGGAGTTGTCTTTGGCGCTCGACTGTCATCAACAGGGCGAGACGGTGACGAGCATGCTTGATCTCATGGGTTTTCTCCAGGCGACCAGTACCTTGTTGGAGACGGAGGTCAAACAATTGTTTCTTGACGGCAACGATTTCGTCAGCAAGCTCTTGGTCATTGAGTTTGCGAGCATCTTCAATCTTGGGTAAAGGCATGATTTAGATATACTCCTCGTTGCGGGTGATGAACTTGGTTTTAATCGGCAGCTTTTGGGCCGCAAGGCGCATGGCTTCACGGGCGATTGGCTCAGCGACACCATTCATCTCAAACATGATCCGGCCAGGCTTAACCACAGCAACCCAGAATTCGGGGTTACCTTTACCAGAACCCATACGGGTTTCTGCCGGACGCATGGTGATGGGCTTATCGGGGAAAATTCGGATCCAAATCTTACCACCCCGCTTGATGTAACGGGTCATCGCACGACGGGCGGCTTCGATTTGACGGGCGGTAATCCAACTGGGTTCCACGGCTTGGAGCGCGTAGTCACCAAATTGAATGTTGTTGCCGCGATACGCCATTCCCCGCATGCGACCGCGATGCTGCTTCCGGAATTTTGTACGTTTTGGACTTAGCATTGTTTCCTAAAGGGTAAACAGTGAGGGTAGAAAATTAAATTGCCAGTAGTTGGGCAATTTATTGTTCGCTACGGTCTTCAAACTGCTGACGTCGGGATTTACGACGGGGCAGAGGGGCAGCATTAGCGGCAGAAGTTTCTTCTTGACCCGGAATAATTTCGCCTTTGAAGATCCAAACTTTAATCCCAAGAATTCCGTAAATGGTTTGGGCAGTTTTGTAAGAGTAGTCGATGTCAGCGCGGAGTGTGTGTAGGGGAACACGCCCTTCACGTACCCACTCTGTCCGGGCAATTTCTGCACCGTTTAAGCGACCACTTACTTGGATTTTGATCCCTTGAACTTCCGCTCTTTGGGCCCGTTGAACGGCTTGGCGAACAACCCGACGGAAGGATACCCGTCGCTCAAGTTGCTGAACAATATATTCAGCGATGAGGGCAGCGTCGGCGTCAACGCGGTTAACTTCGACAACGTTGATGCGGATTTGGCGCTGATCGCCAAGGACATCCTGGAGACCCGTTCTGAGGGCTTCGATGCCAGAACCACCACGGCCAACGACAACACCGGGCCGGGCAGTGTGAATCTCTAGGTCAACTTGATCAGCTTTACGCTCGATCAAAACTTTGGAGATACCAGCGTTATTGAGGTTTGCATCAATGTGCTGGCGGATTTTGTAGTCTTCCTGCACGAGGGCAGGGTATTGTTTGGGGTCGGCGTACCAACGGGAGAGGTGCTCTTTTGTAATCCCCAAACGGAAACCAACTGGATGAATTTTCTGTCCCACGGTTTGTTCCTTTTGATGTTTACGATCTACGACAGGTTAGGAGTACTATTCGGCAGAACCAGGGGCCACAGCAACGGTGATGTGACAGGTGGGCTTACGAATTTGATAAGCACGTCCTTGGGCCCGGGGGCGGAACCGCTTCAACACGGGGCCAGCATCAGCAAAGGCTGCACTAACAACGAGATCGGCGGGGTCTAACCCTTCGTTATGTTCCGCATTAGCAACGGCAGATCGTAAAACCTTCAGTACAGGTTCACAAGCGCGATAGGGCATAAATTCGAGAATGATCAAGGCTTCGCGGTAGCTACGGCCACGAATCTGATCGAGGACTCGTCTGACCTTGATCGGAGACATCCGAATATAGCGGGCGATCGCCTTGACTTCAGTTTGAGTATCGATAGTCATTGTTTTCTTTAACCCTTATCGACGTGCTTTCTTATCACTCTTGGCATGGCCCTTGAAGGTCCGTGTGGGGGCAAATTCTCCCAGCTTGTGACCTACCATTTGCTCAGACACAAAAACAGGCACATGTTGGCGACCGTTGTGAACAGCGATCGTGTGACCCACCATCTGAGGCAAAATTGTCGATGCCCGTGACCAAGTTTTAATCACTTGCTTATCACCGGAAGCATTGAGCTTCTCGATTTTTTTTAGGAGGCTGTCCGCAATGAACGGACCCTTTTTCAGTGAACGACCCATAGTTTCTTACAGAGTGTGATGAACAAAAATAGATAATTAACGGCGACGGCGCACAATCAAAGAGCTACTTTGCTTCTTCTTCTTGCGAGTCTTCTTACCGAGGGCAGGTTTACCCCAAGGCGTCACAGGGCCACTGCGACCGATGGGTGCTCTACCCTCACCACCACCATGGGGGTGATCTACCGGGTTCATAACACTACCGCGGACTTGGGGCCGACGTCCCAGGTGACGAGTTCTCCCCGCTTTCCCGAGCTTCAAGTTCCGAGCTTCAGCATTGCCCACCTTGCCGATGGTGGCATAGCATTCTTTGCGAACCATCCGGACTTCCTTCGAAGGCAGCTTGATGGTGACATAATCACCCTCTTTAGCAACCAACTGAGCAAAAGCCCCCGCAGAACGGACCATCTGGCCACCACGACCGGCATAAAGCTCGATGTTGTGGATTTCAGTACCGAGAGGGATTTTGTAGAGCGGTAAAGCATTGCCGATTTCGTAGGGCGCTTCTTCCCCAGCGATAATCGTGTCACCGACGCCAAGACCAGCCGGTTGCAGAATGTAGCGTTTTTCGCCATCTTCATACTGCACTAGGGCAATCCGAGCATTCCGGTTTGGATCGTACTCAATCGCGGTCACCTGGGCGGTAATATCCCGCTTATCACGGCGAAAATCGATCAGACGATAAAGGCGTTTATGGCCACCACCCCGGTGACGACAAGTGATCACACCACGGTTGTTACGGCCTTTTTTGCGGTGTTTGTATTTGGTAAGAGATTTTTCCGGTTTGGATTTGGTAATCTCCGAAAAGTCAGAGACCGTAGCCTGACGAGTTCCCGGAGTATATGGTCTAAATGAACGAATACCCATGATTTATTCAAGTGAATGACGACTATACTTCTGGGAACAATGTGATTGTATCCCCTTCTGCCAAGGTGATGACTGCCCGCTTGTACTGGGGCTTAAAGCCCATAAAGCGACCGACGCGCTTTTTCTTGCGGGGTGGCCGGCTGGTGTTGACCTTAACAACTTTGACTTCAAACAGAGTTTCAATGGCTGCTTTGATGTCGGTTTTTGTTGCTTTGAGGGCAACATCAAACACATATTTGTTGTCTTCAAGCAGAATTGTCGCCTTTTCACTAACAATGGGCTTGAGAATTAGATCGGCGAGGTCACGGGTTGGAACCCGGCTCGCGGTAGGCATTCTACTAGTCATTGTAAACCTCCTGGATTTTAGCCAGTGCTTCGGAGGTGACTACGATTTTGCCAGCGTTAAGAATATCAAAAATATTCAAACCATCGGCAGGAACCATTTTCACAGAAGCAATGTTGCGGGCAGAGAGATATACGTTGTCAGTCATCTCAGCAAGTACAAGGAGTACTTTTTCACCAGATGCGACGCCCCAGCGGGTCATGGCATTGACCAACTCTTTGGTTTTGGGAGCGGCAAATTGCTCGGCAAAGTTTTCAACGACGATGAGATCTTCGTTCCGGCTGTGGAAAGCGGTACGAAGTGCTAAACGACGCTCCTTGCGGTTCATTTTGAGGTTGTATTCTTTGGGTTTGGGGCCAAAGATGACACCGCCACCTTTCCATAATGGGGAACGGATTGAACCAGCTCTTGCCCGGCCAGTTCCTTTTTGACGCCAAGGTTTGCGTCCACCCCCACGGACTTCTGCACGGGTTTTCGTGGAAGAAGTTCCCTGACGTGCGTTATTTAGCTGACGTACAAGGGCGCGGTGGACAATATGTGCGGCATTTTCTTCTTTGGCAACTTTGAAGTCGAGGTTGGCTTGGCCAACTTCTTCTCCTTGCCAATTTTTTACTGCGCAGTTAACCATAGTGATGAAGTATCGGATTATCGGTTATCAGCTAATGAAATAAATAAAGCTGTGGCTTTTCGTAAAGGGGTTGTAAATGGCGATCGCCACGCAAGCCCAATTACTTTTGGCCCACAATATTGCTCGGAGCAATACTTAATAAATTGCCGGCTTTGCCAGGAATTGCACCTTTGATCAGCAATAAATTCTTTTCTTCGTCAACGCGAACGACTTCGAGTTTACGGACGGTGATCTTGGTCCCACCATAACGACCCGCCATGCGCTTACCGGGATAAACGCGACCGGGAGTCGTCCCTGCACCGGTAGAACCGGGGAGACGGTGGTTCTTAGAACCGTGGGTCATGTTGCCTCGCTTAAAGTTATGGCGTTTTTGATAACCAGCGAAACCACGACCAATGGTATTTCCAGAAACATCGACAACTTGGCCGGCCTCAAAAATATTCGCAGTGATCGCTTGGCCAAGTTCATAGCCAGAAACGTCATCGAGGCGATATTCCTTGAGGTGGCGGAGGGGGGCAGCATCTGCTTTTTTGAGATGCCCCAGTTGAGGCTTCGTTAAGTTCTTTTCCTTAACATCTCCGTAGCCGATTTGCACGGAGGTGTAGCCATCTGTTTCGGAGGTTTTGATTTGGGTGACGGTACAGGGCCCTGCTTGGACAACGGTAACAGGAATCGCAGTTCCGGTTTCGTTATCAAAGATTTGGGTCATACCGAGTTTAGTACCGAGGATACCGAGTGACACGGAACAGAGACCTCTATCTACTAATAGACAACATTAAAAGGTGAGTAGAAATAATATGAACCGCTCCCGAAAGAGTTGTGGTTCTTGTCTTCTACTCTTGGATATTCAGAGTGTTTTATGGCTCTGAAAGGTTTTTGCCTACAGGTAGGTGTGCTACGTTTTACCCAAGACTTAAAGCGCTTGCTTCAGTATCTTGCTGTAACTGCAGGAGGGGGGCTGTCGCTTGGGGCGATCGCCTAAAAGTTGTGACCGAAAAATGCAGCCTGAGGGAAGCCTGTTTCTGGGTTGAACCGATGCGATGAACAAGGGGGCAGGGGTTCTATGCTTCGTCAGGAAACTTCGTATAACTGGTTACATTTAGCCACAAGCGAGCATTATAAGCGGAGAAAGTGAGCCTTGGCAAGGGGCACATCAGAAAAACATGACAGTTCTTAATTCTTGAGACAGAGATTGACGCTTTGAAGGAGATTTTTGGGAGTTCAAGGAACCAGGGGCGATCGCCAATGCTGTCTAGGATCGGGGCCAGCATAAAGTGTTACGATTGCCACAGAACGAAGAAAAGTGATCATAAACAAAAGGACAACACGCAATAATGCAAGAACATATTCAGTCGATTTCTTTCGATGGGCGAGAAATTCGACTAAAAACAGGTTTGTTTGCGCCTCAGGCCGGCGGGTCAGTTTTAATTGAATCAGGAGATACAGCGGTTTTAGTCAGTGCAACGACAGCCCCTGGCAGACAAGGAATTGACTTTCTACCTTTGTTGGTAGATTACGAAGAACGGTTATACGCAGCAGGACGAATTCCCGGTGGTTATTTAAGAAGAGAAGGCCGCCCCCCAGAACGGGCAACGCTCATTTCGCGCCTCATTGACCGACCGATGCGCCCGCTATTTCCCCAGTGGTTGCGGGACGATATTCAGATTGTCGCTACAACGCTCTCCCTCGATGAAGAGGTACCGCCGGATGTCCTCGCTGTGACGGGGGCTTCTGTGGCCACATTGCTCGCGGGTTTACCTTTCTACGGGCCGATGGCTGCCGTCCGGGTTGGTCTGGTGGGGGATGATTTTATCCTCAATCCCACGTACCGAGAAATGATGAATGGGGATTTAGACCTCGTAGTTGCTGGCACCCCCGACGGTGTGATCATGGTTGAGGCCGGAGCCAATCAGTTGCCAGAAGCGGACATGATCGAGGCGATTGATTTCGCCTACGAGGCGATCCAAGAGTTGATCGAAGCCCAACGCGCGCTGATGAAGGAACTTGGCGTTGAAATGGTCAGCGCTGAGCCACCTGCTAAGGATGAGGAACTCGAAAAATTCATTGGCGATCGCACCACGGACAAGATCAAAAAAGTCTTGAGTCAATTTGATCTCGATAAAAATGGTCGCGATGCCGCCCTCGATGAAATCAAAGCAACAGAAATCATTGAGGCCATCGAAGCTCTGCCGGAAGATGCACCACTGCGGCTGAAAACCACAGAAGAGCCGAAGCTCATTGATAATACCTTCAAGGCGCTGACGAAAAAGCTGATGCGGAGCCAAATCGTCGAAGATGGGGTTCGGGTTGATGGTCGTAAATTGGATCAAGTGCGCCCCATTTCCTGCCGCACTGCTGTGTTACCGAGAGCCGTCCATGGTAGCGGTTTATTTAACCGAGGTCTGACCCAAGTTTTATCCATTGCTACCCTCGGAACGCCTGGTGATGCCCAAGAGATGGACGATTTACATCCCTCCGACGAAAAGCGCTACTTGCACCATTACAATTTCCCCCCCTACTCCGTGGGTGAAACTCGCCCAATGCGATCGCCTGGCCGCCGGGAGATTGGCCACGGTGCCTTGGCCGAACGCGCCCTTTTACCCGTATTGCCGCCGAAGGATGAATTTCCTTATGTCATTCGGGTCGTTTCTGAAGTCTTATCTTCCAACGGATCCACCTCCATGGGTTCTGTTTGTGGCTCTACCCTCGCATTGATGGATGCTGGGGTGCCCATTGCCAAGCCCGTGAGTGGTGCCGCGATGGGGCTGATCAAAGAAGGCAAAGAAGTCCGCATCCTCACCGATATCCAGGGGATTGAAGACTTCCTCGGCGACATGGACTTTAAGGTTGCCGGGACAGCTGACGGAATTACCGCCCTCC
Source organism: Picosynechococcus sp. PCC 7002 (assembly GCF_963860125.1). Lineage (NCBI taxonomy): Bacteria > Bacillati > Cyanobacteriota > Cyanophyceae > Chroococcales > Geminocystaceae > Picosynechococcus > Picosynechococcus sp. PCC 7002. The sequence continues at coordinate 1,092,084 of NZ_CAWLFA010000001.1, forward strand.
AGATGGACATGAAGATCACTGGCCTAGCCGTTGAAGTGGTCGCAGAAGCGATTAAGCAAGCTTTACCCGCTCGTCTCCATATCCTCGAAAAGATGACCGATGTCATTGCTGAGCCGAAGGAGTTGTCCCCGGCTGCTCCCCGTCTACTCACCATTAAGATTGATCCTGATTTAATTGGGATGGTCATTGGCCCCGGTGGTAAAACCATTAAGGGGATTACCGAACAAACCCGTGCCAAGGTGGATATTGCCGATGACGGTACCGTAACGATCGCCTCCTCTGAATCGGAAAATGCCGAAAAAGCCAAGCGGCTGATCGTAAACATGACCCGCAAGCTCAATGAAGGGGATGTATATTTCGGTAAAGTCACCCGTATTATTCAGATCGGTGCCTTTGTGGAAATTATGCCGGGTAAAGAAGGGATGATTCACATTTCGCAACTGGCAGAAGGCCGCGTGGGCAAAGTCGAAGATGAAGTTGCTGTCGGTGATGAAGTGGTGGTTAAAGTGCGCGAAATTGATAACAAAGGACGCATTAATCTCACCCGCCTAGGGATCCATCCTGATGAAGCAGCCGCTGCTCGGGTTGCTGCTCAATAAAAATATAAAACATCACTATTTTTCGGTGTTGTGATTTAATGTAATTTCCCTCAAGTGACTTGGGGGATTTTTTTTGTTTGGCACCAGAATTTATCGTTGTCAAATGGTCGGAAGAATAGACTAACCGATCAAATTGTTTCAAGGTAAGAAATTTTCAACAAAAGGTTAAGATTAGACTTTAAGAAAGTGTAATTTTCAGGGAAGCTAAATTAGATACAAGCTGGTTTGCTAGAAACTGCCACACTCTAGGGTAACCATCGCGATCGCTTTAAAGTTATTCAGGGTATGGATCGTCCCCACGCTGCACCTCAATTTTCTCAAACCCCTTTTCAACGGGTGACAACTGGGTCAATCTTTTTTCTAATCACTATAGTGATTGCGATTTGTGGCTATATGTTGTTTGGTTGGACGGCCCTAGAATCCTTTTATATAGTCGTAATCACGGTGTTTGGGGTGGGATGTGGAGAAGTAAACCCCCTGGAGACGCCGCCGGAAAAACTGTTTACGATTTTTGTCATCTTAGCGGGGACATCAGCGGCCATCATTGACTTCAAAAAAAGATCTGGATATGATTTAAGGCGTTATCATTGTGTGAATTAATCAATTAGCTGTTGCCATGAATGTAAAAAAACTAAGCCTATATCTTTTCTCTATCAATTTAGTGACTAGTTTTTTTGCTGTGGCTGCAGCAGATGAAGTCAACGAATCTCTGATAGGAACTTCTACAGATACCAATGCTTTCGACTTAGAAAATAGTGCTCAGATACTGATTTCAGATATTGTTGAGCAGGAAGATGCCGATACTCAAGAAGCAACAGTCACAGGGAATCGAGTCATTGAATATTCGACCAGTCCTTTCGAGGCTAATTTTTTAGAGCCTGCAACTATAGAATCAGCAACTACATTGCCTTCAGGCGTTCTTGATCTTAGTTCTGGATTTATTGTCTATCCTACCAATTCAGAATCCACTGGTGTGGGGTTACAAGTATATTATGGTTCTATTGAGTATGGTGTTACGGACAGGTTACAAATAGGTGCGAATGTCTCATTTTTTGATGATGTTTTAGGTGATAGATTTAATGGAGAAAGAACTAATCTAACTTTTTCATCTGTAGCACCAAATGTTAAATACAAGCTGATCGAAGAGCCTTCCTATAGTCTTGGGATTGTTGGTTCACTTGAATGGATACAAGTCCGTTCCGAAAATGGTTTATTCAGTGAACAAGGTACTTCTGCCCGCCAAAAAGATAATGTTCTGGCTGGTACCATTCAATTACCAGTGACATATAATATCTCCGAAAATGCTCAGTGGCATGCAGTGGCTGGAGCGACGATTTTCCCTGAGACCGTTAATGGGGGAGATTTCTACGGTACTTTCTTTAATGTTGGTACAGGGATAACTCTTCAATTAAGCGAAAGATTTGGTTTGCTAGCGGACATTAATTTTCCGATTGGCTCTTCTGGCGGCAATAGCGTCAATACAGACGGTAGTATTAGCGAAAAAGTGGTTTGGAATGCTGGTTTTAGTTATTTGCATAGTCCGAACCTCGCCTTGGATTTTTCAGTGACCAACCGGCTAGGCACCACGCCAGCAACTAAGTTACTAACTTTTCTGCCCAATGGTGATGAAGTAGGAGCTTTATTTAAGCTTAGATATACACCTGATCTTGCTCAAACCTATCGGGGGAACTTTGGAGATAATCCTTTTCCCCCTATGACGTATCGAGAGAAGCAATTACTATTTGATGGCATTCTTCTTAGTAGTCCCACCACTGTTCGTAAAGGCATGATTCTTTTGGATGGTGGAATTACTACTGATGGGGACAGTGGTGGCGCACAGCTTAGTTTTGGTCTCAGTGATACCGCTCAAATAGAATTTCTAGCTTCGCAATTAGCAGATAATGATCAGCCGTTACAAAATAATTTTAAATCTGGTGTTGCGACTAAACTTAATTTTTTGAATCAGGCCCAAGGTGATCCCTTTTCCTTAGGTTCGAGAATTGCACTTGTATTTCAAGATGGTACCGATTCCTTTTTAGGAGATTTATCTTTTGCTTATTCTCCCAATGATACGATTAGTTTTACGTTAAATCCGAAAGTAGCGTTATTTTCTGACGAGAGCATTGTTGGTGCAGGTTTAGGTGTTAATTTACAGCTGTCTCCCGGACTACAGTTAATTGGGGAAGTAACTCCTATGCTTAGTGATGATCCCTTTGTTTGGGCAGCTGGTGCGCGTTATTTATTTCCCAAATCCAATTTTGGTTTAGGAGTTTATGGTACCAACACCTCAGGCAAAGGAAATATTGGTAGCCTAATTCGTCAATCTGATGATAATGTGAGCGTTGGTTTTAATTTAATGTGGTTACTAGGTGGTGGTAGAAGTGATTAAACATGTCTTATGAAATCGTCTCTATACTTCTAAAAAAATGACTGATGTCATTCATTTTGAGTTGAAGAAATTGTTTCTGGCAGCCTCGTTTACCCACCATCAAGATTAATGTTGATTTTCTACATTTCATCCCCTCAGTTTAGCTGTAAAACTTAGGATAAATACTGTCGCTTTTCAGGGTTTTTACTTAACACAAAATCCTCAAGCGGCCTGGGGACTTTTTTTATTTAATACCATTATCTATCCCTGTAAAATCACCAGAAGAACAAATCAATCAATTTTCTCCGGAGTAAGAAATCCCGAACAAAAGGTTAAGACTAAATTCCAGAAAACTACGATTTTCAGGGAAGCTAAATTAGATACAAGCTACATTGAGGGAAACTGCCATACTCTAGGGTAACCATCGTGATCGCTTTAAAGTTATTCAGAGTATGGATCGTCCCCACGCTGCACCTCAATTTTCTCAAACCCCTTTTCAACGGGTGACAACTGGGTCGATCTTTTTTTTAATCACCATTGTGATTGCGATCTGCGGCTACATGCTGTTTGGTTGGACGGCCCTAGAATCGTTTTATATGGTCGTGATCACGGTGTTTGGGGTGGGATATGGAGAAGTAAAACCCCTGGAGACGACGCCGGAAAAACTATTTACGATTTTTGTCATCTTAGCGGGGACATCAGCGGCCATCTATGGGGTGGGAGGATTTGTGCAAATGGTGACAGAGGGAGAGATTAATCGGGCGTTTGAGGCAGAAAGACAGCGCAAAAGCATTTCCAATTTAGAAAATCACATTATTATTTGTGGCTTTGGCTATATTGGCCAAATTTTAGCCCAAAAACTCGAAGATTCGGGACAAGCTTTTGTGGTGCTCAGTATTGATCCAGAACAGTTGGCGATCGCCGAACAGCGGGGGTATTTAACGAAGGAGGGAGACCCAGCAGATGAACTGATTTTGCAGGGATTAGGCATTCGGCGGGCCAAGGCTCTAGCGACGGTGCTCGATAGCGATGCCAGCAATGTATTTATTACTTTGACTGCCCGGGAGTTGAACCCAGACTTAATGATTTTGGCGCGGGGGGAAGTGCCCAGTACCGAAAAAAAGCTCCGGTTAGCGGGGGCAAACCACGTTATTTTACCTGCCAGCGTCAGTGGGGCGCGGATGGCTAATTTGATTACGACACCTCCCGCAACGGATTTTTTTAGTCAGTCCTCTCAGCAGGAACAACTGAATGATCTTTTGCAACAAATTAATGTACAGATGATCGAGTTGGCGATCGCCCCCCAATCATCCCTCGTGGGGAAAACAGTCCGGGAGCTAGAAATTCGCGGCAAAGGGGCTTTTATTGTGGTGGCTTTACGGCGATTTCAAGGCGATTTTATCACCCATCCAAGTCCAACTTTAATGTTGACTTCTGGGGATATTTTAGTGGTTTTGGGTCACGAAGAAGACATTCCTAAATTTGCCCGGTTTTATCAATTATTCCAGCCTAAATAAGTTTTTTCCCTCAGCAAAATTAATTTAATCTCGATGAATTATCCGTTCCTAAGGAAACCCATTACTTTATGATTGATCAACTGTGGTTGCTAATTTGTGCTGGTTTGGTGCTGTTGATGCAAGCTGGCTTTATGTGCCTCGAATCTGGCCTGACCCGCACAAAAAATAACATTAATGTGGCTGTTAAAAACCTCTCCGATTTTGGTCTGTCGGTGATGCTGTTCTGGGGAATTGGCTATGGTCTGATGTTTGGGTTATCTCAGTGGGGGGGGATCGGTGGAAGCAATTTCTTTTTGGGCACGACTGGGAACCCCGAAGAGGCAGCTTTTTTCCTATTTCAGGCAATGTTTTGCGGTACGGCCACAACGATTATTTCGGGGGCGATCGCCGAACGCCTCAAGTTTGAAGCCTACATCATCATTGTGATCCTGGTGTCGGGGTTTATCTATCCGGTTTTTGGACATTGGGCCTGGAACGAAGCGGGCTGGTTGCGACAACTGGGGTTTCTGGATTTTGCGGGCAGTACGGTGGTGCATAGCATGGGGGCTTGGGTGAGCCTGGGCACCTTGCTTTTAGTCGGAGCTAGGGAAGGGCGATTTACCCCCACGGGAACCCAAAAAATCCAAGGATCGAACTTGCCCTTTGCCGTTTTGGGGGCGTTGCTGTTGTGGGTGGGCTGGCTGGGATTTAACGGGGGAAGTACCTTCGTTTTTAATGACCAAGTGCCCCAAATTATTACGAATACAGTACTGGCGGGGACTGCGGGGATGGTGACGGCGATGCTCCTCAGCCAATGTTACCTCAAGCGCTCGGAGGTCGAGGAAATTATCAATGGTTCCCTGGCGGGGCTGGTGGCAGTTACGGCCTGTTGTGATCTGGTGTCGAGCCCTTTGGCGGTGGTGGTGGGGATAACGGCGGCTGGAGTAGCCCGGTGGGTGTCGAGTCTTTTAAAGCGCTACAAAATTGATGATGCGGTGGATGCGATCGCCGTCCATGGGGGCGCGGGACTGTGGGGAACCCTCTGTGTCGGGTTATTTGGCAATGTCGAAGCCCGCCATAGTCAACTGCTAGTACAACTCTTGGGGGTGGCGATCGCCCTTGCTTGGGGGACGGGGCTGACTTGGCTAATTTTGCAACTGTTGCAGCGGTGGTATCCCTTGCGGGTTTCCCCGGAAGCCGAAGCCCTGGGTTTGAATATTTCTGAACATGGGGCCAAAACCGATGCCTACGAACTGTTTCAGGTGATGGATCACCAGGCCGCGACCCAAGACTTGACCCTGCGGGTGCCCGTGGAACCCTTTACAGAAATTGGCCACATTGCCACCCGTTATAACCAAGTGATCGACGCCCTCGAACAAAATCACCGGGAAAATGCCGAATCCCTAGAGGAACTCTACACAATCACCGCGATGGCCGTGGCCGCCATTGAGCACCAAAATTTTGACCCCGATTTGTTTGCCAGTTTTGGCGATCGCCCCGATGAATTGGGCATTTTAGGCCGCTCCCTCCAACAGTTGCTCCAGACCATTAACCAGCAAACAGCGGCCCTCGAACAACTACAGCAGCAACAACAAACGACCCTAAAGGCTGTGCTCGGAGAAATTTTTCAGCAGCGGTTTGGGGAGCCGAGTCTCACCTATCAAGGACAATTACCCGATTTGCCCTCGGCGCTGACCATGGCCGAAATTACCCACATGGCGATCGCCACCACCAGCTTTGGGCAATTTTTAACACAAGTGCAGGCTACCAACATTGCCTCTGGAGAAAATCAGCCAGTTGCGGCAGATTGGAACGATTGAAAATATAAATTCACCAAGTCCTGAAACATTGACAAAGCCTCTACCCCTGGGCCTGCCTTTTTCCGGGAAAATTAAACCATAGGTCTTTTCGGAGAATTGTTAGCTGTGGTCATCGATGCTCAGGATCGTTACGAAGCGCGTACCCAACAAATTGCCAGGGAGTTAATCGCTGCCACCAGGGAAAAACGGTCATTTTTTTCGAAAATCCAAGACCAGATGCGCCTAGACGATAAATTGCTGGGCTGGGCCATGGAAAATCCCCATTTGCGGGTGCAACTGTTTCGCTTCATTGATGTGTTGCCAGCCCTCAAGGACAATACGGCGATCGCCCAGCATCTCCAACAGTATCTAGGGGATGAGTCGGTGGAGTTACCCGGAGCTTTAAAAAAAATCCTCAATTTCACCGAACCCCATTCTCCTCCGGCACAGATTGCGGCCGCAACCATTAGTAAATCCGTGGAAACCCTCGCGTTTAAATATATTTCGGGGGAAAACGTCAAGCAGGTACTAAAAACCGTTGAACGTCTGCGTCGAGACAAAATGGCGTTCACCATTGATCTCTTAGGCGAGGCAGTGATCACCGAATCAGAAGCCCAAAAATATCAGCAAACTTACCTCGATTTAATGGCGGATTTGGCGGCAGCGGCAAAACATTGGCCTAAGGTCGATGCCATTGATGTGGCGGACGGTGAGGATCTCGCCAAGGTGCAAGTATCCGTAAAATTGACAGCGTTTTATTCCCAGTTTGATCCCCTCGATCCAGCGGGCAGCAAGGAGAATGTGGCGGAACGGGTGCGGCTATTGTTACGCCATGCCCAGGAATTGGGGGTTGCGGTGCACTTTGATATGGAGCATTACGAATATAAAACCCTCACCCTCCAGATTTTGAAAGATGTGTTGCTGGAGGAGGAGTTCCGTGATCGCAGTGACATTGGCGTGACTTTACAGGGCTACTTGCGGGATTCTTACGCCGATTTAGAAAGTTTGATTGAGTGGGCCAAGGAACGGGGTACCCCTGTCACTGTCCGTTTAGTAAAAGGCGCTTACTGGGATCAAGAAACGATTACGGCCCTGCAAAACCACTGGGAACAGCCGGTTTTTAACGAAAAGGGCGCGACGGATATTAATTACGAATGCATGACCCGGCTGCTGTTGGAAAATCATCAATTTCTCTACGGGGCGATCGCCAGCCATAATGTGCGTTCCCAGGCGGTGGCCTGTGCGATCGCCAAGGAACTCAATATTCCGAAACGGAACTTTGAATGTCAGGTGCTGTACGGCATGGGCGACCAAATTGCGAAGGCGTTGGTAAAAGAAGGTTATCGGGTGCGGGTGTATTGTCCCTACGGCAAAATTTTGCCGGGCATGGCTTACCTAATCCGGCGTTTGTTGGAGAATACCGCTAATAGTTCTTTCCTCCGCCAGAACCTAGAGGAGCGTCCCGTTGAAGAATTAATCGCGCCACCGACGGGGGATCTCAAGGCAACGATTCATGATCTTGATAGTAGTCATCTACAATTTGCCGGGGCTGCCAACGTTGATTATGCCGAGCCGGAATTGCGGGATAAGTCCCAGTTTGCGATCGCCGAGGTAAAAAAACAGCTTGGCAAACGTTATCTGCCCTACATCAACGGTGAATATGTACAAACTGAAAACTTTGTGGACTCGGTGAATCCCTCCCGTTCCACAGAACTCATTGGTAAAGTTGGTCAAATTTCCCTAGAGCAAGCCCAAGGGGCGATCGCCGCCGCCAAAGCTGCTTTTCCCGCCTGGAAGAAAACCCCCGTCTCGGAACGGGCCAACATTCTCCGCAAAGCCGCCGACATCATGGAAGCCCGTCGCCACGAGTTGAATGCGTGGATTTGTCTAGAAACGGGCAAAATCCTCAAAGAAGCAGATCCAGAAGTCTCCGAAGCCATTGATTTTTGTCGCTACTACGCCGACGAAATGGAGCGTTTGCACCATGGCTACCAGGTTAAACCCGATGATTTATCCCAGGTACAGGGCTTCAAAAAATACGATGTTTGTGGCGAAACCAACCGCTACCATTACCAACCGCGCGGCCTTGCGGTGGTGATTTCTCCGTGGAATTTCCCCTTTGCGATCGCCACGGGGATGACCGTTGCAGCCTTGGTGACGGGCAACTGTACCCTCCTAAAACCCGCCGAAACCTCTAGCGTGATCGGCGCAAAAATCGCGGAAATCCTCATTGAAGCGGGGATTCCTAAGGGTGTCTTTCAGTTTGTGCCAGGGCGTGGCTCCACCGTAGGCGCAGCGATGGTTAAACATCCCGATGTGCATCTGATTGCCTTTACGGGTTCCCGCGAAGTGGGTTGTGATATCTATGCCAATGCGGCGATCGTCCAACCGGGCCAAAAACACTTGAAGCGGGTTATTGCCGAGATGGGCGGCAAGAATGCGATTATCGTCGATGATAGTGCCGACCTCGACCAAGCGGTGGCGGGTGTACTCCATTCGGCCTTTGGCTATAGCGGTCAGAAATGTTCGGCTTGTTCCCGTGCCATTGTGATGGAAGCAATCCACGATATCTTTGTGGAACGTTTGGTAGAGGCGGTGAAATCAATCCAGGTCGGCGAAACGGATAATCCCAGGGTCAAGATGGGGCCGGTGATTGACGGGGCAGCCCAAGCGAAAATTAAGGACTACATTCTCAAGGGCAAGGAACAATCAAAAGTCGCCTTTGAAACGGCAGTTCCCAACAATGGTTATTATGTGTCCCCAACTATCTTCACTGATGTGCAAGCGGATCAGGCGATCGCCCAAGAGGAGATTTTTGGGCCAGTATTAGCGGTGATTAAAGTCAGTTCTTTTGATGAAGCCTTAACAGTCGCCAATGGCACAGACTACGCTTTGACCGGGGGCATTTATTCCCGGACACCGCAACACATCGAGCGAGCAACGGAGGAATTTGAAGTGGGAAATCTCTATATCAACCGGGGGATTACGGGGGCGATCGTGGCGCGCCAACCGTTTGGCGGCTTTAAGATGTCCGGTGTAGGTTCTAAGGCGGGCGGCCCTGATTATCTGCTGCAATTCCTAGAGCCACGTCATGTAACTGAGAATGTTCAACGCCAAGGGTTTGCACCCATTGAAGGGGTTGACTCATAGAGTATTTCGCACCATAACGGTTTCTTGATAGTTAAAGCTCTCTTACTTCATAATGTAAGAGAGTTTTTTATTTCCAAATGCTTCAATACATATGCCACCTATCCAGAAAATCTTATTTGGCAGTCCCGGAACAGGAAAAAGCTACAAAGTTCGTGAAATTGCGCAACAAGAATTAGACATCACATACGATGAAGCTTCTGGAATTTTAGAGAATACTGTTAAAACTGTTTTCCACCCTGAATATACCCATGCTGACTTCATGGGTAAGTTAATGCCTTTAACGCAAGGTGAAAAAGTAACTTATAAATTTTATGCAGGTCATTTCCTTCAGGTATTGGGAGAAGCATATAAATCAATCATCAATGGAGAGACAGCAAGCTATTTATTAGTGATCGATGAGCTGAACCGAGGGAATGCTTCAGCAATCTTTGGATCAATTTTTCAATTGCTAGATAGAGAAGACGATGGCTGGTCTAGCTATGATATTCAACTATCTGATATGGAATTATATGCATTACTAGAAATCACACTTAGTAGTGAACTTTTTATAGAAAGTAACGGGCTAGAAGTAAGAAATGAAAAAGGGAATAGAGTTACTATTAACAATTTCTGGGATGAGAAAATCTACCAGTATAGAAAAGCTCCTCCTGAAAATGAGTTGGATTCTCAAGTCATCAAAGATGCGGGACGATTAATTACACTCTTGAGGCGGCATAAAATCAGCTTACCTCCAAATCTTAGTATCCTCTGTACGATCAATACTTCTGATGAATCTATTTACTATTTAGATAGTGCTTTTAAGCGTCGCTGGGACTGGGAATATATTGATATTCCGACTGATGGTTATTTAAGTGATCTTCCCTCTGAGCTATTCGGAACAATGCTTGTTATTAATGGTCATGAGAAAGGTCTATGGATTAATATATTACAGGCATTAATGAATTCATAAAAGCAAATCATCAATCAATTCGGAGAATTGAAGATAAGCAAATTGGCTGGTGGTTTATAAAACCTAAAGATAATGTCGTCAACATTGAGGATGTTAGAAATAAAATCATGTTTTATCTTTGGGATACTGTTTTTCCAAGAGACAAAAAGCCATTAGAAAAAATTATCCTTAAGGATGGTGAATCTCCGGGAAATTTTACACTTATTACATATAAACAATTTGCCGATAGGGCAGAAATTTTTCTCGACAAAATGCATGATCTTGCTTCAAACAGATTCAAATATATTGATCTAGACGAGGATATCGGAGAAATATCATTTTAGATTATGATCGACTTCTCATCTCTAAAACTTGTTGTTCACAAAAAATACTCTTTTGTGGGTATTGAAGCAAATGTAGGCGAGTATTACTTCTGTTTGCCAAAAGGATTTCAAGATCACATCAATTATTTGGACACTTTTTATAATAAAAAAAGATTATTTTTTCTTTTTTATAAAGTCTTTGAAAGGTTTAGAGAGATTTTAGAAATAAAAGGGGAGTCTAGCAGGATAAGAAATCAAACTCAAGATCGAGATGGAGTAATAGATGATGATTCTGATGGAGCTATTCAGGCAAATGAAGAGAATAGCTTTGTATTTTATTCAAAACTAAACTCATTTGACTCTATATTACAAGTATATGATGAACCTAAAATTCTCTCACTAGCATATCGGCTTAGCAGAACTCATGACATAGATACGAGTCAAATACATAAATATCTGCATCAAGCAGTTTATTTAGCAAACGATACTGCATATGTGGATACAATGCTATTGCCAAGTAGATGTGTGAAGTATGAAGCAGCAGATATTGTCAAAATGTATTGCTATATTTATTCGGAGCTTCAATTAGAGTTGCAAGGAGATATTTCTATTGAAATTACAGCCCTTGCAGAAAATTTTAGAGAGAATCATCTATCTGGTAGTACTTCTTTATTTGAAGAGAAAGCTTGTAATCAGATTGTTAATCAATTAAAAGACATTTTAGAGGAGATTCATCACCATACTCCATTCAAAGATCCTGATTATTGGGATTTCTATGAAGCCATTGAAAATTTTCTATATGGAAAATTCGACTCATCCCAAGATGGCAAAATATGGGGCATCAACAATTTTCACTCTGTTTGGGAATCAATATGTCTTGACTACATATCCCGAAATATCTCTTCTGAAGAGATTTTATATATTGATACAGGGTATATTGACTTTCTACAGACTGATAGTACTTTTGGGCGTAATGTGTTTTCTGTCAATGGCAGATCCTTAAGACCTGATGTAGTCATAGGAAAATTTTCTTGTGTTGAACAACCTGAACAAATTATTACTTTACATGGTGACAACTGGAATGATTTTGGCTACAGAACATTGTTCGGAATTGATGAAGAGGAAGACCGAAATATTCGAGTAGCTTTTATAGGTCAGACAACTTCAGAGGATACATATCAGGAGCTACAGAAATACTATGATTCTAATTCAGGTGAAATTTACATCAACAATAAACTTCCCTCTAAATTCATCTCATTTTACGAGCCCCCCGAAGATTTATCCTTCGATTCTCTAAATCAGATGAATGTGCTCAATCATATTTTCATGATTGGAATAGACAAAAAAATATTCGACTTAGAACTTTTTGAAAAGTATATATTTAACGCTTTTAATCTTAATGGCCGTTCCGGATATGATGCGAATAATGTTATTGGTGCCTCCCTCTTTAGAGGCCGAAGTATAACAAGGATAAAAGAATTATTTGATGATTTTATAAATCAATATTTAGAATTAACAGAAGGAATATTTAACAGAATCTTAATTCATGACATCAAATATTTATCAAAGCAATATCTCATGGACAAGAAAAATAAAAAAATTATCAAAAAACGATCTATTCGGAAACAGTTTGTTTATGAGTATTTGATACAGCAACAAAGTCCTGAGCTAAACACTCTAAACAATAATGTAGATATATCTAGTTCTTTCTGGATTCCTGATTTTCGACCTTTTGATAGAAATATGTTTTCAGTAGAAAATTCTTTTCTTGGTGGCTACATCGAATTGATAAAAGTGAATTTTGTACAAATTGCAGAGTACTATTCTTCCTTTCAAGCCTTACTTACTTATCCTATTGCGTCACCAGTTTCCGGGCCCTCTCCTCTACAGCAAGAGGAAGGAGTTAGTGCACTTGAACTTACCGGAGACCTTGTTGGCTCTGTTGAAGGAGTAGAAGATTTAGCGACAAATCAAGATTACTTTGAAGGTTTTGGTCAATGAACAAAAGTTCAGTTGTGTGGAGAGAAAGGGAGGCGATCGTGGCCCGTCAACCGTTTGGGGGCTTCAAGATGTCCGGTGTAGGTTCTAAGGCGGGAGGCCCTGACTATCTCCTGCAATTCCTAGAGCCGCGTCATGTGACGGAAAATGTTCAGCGTCAAGGCTTTGCTCCTATCGAAGGCGTTGATTAATGACCGGAAGAATGGAGCTAAAACCCCGTCCTAACTTCGGCAAGTTCAGTCACCTTTTAGGACAGCTTTCCGGTAAAGAGCATCGGGAGACTTTAAACAGACATGGAGAGATGGTAAGGCCAATTGTGTTGCAACCCAGCTAAGTATCAAGAAATCTTCGACCGTTTACGGCGGGAAAGTATGTCAACTTTTTACTGGAATGTTCAATGAACGGTCATCCATATCGGCAACATTTAAACGTTGTTTTCCCTTGTGAATATGACCATTTTTGACCGTGTGGGAAAATGCGCCGTTAAGACCGACAGGCATGGGGTTTGGCGACCATAAAACTCCACTTTCTCACCATTACATCTTGAGCACGACCGAGCCGCGCCCTAGGGGTGGGGCATAATATTGGGGATATGTTGCCCATCACGGGGTTGCCACAAGGGAGTTGCAAAATCTGTAACCCAACGCTGGTCTCTATTTTTCTCACCTAAGCTGTAACTATGCGCCCTAGTCTCCAAGCCGTTCCTACCCCTGCGTCTTTTGCGGATTTGCCCCTGGCCCAGCCCCCCGATGGTCAGCAGCTAGAGAATATTAAAAGTCATCTGGACTTGGTCTTATTGGCGTTGGAGTCCTTAGCGGGCCTGAGTTCAGAAGCGATGTTACAGGCGGCCAAAGAGCTAAATTTAGAGGCAGTCATCGGCGATCGCGTTACCTTATGGCGACTGCGACAGTCCAACCCCCTCCGGAAAAGTAGTGGGGGCCGCAAAAAATTAGACGTCGAAGAAGCCCGCTCTTTGGTGTTGATCATTTGCCATTTAGCCCGCCAACAGCAGGATGACATTCGCCGCGCCTGCGCTCTCCTGGAACAGATGACCGAACAAGGCCAGGAACCCCACCGAGCCGCCCTTTTAGGGGATTACCTCGATAACTTTAGCAATACCTACCAAGAACGCATGGAGGAAGGGGAGGCGATCGCCTCGGCCTCTTTAGTGGGACTCGCCCTGAAATTACTGATTGATTTGCTGTTCTATGGGGCCAAAAATGGACATCGACGCCTCTGGTTAGCATTAATCGATCAAGGCAAAACCTAGAGACTTGACCTAAACTCCACCCTTGATTTTTTCTCTTTTTCACTCAATTCCCTCGTAGTTTGTTTTCGTTCTTAGATGGTTCCTATGCTCTCTCCCACCCTCACCCGTCGCTATACTCCCCCCACCTGTAGCCTGGAAGTGGCAGCGAAAACCTCGGCCCTCTCCCGGTGGACAGGGAAGCCGCTGATTAAAGAATTGAATTTTGAGTTGAGTTTTGATGATCCGCGCCTTGGCCCCGACCAGCGCATCGTCATCAAAGGCGATCGCCCCCAATTGGATGCCCTCGCCACCGCCGTCAATGACTATGTCCAAGGGTTTCTCCAAGACCTCAGTCCCGACTTAGTATGGCTGCCCCAAGCCGCCTCTGTCTATGGCTACCACAACACCCCTGGTCAGACCGTCGCCACCCTGCCCCAACCCCAGCTTGTCACCCAGGGGCTTTTGTCCCATACCCTCCACCTGGGTCGCCTAGCAACCAAGGAATCTGGCCCGACCCTCCAACTCAACGCCACCCAACTCCATGACCTGGCGGAGGCCCTCGAAACCTACCAGACGGACATGGTGGCCTTACCCAGCCTCACTGCTAGCCAACAACGCCGGACTGTCACTCGCTGGGGGGCGATCGCCGCGTCTTTTCTCCTCGTGGTGGGGATTAGTAACGCCGTTTGGCAACAGCAACAAATCCCGGAAACCAGTAGTGCCCTAAACCTCGAAGCTACGGATGAAGCGGGCAAGCAAGTAGAGCTTATCCCTCCGGATCCCCACGCTTCCTATACCTTCTCGCCGGTGCCATCCGCAGCCGATGCGCCCCTAGACGACCCACGGGTTGCCCCCCAAACCGTTGATCTGACTCAACCGACGCCGGGGGAAACCACGACTGCGAATCCGGCTCCCCCAGCCGCATCCCCCCCCAGTCCCCCTAGTAATGATCCGGCCCCGATCACGGCTACTGCCCCCAGGGAGAATACCAGTCTGAGCGTCGCTCCCAGCTTTGGGGGACAAATGGCCAGAACCACCGCTGCCGATCAAGCAGAACAATTTGCTGATGCGCCCCAGCAAGAGGCGATCGCCCTGTCTCCCGCTAATGCCCCAAGGCTAAACCCTGAACAGCGAGTTGAACGTCATTTTCAAACCCAGTGGCAGAGTCCCGCTGACCTCGCTGAAGTGTTGGAATATCGTTTAAAGCTCAGTGAACAAGGGGCCATTGAAACGGTCTTTCCCATTGGTAAAGCCGCCGAACTTTATCAACCCCAACTTTCTTTTCTCTCTGTGGGTCGCAATGTTGGCGCTTCTTTTCCTGCTGAAAGTCGGACATTTCGCCTAGTGTTAAATCCCGATGGTCGTGTCCAGGCTTTTACCGAAGCGCCCCGCTAAAAACAGCCTTGGTAAAGGGGAAGTTAAATTCGCGATAAGCCCAAAGAAATACGCAAAAAAGCGGTCTTAGCTCCACTATGATCGTGAATAGGCGGGCATTGGCTCGTTTTTAGAAATTTATTTCGAGAGTTCAGAAGGAACTAAATCATGATGGCGCATTTTGACTTATTTAGACATGACCACGACACCCAAGATTTCGCGGCGGGCACTGTAATTTTTAGCGCAGGCACCCCGGGCGATCTGCTCTACATTATCCAAACCGGGGAAGTGGAAATTCAGTTTCAAGGGCAACCCTTGAGTATCCTCGGTGAAGGGGAAGCTTTAGGAGAAATGGCCGTCATTGAGCCGGGTTCCCCCCGCAGTGCGACGGCGATCGCCAAAACGGATTGTCGCCTCGTGGTGATTGACCAAAAGCGATTTACGTTTCTCATCCAGCAAAATCCCTACTTTGCCATCGAAATCATGAAAACCTTAGCCGAGCGTTTAAGTCGCACGAACCAAAAGCTAGAGGCCCAGGGTTAGGGACAGTCGTTAACAAAAGTGCCTTGCGGTTGGATCTCGCTGAGAAGATTCATTGGGAAAAGACGCTTAAATTCATCCCCTGGGAAATGGCAGATCAGGGGGCACCACATTGGTAAACATCGCTGTAGTAGCCAGAAACCCAAACTTGTTCAGAAGCACGGCAGTTTGACAAAGGAATCGGTTCAAAGATGTTGATCGACCATAATTCAAAGGGCGTTTGGGAAAATTGAGCGCTGATTCTGTCTAGATCGTCAGTGTAAGCTGCTGGCGTATTTTGTTTTGGTATAAAAGCAAAAAATACAGGACGTTCTAGGGTGCGTCGTTGCTGTTCCCAGGCGATCCCCATCATTTCGCCAATTTGCACGGTGCTTTCCCGGGGGAGCACCATCAGTACGGGTTGAGTTGCTGTTGCGAGTCGGTCAACGATTTTGTCGGGGTGGTAGTACTTTTGGTAGCCCCAATCATGAACGACGGTTAGGGCACTACAAAAACTAATCAACACCATAAAGGCGATCGCCTTTGTCCCAGATTTCACCTGGGGAAACCGAGTCCCCATCGTTTCAACCCCTAGACAGCGAATATTCTCCCGCTGCCAAAAATAGCTCAGGCCAACGGCTCCCAAGAGAATTACCGCCGGAAAATACACAAAACTGTAACGGGCACCACGGGTAATATCGATGCCGAGGCCAAAACTGAGCACCCCAAAGAGCCCCCAGGCAGCCCCCACAAAACGACAAAGGAAAAATAACTCATCCTGAAACTGAGGCACTGTGCTCTGGGCCTTGATGCCTTGTCGCCACAGGATTAAAAAACGAATACCCACCACAATCATCACCGCACCACAGACAATCACCGTCGGCAAAAAATCCACCTCGATGGGCAAAAGCATCACCATCGTGACAACGGTAGCCAACAACTGAAAGACCGGACTGAGCCACGCTAACCAATCACTGCGATCGAGGCGAATCCAGGCGGTCATACTGGTGCCATAGCTGTCGGGGAGTACCTGGGTTTTCCAGATCAGCCCCAGAAGCCCCACCGTCACGATGATTGTGCCTAAACGCCACCATTGCTTCGGAATCGGATATTTGCGGTGGGCCACCATCCACCACCCCAGGGCGATCGCCTCGGCCAGAAGCGTCAGAACAAAAAAGTAATGCACTAACAGCCCCGCCCCACAGAGGACAATCCCCACAAAAACTTGCCCCCAGGACAACGCCTGCCGGGTCTTAATTTGGCGCAGTACTAGGAAACTAAATCCCAAGGAAGCGATCACAAACAGACCAATTAATGTATAGTGACGAGCTTCCTGGGCCAAGTAAATATCAAAGGGCGAAAAAGCCATCAAAGCCGCCGTAAGTTGGGCAATTTTTTCCGATTGAAAGAGCCACTTTGCCAAACCATAAAGCGCTCCAATGCCTAACAAACTAAGCAGCACCGAGAGGAGACGCACCCCATCAATGGAAATGTAACCCCCCATCTCTAGGGGAAATAGGCGCTGCCAGAGGTTAACCACCATGAAATACAACGGCGGGTGGTTATCGTAATGGATCAAAAAATGGGCCGCTTCAGTGACGCCTTGGTCTGGGTAGCCGAGCAGTGGCGCTAAAAGCTCTTTCCCCGTGAGAATTTCATCGTAGGGCAGTTGATTATAATTTTCGGCGCGACTGTAGAGGAGGGTCGCAAATTCATCGGTCCAAGGGGGTTTTGCACCAAGGTTTGTCAGGCGAATAATCCCGCCTAAAATCACCCAAAACCATAATAAAAAAACGGGCAACGTTTTGCTTGAAATAATATTTTTTGGGGAGGTATTTAAAAAGAATTGCAACTTAAAAATAAAGCCTTAACTAAAATGAACGGCAAGGGGATGCAACCCCAGGGGAGTCTTTGTCTTCTCGCAATGGTGAACGATATTAACAGACCGCAGCGATAATTTCGACGATGGCAGAAGCGTGACAAAACTTGTTAGGATGTGGTTTTTATCCATTAAAATCCTTTTGTTTTTTTACCATGGAGGTTACGAGTGAGTCATGAAGTCCCAATCCCCCGAAGCGCTACTATTAGTGGATGGTTATAACGTCATTGGTGCTTGGCAGGAGCTTAAGGCAACCCGCGATCGCCATGGCCTTGAGATGGCACGGGACGAATTGATTGAAGTTTTAATTAACTACGCCTCCCACAACTGCTACCGGACAAAAGTCGTTTTTGACGCCCATTACCAGCAGACCCCTAGCCAAGAAGAAGAACATACGCAATTTGTTTCCGCTTACTACACTGCTTTCTCGGAAACTGCCGATACTTACATCGAAAAAGCCTGTGCCGCTTTTCAGCACGACTATAATACGCCCCGACGGGTAATTGTGGTGACCTCTGACCAGGCCCAACGGCATACGGTGGTGGGTTATGGGGCGGAATGGATGTCTTCTTTAAAGTTGCAATCGGATGTGGCCGCCGCCAATCGGCGTTCCCGGGATCATCGCAAACGTCAACGCCAGCAGCGACGGGGGCAACTCTTGAATAGCCTTGATCCGAAAACCCAACAGATTTTACGTCAGTTACGCCACGGCCTCTAGGGTTTCAAGGTTTCAAAAAAAGGCGATCGCCAAGCCGACGATAAACGCGATAGACCGTGCGTACTTGGTCTAAAAAAGCATAGGGTATTTTTAATTTGAGACCAGCAATCAGGGGTCGATACAGGCAATAATAGGCCCGTTTAAGATCTTTCCAGGCATAACAGGGCTCTGGTTTGAGGAAGTCGGAAATATCTACCACAAGTCCCCGACCATCGACCCCCAACATCACATTTTTCCCGTGGACATCATGGGGATTAAGGCCCTGGGCATAGACATAATCCAAGGCTTGATCAATATCTTCAATAACTTTTCTCGGAATTGGAATCCCCCGGTGGGCACAGTCGTAGAGGGTCGTGCCATGCAAACGCCGCAGCACTAAAATGCCATCCTTGGCGTAATAACATTCCGAAAACGCAGCATGGGTCCCTAGGCGACGATAAACTTCCACTTCTGCGGCAAATCCTTCCCGGTGGGGGGCATAGACCTTTACTACCCACGCCGGAAAGTCAGGATGGGCGACAACCGCAGCATAGTTCCCGGTGCCCACGCAATACCAAGGGCTGGGACAATGGCGCACGATCACAGGATGGTGGGGATGCTCGCTGGTGAGATCGAGGTGGGGTCGGAGTTCCTGTTCGAGGCGATCGCAAAAAACTTGGAGTCGAGATTGAGCCATAGATCCTTTAGGGGAGGATTTTTCGCATCAAGATTGCATGGGGCTGGTAAGTGAGGCTTTGGTAAAAGCTCTGGGCCGTTTGGTTATTCGTAAAGACCTGGAGGGTGATTTGGCGATCGCCTTTGGTTTTCGCGTACCGTTCCGCTGTGGCCATAAGCGCCGAACCCAGCCCCCGACGGCGATACTCCGGCATCACATACAACAGAAAAATATGACTGTGGCGATCGCCGCTAATCTGATCAACACTATTGCCCAGCCAGAGACAACCCACCACTTGCTCCGTTTCTGTCCGTACCCACCAGAGGGGCGTATCCACTGTGAAGTAATGGTTCAAGGTTGTACGGAGGTGATCGAAGCCCGTTTCCGGATAAAGTTCCTGGTAACTGCGGTGCAAAAACTTTAACAATAACGGTCGGTCGATCATCGCACCCCGTCTCAGAGAAAAGCCCGCTGGTAGCATGACCTAGCCCAAAAAACCAATGGGTGCTGGGGCGAGCATATCGGTGGGGAGAAAAATCCGGGCGCTGACAATCCCTAAAGCCAAGAGGAAGACCAGCAAAATTAAGAACGGCAGAATCTGTTGACGAAATAAGTCCATAGGTGGCGATCCCAAACAACACATAGAAAATATCTCTGTCAGTGTAACCTCTCCCCTTGGCATAATGGAATCTGTGCCAAATTGAGTATCCATGACCATTGCCATGACCCCCCTTTTGCAATACCACCAGCACCAAGGCTTTCCTTTAACAGCTTCCGGTGAGGCCGTTGTAACCTTTGGGAACGACGCCGACATTTCCCAAGATTTCAGCAATGGCTGTTTGCTCTATGACCAAAGCCATTGGGGTCTCCTCAACTTTACGGGCGCTGACCGTCAACGCTACCTCCACAACCAAAGCACTAATCAAATCCAGCAGCTTCAATCGGGCCAAAGCTGTGACACTGTCCTCGTTAATTCCACGGCCCGCACCATCGATCTCGCCACGGTGCATATTCTGGATGATGCCCTCTGGGTGCAGGTCTCGCCCCAGAAAAAAACCTTTCTCCTAGAATGGTTTGATCGGTTTCTCTTTCCGATGGACAAAGTAGAAATTAGTGATCTTTCTGGGCAGTTTAATATTCTGTCTTTGATGGGTGTTCAGGCCAAAGAAATTCTCGAAAAACTCACTGGCGTAACCTTAGCTGACTTTCCGGCTGGTGGTCATCAATTTCTAGAAATCCAGGGACAAAACATTCTCTGTGCGACGGGGAACAGTTTGAAATTACCGGGCTATACCCTGTATATTCCCGCCGAGGCTGGTGTCGAAATTTGGCAAGCTCTGATGAATTTAGGAATGATCCCCTGTGGCGAAGCAGCCTGGGAGAAACTTCGCATTCACCAAGGCAGACCCGCCCCCGACCAAGAACTCACCGAAGATTATAATCCCCTGGAAGCAGGGCTTTGGGATTGTATTTCCTTTGATAAAGGCTGCTACATTGGCCAGGAAACCATTGCCCGCCTCAATACCTACAAAGGCGTTAAACAGCGCCTCTTTGGGATTCAACTTTCTGCCCCCGTAGCAGTCCCTTGCAAAATTTTTGTGGGTGAAGAACGGGCTGGCGTCATCACCAGTATTGACCCGGATAACACCTTTGCCCTTGGTTATGTCCGTACGAAAGTGGGTGGAGAAGAGTTAGAAGTGACAGTAGGAGAAGTGACTGGAAAAGTCGTCGCGGTTCCCTATGTGACCCATGCTTACCCCGAACCCTAGGGAACCGTCTTTGGTTGCTTTATTCGTCTAAAAAGATGAAGCTGCCGCCCCAGGAGCCATAGTCGGCAGTAACTACGCCATTGCGATCGCCGCCGGTGTAGCTGTCCTGACCGGGGGCAATTTCGATGGTGATCGGGCCGCCCGTAGCTAGGTCAATTTCTCCGGCATGGACTGCCGCCACACAGATTGCGGAATCGTTGGTGTAAATATCTGTCCCCCAGACCGAGGCCCCTAGTTCACCGTTGGGTGGGCAATTGAAACTGTAGCGATCGCCAACATTTTCGGCAATCCCGAAGGAGCCTGGGGTCGAATCCCACTGGATATTCGGCGTTGTCGCCGCAGCACTGTCACTAGCCTCCGGAAAACGGAAGCTCCCATCCCAAGCGCCGTAGTCACGACTGGTCACTGCATTTTGTTGACTGCCGGTGTAGAGGTCTTGGCCCGCGAGGATTTCTAAAGTTAAATTCCCCCCGGTCTCTGCGGCGAATAGACCTGCATGGACGGCGGCGGCACAAATGGACGAATCGCTGGTGTAAACACCCGTGCCCCAAATCCTTTGGCTGGGATCCCCCGGCGGACAGGAAAACTCGAAGGTCTGTCCCACCTGGTCTTGGATTTCGAGGCTAACGGGGCTTGCTTCCCATTCCAGGGCGGTGAATTGGAGGGTTGGGGGCGACGCTGGGGTTTCCGGTGCTGCTTCTGGGGTCGCAACAGTTCCGCCCCCAGTGGCGTTAGATTCTGGGGTGGTGTTGTTTTGGGTACAGGCGCCCAGGGAAAAAGCCAGGGCGATCGCCCCGAAAAAATAAGTCGTAGATTGCATCATGAAGCTTAGAAATAAGAAGAGATTCGCTATGTCCTAGTTTAGGGATGGGGGTCAGGATCTGGGTCTAGGCCAGTTGGCTATTGGCAAAAAAGGCGATCGCAATGCCCAAGGAAAGCCCCACAAACACTTGCACGGGTGTGTGACCGAGTAATTCCTTGAGCCGTTCGTCACTAAATTCTTTTTCCTGGAACATATCGTCAATAATCTGGTTGAGAATGCGCGCCTGCTTACCCGCAGCTTGACGCACTCCGGCGGCATCGTACATCACAATCACCGCAAATAAACAGGCGATCGCAAACTCGGAGCTATCCCATCCTTTCGCCTGACCAACCCCTGTCGCTAAAGCTCCCACCAGAGCAGAGTGGGCACTGGGCATCCCCCCAGCACTAAAGAGGGAACGGAGGCTGGTTTTTTTATAACGAATCAAATCAATGGGAATTTTAAGCAACTGTGCCGTAATGCAGGCCACTAATGCCACAATCAGGATGTGATTTTGGAAAACTGCGCTGAAATTATCCATGGTGCTTGGCCGTGACGCGGGTTAGTTTTTACGGTTAACGATGTATTCCGCCAGGGCTTTGAGGGGATTGGCCTTTTCACCATAGGGTTCGAGGGAGGCGATCGCCTCTGCCACCAGCTTCTGGGCCTCAGCCTGGGATTTTTCAATACCCCATAGGCTCGGATAAGTCACTTTCTGGGCTTCGAGGTCTTTGCCTGCCGTTTTACCTAGTTCCTCCGCTGTGGCAGTGATATCGAGAATATCATCGACAATCTGGAAAGCCAGACCAATATTTTGGGCATAACGGGAGAGTAATTGCACCTCTTCCGGTTTCGCCCCGGCCAAAATTGCCCCCGCCGTGACGCAAACTTCCAGCAATGCCCCTGTTTTATGGGTATGGATAAAATTCAGGGTTTCTACGGCAACATCGGTTTTCCCTTCCGATTCGAGATCCACCACTTGGCCACCGACGAGGCCTTCGGCCCCCACCGCTTGGCCGAGGCGTACGATCACTTGCAACAGACGTTCCGCCGGAACATCCGGGGTGCGGGCCACATACTCAAAGGCATAGGAGAGCAGGGCATCCCCCGCCAAAATGGCAATATCTTCCCCATAAACTTTATGGTTCGTGGGTTTGCCCCGACGGAGATCGTCATTGTCCATGGCGGGCAGATCATCATGGATTAAAGACATGGTGTGGATCATCTCCAGGGCACAGGCCGTATTCATCGCCATGGCGGCGGTGCCCCCCAACATTTCACAGGCGGCAAGACAAAGAATCGGGCGTAGCCGTTTTCCCCCAGCCAGGAGGGAATAGCGCATGGCTTCGTAGATGGTGACAGGCTCAGTGATAACTAAGGATTGGTCAAGGGCGGTTTCGACGATGGTCTTTTGTTCTTGGAGATATTGCGCGAGGGAAAAGCCCTGGGTGTGAGCGTCTGCAACTACCATAGCTACGTTTGGAAAACTGTTGATTTTTTCAAGAATATTCTACAGGGCTTTGGGGGCAAGTCTGGGGGAATCATCCTGGGTTGCTTGCAGAGGGGTGCTAATTCTGGCCTCTAAATGTGAAGTTGTTTTGCTCTGTGTGGTTCATTACACTCGCCGGGAACGTTTGGGTTTAAAACAGGAAGGGTAATTGATCTGTTGAGATAAGTCCTGATCAACCCAGGCCCAGTTTCCATGCAACCAAAAATTATTGTCTGTGGTTTAGGACGAACGGGATATAAGATTTTTCGTCTACTGCAAAATCAAGGGGCTGAGGTGATCGGCATTAGCGATCGCCCCAGTCGCCAGCGGGCAGCAGGCATTATTGTGGGGGATCCCCGCCAGGGACAACTCCTCGTGCGAGCGGGAATTCACACAGCCCAAACCCTCGTCCTTGCCAGTAATGATGATGCCCTCAATCTCGCGGTGCTGACCCAAGCGCGGGTGCTGAATCCAAAAATTCGCATTGTTAATCGTATTTATAATCAAGCCCTGGGCGATCGCCTCGATCAAACTCTGCCGGATCATGTGACCATGAGTGTTTCGGCCCTGGCCGCCCCCATTTTTGCCTTTGCCGCCCTGGGCAATAAAGCCATCGGCCAACTGCGTCTCTACGAAAAAACCTGGCCCATTTACGAAGAAGTGATCACCACGGATCATCCCTGGTTGGGCCAACCTCTCAGTGGGCTTTGGGAAAACCCAGAGCGGATGTTTATCCACTACCTACCAGCCCAGGGGGAAATGGATTTGGTGTCGGCGGTGGTGGCCGACCAAACCCTCCAGGTGGGGGATCATTTAATCTTAGGGACGCCGCCCCAGGTCAAAAGTCAACGCTATTCTCTCTGGCAAAAATTTCGGAAGGCGATCGCCAATCTGCGGCAATACCAACATCACGTGCGGCCGATGACCCTGGTGACGGTGGCGTTGTTGGTGACCATCTGCATTGCCACCTTTACCTATGTTTGTGTGAATTTTAATTTGTCCCTGGTGGATGCCCTCTATTTTTCAGTGGGGATGATCACTGGGGCCGGGGGAAAAGAAGAAGTCGCGGAACTCGCCCCCGATTGGGTCAAGGTTTTCACGGCGGTGATGATGGTGGTCGGCGCCGGAGTTGTGGGGATCTGCTATGCGTTGATCAATGATTTCATTTTGGGAAGTCGAATTCGTCAGTTTTGGGATGCGACAAAAATTCCCCACCAAAACCATTACGTAATTTGTGGCTTGGGAGGGATGGGTATGGCGATCGCCCGCCAACTGCACCACCAGGGCTATGACGTTGTTGTTCTTGAAACCGACCACAACAACCGCTTTTTACGCACCGCCAGAACCTTGGGGATTCCGGTCATTCTTGCCGATGCCAGTGTGACCAGCAGTTTACGGGATGCACGGATTGCCAAAGCAACGGCCCTCATTGCCGCCACCAGCCAAGACATGACCAACGTCGAAATTGCCCTGAGTGCCAAGGCGATCGCCCCCAAGGTCAATGTGATCGTCCGGATTCAGGATACCAATTTCGCCCAGTCGGCCCAGGAAGTCTTTTCCTTTGATCTGGTGCTTTCCCCGACGGAGTTGGCGACCCATTCTTTTGCTGCCGCCGCCCTAGGGGGACGTATCCTTGGCAACGGCATGACCGATGATTTGTTGTGGATTGCCCTTGCGACTCTAATTACCCCAAACCATCCTTTCTGTGGACAGCGAGTCCAGGACGCAGCGATCGCCCAAAATTTTGTGCCCCTCTACCTCGAATCCCAGGGAGAAGCGATTCACGGTTGGCCCCTCCTGCAACGGCAACTGCAGCCCCAGGATGTGCTCTACATCACCATCGCTGCCAATGGCCTCCAAAAACTGTGGCGCAAGGAACCTAGCAATTCAGAAGTGGCCTTTAACCCCTTCCCGTCAGTCCAAGGAAGCGAAGCCTTTGTGCCCTAGCAATCAATAAAGTTACATCTCAATCCAGGCGATCGCCAAACCAAAAGCTCTAAAATCAGAAATGTTAAGTACATCATGACGCATAGCTTTGAATTTTTGGACGTTACTGTTGCCCCCCATCGCTGGCACTGTGATTGGGTATTTCACCAATGACATTGCGATCAATATGCTGTTTCGTCCCTACAAGGCTATCTACATTGGCGATCGCCGTTTACCCTTCACCCCAGGTCTGATCCCCGCCAACCAAGACCGCCTCGCCCGTAACATTTCCCGGATTATTATGGGGTCGCTGCTCACCCCCGAAGAAATTCAAAAGCTCGCCCAAAAACTGCTCCAAACCGAACGTATCGAAGCTGCGATCCGGTGGCTGTTACAACTGGCCTTTGCACAAATCCAGGGCGAACAAGAACAAAAAACCGCTGGGATTTTGGCAGCAATTCTGCGAGATCTCGCCAGCGAATCTTTGCCCCGCCTGATTAAAGTCTGGTCTCGGGAAGATACCTTTTTAGAGGCCCAGGTTTACCAAATTTTCGATCAACTGCTGCTGGATTTTAAGCTCACAGAAGCCCAAGCCCGCCAGCTCACCGATTGGCTGTTGCGTACTGTTTTGACCCCCGATATTCTCCGTCAAGCGACCATTGATTTTCTCACAGATAAAAATATTGAAATTATCGACACCAGCCTCCGGGAAAAAACCAGCGGCACCTATTGGGTCGTTGCAAACCTATTTGGCGTTAAAAATAGCCTGACCCGCCTCCGGGCCTTCTGTTTAGAAGAACGAGAAATTGCCAATGCCCGCCTCCAAGAGTTAATCCTCACCCTCGAAATTCGCCTTAAATTGCGCCTCTGGCTCCAGGGTTTGTCCCTCCAAAATTTGCCTGTGTCTACGGTGCGGCAACTCCGTAAAAGTTTTCACCAAACAATCCGTCAATATTTCCAGAATAAAGGGGCGGGCTTGATGGAATACATTGGTGAGTCGGTGGATTGGGATAATTTGTCGGTGGTGATTTTACGGCGGCTCCAAGCGTCTCAAGTCTTAGATAGTTCTCTGGGTGTCGTTAGCCAAGAATTATCTTTGCTTTTGGATCGCTATTTAGAAAAAGACCTCGAAAAAATTATTAGTCAGGTGATCCCGATCCTCGCCATTGATCAAGTAATCATTGAGCGAGTGAACAATACCAGCCCTAGGGAACTAGAACGCGCCATCCAGGGCATTGTCAAAAATGAACTCCAAGCCATCGTTAATTTGGGGGGAGTACTGGGCTTCCTCGTTGGTGTAGCCCAATCGGTTATTTTATTGCTCAATTGATGTCAAGGTATTTTCTGGGGTTGCTTGGGAATGGGATGTTTCGAGGGTATTGATAATCTCCAGGAGTTCCCGCTCAAAGGCCACCTGGGCGCGATTGGTTTTCCCTCCCAGATAAAAGCGATCGCCAGCGGCCAGGGCCCACACTTGGGAATAGGAAACGTAGCTCATCACCACACCAAGCATCACCAACAAAAAGCCTGTGTATACCACGGGGACACCGGGATCAGCTTTAATCTGGAGACCAGTGCTACCAACAAGATCAACCAATTTCAAGCTAATGTCCCCCACATCTAGGCGATCGCCAACCCGTACCGCTCCGACCAATTCTCCCTGCTCGTTATAGACAATGGCACTGCCCTGGAGATCCTGCATCAAGATCGACACTCCAGCACTCATATCTGGCTTAATGGGTACCCAACTGCCCCAGAGTTTCGCTCCATTCTCCGTGGGGATTTGGGCGGCGGGTAATTGAAAAATCGGACTATTATTCAGTTGAACTTGGACACCACCAATAGACCAACTGGTTTGATAAAAAGTAATGCCATCGTAGCGGAGGGGGTGGTTTACAGAAATTGTTTTGCGCTCAAGCTCCTGGCCCTCGCCATCGACCACCGAGAGATCCGAATAAAATTGATCAATGTCACCCGTGGGGGTGTAGTCAATCCAAAAGCGATTTACGTTCACCGACCAAGGGCGATCGCTCTCGGAAAAAATCCCCGCCTTAAACACATTATTGACCTTAAAATTCACGCCGCTGGGAATCATCTCCTGGGCCATGAACCCCCCAAAGGCTCCCCAAATAGAACCCACCAAGGTGACGATCATGCCGATGTGGACAATAATCGGCCCAATGCGCCCCACAATCCCTTTCCGGGCATAGAGCTTTTCGCCGTCCTGGAAAATTTTGTAGCGCTTTTTTTCGAGTTGGGGTTTTAGGCTCTGGAGCGAACCATGATCCAATTCCGTACTCAGGGCTAATTTATTAAATTGCCGGGCTTGGCTGTAGTAATTCCAATTTCGGGCTGTTTTCAGGGCAGGCAGTTGCCGCCGAAAGGTACAGGCGATCAAACTCACCCCAAAGGCGAGGAGCAAAACCAAGTACCACCAAGTTGTATAAACATGATCCAGTCCCAACCCTAATAGAACTTTCCAAGACAAAAAACCCAACAACGCCGGATCTTCAGGGTAGTTCTCTTGGTAAAACTGGATGGTACTGCCCTGTTCGATGACGGTTCCTAAAATGCTAAATACCGAAATGAGCAACAGCAGGGCGATCGCCACCCGGAGATCCGCAATCCACTTTAAACCCGTGCGCCAGACCTTGCGGGGAAAACTGTGCCACGGAGAATTAGGAGAAGAATCAGAAACTGTCATGGTTTAGGGGATGAGAAAAGAAAAATTAACAAGAAAAAAGCCCGTTCAGGGTTAGGGAAAATCTAAGCGAGGCCAATGGGCAGGCGAATGAGAAGCGAAAATAGCCCAAATCCCAGGAGCAAAGCACCACTCACGGGGTTAATCCAGCCCGACCACTGCCGCAGGGACAGCAAGCGTTTGAGGGAAGCGGTAAAAATTCCGGCAATCAAAACAGGCACCACATAACCAAGGGTATAAGCAAGGAGGAGCGCCGCCCCCAACGCGAGGTTTTGGGTGGTACTAACCCAGGCTAAAAGGGTCGCCAGCACCGGGGTACTACAGGGGGAAGCCACCAAACCAAAGGTTAAACCCACGAGATAAGCCCGCACAGCTTTTGGGAAATCCGGCTTGATCCAGTCGGTCGCCCCCAGGGAAGGAAAACGCAGGGGGACAATTTCGAGCAAATTTAAACCCATTAAAATGGCGATCGCACTGACGATGATTGGTAAGCCAATACCAACCTGGCCGTAGATCTGGCCAAAGCCCGCCGCCACGATTCCCAGGCCCGCCAGGGTCGTCGCGAGCCCCAAACAAAACCACAGGGATTGGAAAAAGGCTTGGAGGCGATCATTATCCTGGGTGCCGCCGATGTAACCAATGGTGATGGGCAACATGGAGAGGGTGCAGGGGGTCAAGCTAGTGAGGAGGCCCGCCCCAAACACCAAAAAGATACTCAACAAACTCCAATGGCTCAGCTGCTCATTGACCAGGCTGTCACTAAATTGCTGGAGGTGATACAGTTGCAGACTGAAATTTTCCCACATGGTGCCGTGCCCAAAGACTGTTTGCTATTGTATCGGGTTTCCTGGGGGCAACGGCAAAGGTATCTTCCGCCTAAACCAGGGATAATTCACCCACCACATCTAAACGCTTATAGGGACTGAGGGATAAAAATTGTTCCGCCAAAGTATCAGAGACTGCGGGAGTGATCCAACCCAAACGGGTCAAAAGATAGAGGGCGACGGCATATTTAGCTCGTTTCGCACCGTCTTTGACCTTAATCGCCAAGCCTAAGCCTTCACCGACGCGACCGATGCACTGAATCCCCTCTGCACCCGATTTACTAACAATTTCTCCTTCGGAGAGGCGCATTAATTCTGTGTCGAAGCCGCCTCGCCCAGATACCATGGTGGGGTGATAGGTCATTGCCCGCACCACCCGCTCCACATCCAGGCGATCGCCAGACGCGAGGTGGGCATAGAGAGTGGCCATTTGGCTAAGCTGCATCAAATAGGTGGGGACACCGCAATCATCCCGCGCCCCGATAAATTCCTGGGCGGGCATCTGGAGTAATTCGGCAATTTTATTGAGGATCAGAGCCTGGACGGGGTGGGACTTTTCCATATAGCTACCGAGGCCCCAGTTGCAATGCTTACAGGTCAACAGCATCCCTGCGTGTTTTCCGGAACAATTGTGTTCGAGGGCGCTGTCTTTGCCGTGGGGAATCGGACATTGCAAAACGTCAGATTCTAGATCCGCCTGCCAGAGGATGCGAAACACCTGACGGGCGTGTTCCTTGGTGCCTTGGTGGGAACTGCAAATGACGGCTAAATCTTTATCGGAAAGTTTGTAATGATCTAGGGCCCCGGTACCAATCACAGCAAGGGCTTGGAAGGGTTTAAGGGCTGACCGGATAAAGGCAGAGCTTTCGGCATCCCCAGCCATGGACAGGACACGGCCTTTGGTGTCACACACCACGGCTTCGGCGATGTGAGTGGATTCTTTGAGACCTTCCCGGAGGAGGTTAATTTCAAGGGGGGGAGCTTGGACGCGTTTGCCTCTGGACATAACGATTGGGGGTAAAAGTTCAGCAGTAAAAGGATAGGGGAAAAATACGGGGGTGGCGGGAATGATTGTGAAGATTTAAGGGTTTATAGCAGCCACAGACCGCTGATCAAACCGATGGCGATCGCCACGACAATCAAGCTGGTTTGTTGGATACGGGCGAGGATCGGCGCAATTTGGTAGGACACAATCAGGCGATCGCGTTGGAGGACGGCTTCGGGTTTGCGCCAAATTTGGCCATCGTACCAGCCGGATTCTTCGTAGGTGAGTTTCTCGGTTTGGAGGCGATCGCGGATGTAGCGCCACCCCAAGTAAAGACGTAGTAAAACCAAACTCAATAAAAACATCCCGCCGAGATTGGCACTCAAGACCAATTTAATTGGATAGCGGTCGAAGGGAAAACTCGCCCAAGCAATGGGGGTAAAGATGAGGGTCGCCCAAAACCACACCCAGGCTACCTTGCGGATGTAGCAGACCATTTCCATGTTGCCCCAACTAAAAAACCAGGATTCCTTGAGTTGGTCATATTCGTTGAGGGGCTGTTGCTCTTCCGGGACGGGACAAAAGGTAGTGGGAGAATTGTTCATGGATGGCGACGGGACAGAGAAAACCTATGCCCAACAGTGTATCGTTTTTTTCTAGGGGGGCGCAGGGGGCGATCGCCTTTGTATTTGCCAACAAAAAAGTGACCCAGATAGATTTGGATCACTGGCAATATTTTGAACTGTTGCGGGACGTGGTAATGCTCAAACGCGACCTAGTCCTTTTTTACTTCACGAGGAGATCTTCTCCTTCGACAACCCGCGCCGATTGAATGCGATCGCCCATTTCAATTTTGTCGATCACCGCAAGACCCTCGGTAATTTGGCCAAACACTGCATAGTTCCCATTGAGGAAATCATTCGGCCCCAAGGAAAAATAAAACTGAGACGAGGCGGAGTTCGGCAGTTGGGAACGGGCCATGGCGATCGCCCCTTTGTCATGCTTAAGCACCACCTGATTCGGATCAAGTTCTGCCTTGCCATAAACGGGCTGTTCCTCACCCTGGAGCTTAATTTCTAGGGGGACATCCCGACGAATCCCGGTCTCTGGATCGACAAATCCCCCGCGACCGAGGGCATTGAGGGGCACTTGGCTGTCCTTACTGAGGGGGTCTCCCCCTTGGACAACAAAGGGTTCCGGCGTCCGAATTACCCGGTGGAAAGCGGTGCCATCATAGACGCCACGGCTGACTAAATCCACAAAATTTCCCGCCGTCACTGGCGCATCTGCACCATTGAGTTCAATGCGGATCGTTTGGCCATCCACTGCTTCAGATTGGCTCTGGAGTACCATTTCGACCACCGCTGTACAGCTATCTTCTGGGGTGGCCTCGGTAGAAGCTGGATTCGGGCAATTTAAACGGGGCTTATAATTTTCGGCACTGGGTGGGGTGGCCGTTGGATTATTGGAAGATGTTTCCGTTGTCGGCGCACAGCCACTCAAGCTGAGGCTGCCCACCAAGAGTGCGAGACATAGTAGCTGCCAAGGTCGTTCCATAGAAATTTAGTCGTACTTTTGTTTTAGATAAAACCTGGAAAAATTATAGGAAGCAGCGAAGGCGATCGCCCACTGTCTTTTTTTCGTCTCAGGTGCTTAGAAAGATCTAGAGACCTTCCAGGGGAATGGTTAAAAAGCGGGCCAACTCAGCCCCTTGATTCTCCAGTTCCGCAAGGGGAATCGGCTCTCCGACTCGGTTGAGGGGAATATCACCCCGATTTTTTACCCGGAGATAAAGCACTCGCCGGGGGTTTAGACCCTCTTTGATCTCTGCTCGAATTGACAAAATATCCTTGAGGGGATACTGGAAATTAATAATCCGGTTTTTGCCCACAAAGCCATTCCGGAAAATAGTCACCTTGCCCGTTTCTTTATTAAATTCGTTGTAACCACCGCCCACATCAAGGAAAAATACAAACCAGAGATAGGCAGACAATAGCGTTCCGGCAACGCCATAGAACGTTAAGGCAGCCCCTTGGGGAATGAATTGGATATTACTGGGGTCACTCACCCCCAGCAGATTTTTGTGAAAATAACTCGAAAGACCAGCTAACAGAAAACCAATGCCACCAATGGCAGAAACACTGGCCCAAAGCATATTACTAAAACGACGAGAGCCGAGGATCGGCTGCCGCAAAACTTTATCCGTTGAAGTTGTCACCTGTGCTGCCATAAACGTTTTTTGTAGAAAATTTATTTAATTTAAGCCCCCTCATTTTACTGGATAATCTTGACTTCCCTGCTTGGAAGCCATTACCTGGGCCATCAGATCTGCCACGGCTGCGGTACCTTCTGAAGCTTCGAAGGTCACGGGAAATTTGCCATGCCACAGCATCCGCCAACCCAACGGAAAAATCTCACCAACGCTCTGGAGTCCGATCACCATCAAGGCAAAACGCCGTTCATCGATCCATCCCCCTGCTTGCACCAGGTGAAGGAGAGTTTTCCGGTGGCGTACTGCACGACTTTCAGCGGGATCTTTTTGCTGGAGGAGGGTACTTTTGATTTGGGTAATGCGGTCGAGGGGGTCAACTTCCTGGGGACAGACATAGTTGCATTGATAACAGCGGGTGCAGGCCCAGACGCCGACTGCTGGTTGGTGGTAGTGATCTAGCCTGGCGGAAGTCGTATCATCCCGGGAATCCTTGAGCAGCCGTTCTCCCTTGGCGAGGGCGTGGGGGCCTAAAAATTCGGGGTTGACAGTGACGGCATTGCATTCGGCGTAGCAAGCGCCACACAGGATGCAGTTGCCGGCTTGGTTGAGGGCTTCGCGCTCCTGGGGAGACTGACGAAATTCTGTTTCGGGAACCTGGGGCGATCGCCTTTGGACATAGGGAACTACCGCTTCTAGCTGTTGCCAAAAGGTGGTCATATCTACCACCAAATCCTTAATCACCGGAAAATTATTCAGGGGGGTAATCGTAATTTTGGGAATGGCTCCAGGATCAGAATCGGTGCCTTGTAGACGGGTAATTTCTTGGCGCACATTTTCTTTACAGGCCAAGGCCGCCCGGCCATTAATCCCCATGGCACAACTCCCACAGATGGTATTGCGACAATTTTTGCGAAAAGCTAAACTGCCATCCTGCTGCCATTTGATCTGATTTAGACAATCTAAAATTGTTGTACTTTCTGGCACAGAAAGCTGATAAGTGAAAAATTCTGGTGCGACGTTTCGTTGCCGTTGGCGCAAAATATTGAAGGCGATGTCCATGGCCAACCTCTTTTTGCCACAAATTTCTTCCCTTCCTAGTCTATCGGGATGAATTCGGCAGTTAAAACCATTGTCGATAAAGTTAACAAATAATCAGCGCCACTACGAAAACTTTAAAAAATCCCAGGGCCTCTTTTAAAAAACTTTTTAAAAAAACTGCGCAAAACAGAATTTTTGCAGTTATATTTACAAATGTGGTAAGTTTATTGCCGACAAAAATTTAGACTCAAAAAACAAGCGTTTTAGAAATATGAGTGACATCCCGACAACTCCTTTGAAAGGAAAGGCTCTGCTGAGTAAAGTAAAGGAATTATCCCATTTGCCCCGGCGAGAAACAGCAAAGCTTTGTGGATATAGCAGTACGAAAAATGGCTCGACTCGTGTCAATTTGACGGGTTTTTATGATGCTGTCCTTGAAGCAAAAGGACTCCCCCTAGACCCCGGTGGCAGTCAAGATGGCCGCGGGAGAGAGCCGACCTATCGGGTGAGTGTTCACAAAAATGGCCAAATTGTCATTGGTTCAACTTACACGAATCAAATGAACCTGAAACCAGGGGATGAATTTGAAATTAAAATTGGCTACAAGCACATTCACCTAAAACAGATCAACGAAGGCTAAAAAGGCAACAATAGTCAAGCCTTTTGGCGATTTTTTAGCGTCCCTCCTTGACACGCCTGATTTCATTCCTGGGGTTTACTAAATCTACGGGTTGATATTTAGAAGAAATCAACTGCCTTAAATGGATTCTCTCCGACAAAATTCTACGGTTGATGCACAAATCACAGGTAGAGATTCCGGGTAATCTGTTGCTTAATTTTTAAAGCTATTTTTGGCTAATTTTGATGGGAGCTGTGGTCACCATGGCTCTTTTTTATTGTTTAGAGGTTTCAGGGAAAGGATTTGGAATCATGTTAAGGCGAGTGATTTTGGCGATCGCCATTGCCTTATGGTGGGGTCTATGGGTTGTTTGGGCGGCGCCTCAATCGCAGTTTTTGACAATCGCAAAAACCGTCGCAACCCCTTGGAATTACGCAGATCTTGGCCCCCAGCGGTGGGGCGAGTTGCAACCAGAGTTCCAGACCTGTGCCATTGGCGAAACCCAATCACCCTTGGCGCTTTTTCCTGAATCGTCTACTCCAGTTTCGGGGGCGTCGCTGCCTTGGCAGTATCAACCGAGTCTCGGGCTTATCCAGGCGACCAGTACCACTTTACAAATCCAAGTCACGGGGAATAACACCCTACAAATCGGCGTTGATCTTTACAAGCTTGAGCAAATTCATTTTCATTATCCCAGTGAGCACCATGTCCAGGGAAAACAATATGCCATGGAAGTTCACTTTGTCCATCGGCGTGCCACCCAAGGAGCCGCTGTTTTGGCGGTACTGGTTGAACCTGGAGCGATCAATCCGACGTTCACCCATATTTTGCAACGGTGGCCGACCCAAGCCCATCCCAGTCAGGTGATTCACTTCGATCCGGCGGCATTACTCCCCCAAGGCGATCGCCCTTATTTCCATTATCTTGGTTCTTTAACCACGCCCCCTTGCACGGAAGGAATTCGCTGGTTAGTTTTCGCACAACCCATTGCCTTAGGGGCAGCGCAAATCGAATATTACCAAGCTCTGTATGCACCAAATGCCCGCCCCCGACAAACAATGACGACCCATCAAGTGCAATATTATGTTCCCGGTCAGGAAACGAAAAATTAGGCTACTTTAACAAAAATATTCTCACCTTCTTGGCGGACTTCGTAGCGAGATAAACCGGCGGTGGCTGGCCCCTGAAGCAATTCACCATCCAAGGCAAACCGTGAACCATGGCAATCACAAACCAGGTCAGCATCGGCCAATTTTACAGGACAGCCCCGATGGTTACAGGTGGGATCGACGGCCACCAGGCTTTGGTCATTAGGATTGCGGAAAACATAGACTTTCTGTCCATTGACCTCTGTGGAAAGTTCGCCATTGGCATCGAGACTCCCCACAGCGGTGAAATCGGCCACAAGGCTCGCGGCATCTTCTGCTTCAGCGATCGCCCCATCGTTGGCTGCGGCATCTTCTGCTTCACTGACTGCTGTTGATTCCGAGCCACCAGAACAGGCGGCTAAAATCGTCGGGAAAGAACTCGCAAGTAAACCTAAACCGAATAAACCTACAAATTGACGGCGTTCCATAATTGTTTCTCAAGGGATGTCGAAAATGATGTCTTGACTGTTATAACGAATTTGAAAGGCGTTTTTCGGATTAATGGAGATTTCGTGAAAATGGCGGAGATTGGGATTGCGGTGGCGATCGCCCCGGAAAATGCCCCTAGCAATTGAGCGCTTGACGTTGAGCTTTCGCTTTTTGTAACGACTCAGCCCATTCTTGTTCTGGATCACTGTCAGCAACAATACCGGCCCCCACCTGCCCGTAGACCGTCGCTGGCCCCTGGGAATTCGGCACATAAAGTAAAGTACGAATTAAGATATTGAGATCCAAATTTCCCCGTTGGTCTAGGTAGCCACAGGAACCGTAGAATAAACTGCGCCGCACCGGTTCTAGGGCTTCGATAATTTCCATACAGCGCACCTTCGGGCAACCAGTAATCGTCCCCCCCGGAAACATGCCCCGAATCAGATCTACCGCATCTTTGTCGGCGGCCAGTTCCCCCACCACATTACTGACTAGGTGAATGACGTGGCTATAGCGTTCTAGGACAAATTGCTCATCCACCACGACGCTGCCCCAGGTACAGGCCCGGCCAAGATCATTCCGCTCTAAGTCCACGAGCATGGTGTGTTCGGCCCGTTCCTTGGTATTAAGCAACAGTTCTTCGCCGAGGGCTTGGTCTTCGCTGGGAGTTTGTCCCCTGGGTCTGGTGCCGCCGATGGGACGGGTTTGGGCAAAGCGCCCCTGTTTTTGGATCAGACGTTCTGGGGAGCAACTGATCATCTCCCCCCAGGGCGATCGCCAATAGCTAGCAAAGGGGGAAGGATTGATCTGCTGGAGATGTTGATAAATGGCCCAACTGCTATGGGACGCTTGGGTACGGAAGCGCAGGGAAAGATTGGTCTGGAAAATATCGCCCACTTGGATATATTGTTTCGCCTGGCGCACAGCGTCGGTGTAGGCTTGGCGATCGCTCAGAAATTCGAGGGAAGGGGCCTCAGAGTTGACTGGAGGCTGATCAAGATCGGAGGATACACGCGGTTGACTGAGTTGGGTTGTTAAACGATCGAGATCCGCAACGGTAGCCGCCGCCAGCCAAAGCACCTGTTGGTGGTGGTCAAGTACCGCAAAGGAATCGGGCTGGTACCAATAGGCCACTGGAAAGGGCAACGGATCGGGATTTTCGTAGGGGAGCGTTTCAATTTCCCAGGCAAAGTCATAACCGAGCCAGCCTAGATATCCCCCCGTAAAGGGCAAATGGGCGATCGCCGCCGGGGGATCTAGTTTTGTGGCGAGGAGCTGCTTTAAACAAGCAGTAATTTCCCCTAGGGCGGGCGTAAATAGCTGTTTGGCCCTCGGTGCCCCGGCACAGATGGAGTAGCGGGAAAGCTGGGGATAGTCCTTGGGGGTAGGGTAGGGGCTTTCGAGGAGGGTGGCAATCTTGGCTTGGCCGTATAGTCGCGTGAAAATTTC
The DNA here is from genome assembly GCF_963860125.1 of Picosynechococcus sp. PCC 7002. Lineage (NCBI taxonomy): Bacteria > Bacillati > Cyanobacteriota > Cyanophyceae > Chroococcales > Geminocystaceae > Picosynechococcus > Picosynechococcus sp. PCC 7002. The sequence continues at coordinate 1,128,530 of NZ_CAWLFA010000001.1, forward strand.
TGCACCAGTGCGTTGTGCTAACGGTTGCGATCGCCAATGCCACATACATTCAACCCCAAGGAAAACTCCCTAGGATTTTGACATACTTTTTTGGCGCGATGGTATTGTCGTCAACACCGCAAAAGCGAATTAATTTTTTGAGCCAGCTATCCTTGGGTGGCCTTACCCCAATCCAGACTACGCAGAAAATCTTGCACCAGTTTGCGACCAGCCACATTGTCGCCATAGTCCCCGGAGTCATCATAGAGCACTGACCAGCAATCGAGAATTTCAGTATCCAAGGCGGCACGAATTTTTGGGGCGGCAATAATGATATCGGCGCTGCGGTGGAGGGGGGTCGGGGCCTCGGCGGTTGCGTTCAACAAACACAGCGGCCGTAGCCAATAGCTAGCCTGGGCTTCAATAAATTGAATAACAGCACCATATAAGCGGCGATCGCCAGCGGCTAAGCAAACAATCTGCTGGGGTTTAAAAGGTTCTGTCGTGGTTTGGGACATTAGCAGTTCCAGGGGCAAGTTCAATGATTGAATAATCGGGGTGGAAAAAATTGACAATCTAGTTCCCCAGTTTAAGGCGATCGCCTCATTTTTTTCGCAAATCCCAGCGCTAGAACAAGACATCTTTACCCGTATTTCTTTACAATGGCTGAATGTCTTTAACGCCTGCTAAATTAGCTTAAAAATTTTCAACTGAATCCCCTGAACATCCCCCATTGTTGCTCCCAGGGAGAGCCATCGCCCCCCAAACCATGTCCAAACCGAACGCTGCCACTGAAATCCAAGGAATTTTTAATCGCATTGCGCCCCAGTATGACGCGCTCAATGAATGGATTAGCCTCGGTCAGCATCGTATTTGGAAAAAAATGGCGGTGAAATGGAGTGGCGTTACCGGAGGCGATCTTGCCCTGGATGTGTGTTGCGGCAGTGGCGATTTAACTTTACTGCTAGCGAAAACCGTCGGCGTTTACGGCAAAACCGTTGGCATTGATTTTGCGAGCCAACAATTGGCGATCGCCGCCCAGAAACAAAACCGTCTTTGTCCTCACCTCGATATCCAGTGGCAGGAAGGAGATGCTCTGGCTTTACCCTACCCCGACAATCATTTTGATGGGGCGACTATGGGCTATGGGCTGCGGAACGTTACCGATATTCCCCAGGCACTGCGGGAATTACAACGGGTGTTAAAACCGGGCAAAAAAGTGGCTATTTTAGATTTTCACCGTCCGGATAATCCTGGGAAACAGATGTTCCAACAATGGTATCTGGATCGCTTTGTGGTGCCCCTCGCAGAACGATTCCAACTCACCCCCGAATACGCTTACATTCAACCCAGTATCGAACGGTTTCCCACCGGAAAAACCCAAGAAAAACTGGCTAAAGAAGCAGGTTTTCGGAACGCAATTCACTACGGCATCGTCGGCGATATGATGGGTGTACTAGTGGCTACCAAGTGACGGGGATAGGGGACACATGGGTCAGCGACGAATCTGTATAGGAGATGTGCATGGTCATTACGATACGTTGATGGCCCTGCTGGAGCTGGTTGCGCCCGGAACAGAAGATGCGGTTTACTTCCTCGGTGATCTGATTGACCGAGGCCCCAAAAGTGCAGACATTATTGAGTTTGTGCGCCGTAGTTCCTATCAGTCTCTCCTCGGTAACCATGAAATGATGATGCTAGAGGCGATCGCCAACGATGGCAGCGTCCAGCAAGAAACCTTTATCGCCTGGTACCATAGCGGCGGTGCGAATACCCTCCAAAGCTATAATCACCGCATCCCGGCCGAACATTTACAATGGTTGCGACAGCGGCCCACCCACCTCGATCTAGGGGATGTTTGGTTAGTCCATGCGGGCCTTTCCCCCCACCTACCCATCGAGCAACAGGGGGCGGAACAATTCTGTTGGGTGCGCAGTGAGTTTCATTCCATGACCCAGCCCTACTTTGCCAATAAGCTGATTATTGTCGGCCATACGATCACCTTCACCTTTCCGGGGGTACAACCGGGACAGGTGGTGCAGGGGCCGGGCTGGTTGGACATTGACACCGGGGTCTACCACACCAAAAGCGGCTGGTTAACTGCTTTTGATATTGACCAGCGCCAAATCTATCAAGTCAATAGCCACACCGCCGAAAAACGCCAACTCCCCCTAGATGCGATCGCCGTTACACCCTTTTTATCGTTCTAGTCGCCAGCCTTGGCCACACAGGTTTTCTTAGAATTTTTCCGATCAGCAGTCGAGATTCACGCTATGATACTTTTGCTAATCACTTTTGGAGAGGTGGCAGAGCGGTTGAATGCGCCTGACTTGAAATCAGGTTTCGGGGCAACTCGGACGGGGGTTCGAATCCCCCCCTCTCCGTACAGATTTTTTAATTCATTTTTTCAAATAACAAACTGTCGTCGCCCCAATTGCTGGTTCCTCTATTTGTGAATAAATAAAATTTTTGGGATATTTTCCTGCGCCGGGGCGATGGATTTAGGCAAAATAATGAGAAGCGCTTGCCTGAGAATAATTCTGTCTCCATGTCTAAACCTGATTTTTTCCCGACCCAAACTGAGCCGATGCTCGTGCGTTTAGTGCAAAGTATTGCCTATTGGGTGGGGCGTTTTAAATATCAACTGAAATTGCGGGTGAGCGAGGCAGATCTCGGTAAAATCCGGGATTTGGGAGATGCACGCGTGATCTTTATGCCCAATCACCCCACCTTTGACGATGGCTTGGTGCTGTTTTTGCTTTCGGCCCAGTTGGGAGAAATCTTCCATTACCTGGTGGCCTACGAAAATTTTACGGCGCAACTCGCCGGGTTTTTGCAAAAGATGGGCTGTTATTCCATTCGTCGGGGCCTTGGCGATCGCCGCAGTATTGCCCACACGTTAGATCTGTTGAAACAGGAACGCTCCCGGATGGTGATTTTTCCGGAGGGGGGCTGTTCCTTTCAAAATGATGCAATCATGCCCTTTCGCACCGGAGCGATTCAATTGCCGATGCAAGCGATGTTGGCGATCGCCAAACAAGAGGGTCAATTTCCCCCCTGTTATCTGGTGCCCATTAGCATCAAATATCGCTACCTCAAGGCCCCTGAACTGATTATTCAGCAGAGCCTCAAAACCCTAGAGCAGAAACTAGAAATTACCCCCAGTGACCCCGAACCCTATGGCCGTCTGCGGGGGGTCGCCCAGGTGGTGATGCAGCAACTAGAAGCAGAATATAACCTCACTCCGGCGGCCGATGATGATTGGAATGACCGAATTGAGCGCATTCGGAACCGGGCCCTCAGCCTCTGTGAAACGGAATTGGGCCTAAATTTTCCAGAGGATTTCCCGCTCCGGGAACGGGTTTATAAAATGCAGGCGCTCCTCATTGAAAAAGCCGATGGAGAGATGGCCCTCGACCTCGACACCTACGAAAGCCTCTACCAAACAACGGTGCGCTTACTGAACTTCGATGCGATCTACGATGGCTATGTGGGGGATCATCCAAGCCCTGAACGGTTTATCGATACCCTCACTCGCCTAGAACGGGAGGTGTTTCGGGTGGAAATTCCCGCGCCGAAGGGACTCCACGAGGGCTGGCTCCGGGTGGGCACACCGATTAATCTCCAGGATTATGTCGCCCAATATAAAGGCGATCGCCAGGGCACCCTGCAGCAACTCACAGACGCAATGCAGTACGAAGTGCAGAACAACCTCCTCGATATGATTTATCATCCTTAGAATATTGGCAAAAATAAAAATTCCCCCAAACCAACCATCGATCTAAGCTGAAATCACCGTTCCTTGATAACGTTAAAACAGGGTGATTAAGACGCCTCTCAATCCCTTCTACCCCAGCCCTAAAGTGTGAGGAGAATCTACTGTGGATGCCGCCAGTCAACAAAAAATTCTCGGCTATTTCATTGAAGAAGCCAAAGAACACCTTGAAACCTTAGAACAGGGCATCCTGGAGCTGTCGGAGGTGGTGGATGATACCGAACGGGTCAATGAACTTTTCCGGGCCGCCCACTCAGTAAAAGGGGGGGCAGCGATGTTGGGCTACACGAGCATCCAAAAAACGGCCCACCGCCTCGAAGATGCGTTCAAGGTCTTTAAGGACAATACGATTACCGTCGATGAAACCCTCAAGTCTCTTTTTCTCAATGCCTACGATGTGCTCCAAGAGCTCCTCGAAAAGCTGCAAAGTCCCTTTGGCCTCCAGGAAGAAGAAATTGAAAAAATCATGGCGGAGGCTGACCCTCAATTCAGCGAATTACAAAAGTATTTGGATCGTCTCGCCGTCAGCGATAACCGTAATCCTGTCGTTTCTCCAGAGGTTGCGCCGCCGCCGCTAACGCCTGCCCCCACGGGATCACCAACGGCGACGGGGTTTTCCTTTGGGCCGCAAGTTCGTGGCTTGTTGCAGCAAATGTTGGGACTATTTCGCCAGGATGCCACCCCAGAATGCCGCCAGCAACTCCAAAAGCTCTGTATTGAACTGGCTAAACTGAATAAAAAAGCGAAACCTTGGCAAAAATTACTCAAGGCAAGTCATAAGGCGATCGCCAATCCGGCCCATCGTTTTTCGACCCTTGCCCCCATTGTGCTTAAAAGCATCAAAGAAGCTGCTGACCATTTAGAACGCAACGAACCGGAACGCATTAGCCTGCCAACGGATTTAAAAAATTTGGCGATCGCCCAACTCCCCTACATTCTGATTCCCACAGAACCCAAGGAGGCCGCCCAAATCTTGAACAGTGCCTTTAGTGAAGCCCAACTGGCCCAATTGGTCCAGGCCCTGAAACATCGCGCTTAGTATTCTGCCAAGTTTCCGAACTGAACCCGAATCACGAAAATCACTATGGCGATCGCCCCCTGGGTAGTGAATGGTCAGTCTCTTAATGCTTGAAATACCTGTATCAATGTTTGAGATAATCACAACAAAAGAGGCCCAACCCTGGGGCTGAACCTCCTTGCTTTTTCTAAACTGAGTAGAAATTGAAAGATTGGTTAGAGGGTTGCAGTCAGACGCTCAATCCTTGCCCCTAGAGCTTTAAACTTCCCTTCAAGGTCATCATAGCCCCGATCCATGTGGTGTACCTCGCGCATGATGGTTGTGCCCTCAGCCGCTAAACCAACCAGAACCAAGGCTGCTGAAGCCCGGAGATCGGTCGCCATTACGGGAGCCCCAGACAAAAAAGGTACCCCTTTAATAATGGCGTTATTGCCCTTGACTTTGACATCCGCCCCCATGCGCTTAAATTCTGCGACGTGGTGCATCCGGTTTTCAAAAACCGTTTCCGTGACGACACTGCTCCCTTCACAGAGGGTGAGCAACGCCATGAACTGGGCTTGCATATCCGTGGGGAAACCAGGATAGGGCAGGGTTTCGATATCCGTCGCCCGGAGAATCCCTTGGGGTTTGATCCGCAGACGGTTCGGCCCTTCGGCAATCACCTTTGTCCCCGTTGCTTCGAGCTTGGCAATCACCGGTAAAAGATGGTCTGGGACGACGGGAAAGACGCTAAATTCTGACTGGGTAATGGCCCCGGCCACGAGAAAAGTCCCGGCTTCAATGCGGTCGGGAATAATCGGGTAGTCGGTAGCGTGGAGGCGATCGCACCCTTGAATCACAATTTTGTTGCTGCCATCTCCGCTAATGTATGCCCCCATAGACCGACAGAAGTTTGCCAGATCAACAATCTCTGGCTCCTGGGCGGCATTTTCAATGATTGTTTCCCCTTCAGCGAGGGTTGCCGCCATCATCAGGGTTTCGGTCGCCCCAACGCTCGGATAATCTAAGTAGATTTTGGCCCCCTGGAGCCGTCGTCGATTTCCCTTGACTGTCGCTTGGACAACCCCATGTTCAATAATCACCTCGGCCCCCATCGCCTGGAGACCTCGCACATGGAGATCTACGGGCCTAGCACCAATGGCACAGCCCCCCGGCATCGGCACTTTAGCTTCCCCAAGGCGGGCCAGGAGTGGGCCAATAACAAAAAAGCTCGCCCGCAGCTTGGATACCAATTCGTAGGGCGCTTCTGCTGTCCTAAGGTGACGGGTATCGAAATCAAGGTTACCAGGGGTCGCAACGATTTGAACCCCAAGGGCGGCAATCACTTCGGCCATCCGTTTGATATCCGCCAAGTCGGGGATATTTGTCAGACGACATTGATCACTACAGAGTAGGGTTCCCGCCATGATGGCCAGGGCAGAATTTTTCGCGCCACTGATCCTAACCTCGCCACTGAGGGGATGTCGCCCTTCAATTTTAAGGATGGTTTCAGCGGTCGCACGGGTGGGGGTGAGGGGGGCAGAAGTTTTAATGGGTCGATCCTCCACAAATGGAAAGAAGATGGGGGAAATTTTGTCAAATTTTCGTCTTGATTCTACCGGAAAGTCTTGGTCTATGTTGCTCAGAATTACACTTTTTTGTTCACGGTTTAGAATAGGTTTCTTGGTAATAGATAATCTTTTGGCAATTGGCTTGACGCTTTTCGTTCTTCAAGTAATAATTGTTGATTGTGTAATTACATATTTACCTGCGGAACTGGCGGAATTGGTAGACGCGCTAGATTCAGGTTCTAGTGGGAGTTTTATCCCTTGCGAGTTCAAGTCTCGCGTTCCGCATCTATCCGGCAAAAGTTGTTTGCCTTGCCTGAAGCCTTTTGACGACAACGGTAAGGTCGATGGGGGCAAAGATGCTCACAAGTTTACAAAATCCACTGGTTAAGGAGATTCGCAAGCTGCACCAAGGGCGGGAACGGCAAAAACAAGGTCGTTTGTTACTGGAGGGAACCAATCTAATCGAGGCGGCGATCGCCAAGGGATTTTCTTTCCAGACGGTACTGTTTACGGCAGCTTGGCAGACGAAATATCCGGCACTGGCTAGTCAACTCAACGGCGATCGCCAAACTCTGGTTTCAGAAGAAGTGCTGCAAAAGGTGGCAACCACGGTGAATCCTGATGGTATTGTGGCAACCCTCGACCAGGCACTCATTTCCCAGACGCCGCCCCAAACCCTCCAATTGGGGGTAGCCGTGGAACGACTCCAGGATCCAGGCAACCTGGGGACAATCATTCGTACAGCTACGGCCACGACGGTCGATGGTCTGTTGCTGAGTCATGACAGCGTCAATCCCAGTAACCCGAAGGTGCTGCGGGCCTCCGTGGGGGCTTGGTTCCAAACGACGCCCGTAGTTATCCCCACCTTTGCTGAACAATTGCAACGGTACCGCGCTCAGGGGGTACAGATTGTGGCCACCCTGCCCCAGGCAACCAAAACCTACTGGGATGTGGATTGGCGACAACCAAGTTTAATTCTATTGGGTAACGAAGGAGCTGGTTTATCCCCAGCGATCGCCAGTCTCGCCAACGAAACGGTGCAGATTCCCATGGGGCCGGGGGTCGAATCTCTCAATGTGGCGATCGCCTGTGCCTTGATGCTCTACGAGGCCCGTCGCCAGCGGGATCACCAAACTTTTTCCTAATTTCCCGACAGTTAGGTTTGGAGCGTCTCCAGTACCGTTTGAGCATGGCCTTTAACCTTCACCTTTGACCAAATTGCCGCCACTTGACCCTGGGGATCGATTAAAAACGTACTGCGAACAATCCCCATATATTCTTTGCCCATAAATTTTTTCAGTTGCCAGACCCCATAGACCCCGGCGGTTTGATGGTCGGGATCGCTCAACAGTTCGATGGCTAACTCTTTTTTTTCAATGAAGCGGCCATGGGATTTTTCCGAATCGGGACTCACGCCCACGATCACGGCATTCAAGGCGGTAAATTCGGGGACAAGGGCCGTAAAGTCTAGGGCTTCGGTGGTGCAACCGGGGGTATTGTCCTTGGGGTAAAAATAAAAAACGAGCCATTTGCCGCTGTAGTCCGCTAGGGTACGGGCTTCACCTTGGGCATTGGTGAGGGCAAAATCAGGGGCTGCTTGGCCAATCGTCAGGGTCGTCATGGAATTAGGCGTTCACTTGAAAATTTATAACTGTATTATTCCTTAGGCCAAAGCAGATCTCTAGAGTGAGCTTTGAGCGAAGCCCTGCATTGCCCGAAGATTTTCCCAGACGACCCAACCCTTGGGAAAAGTCTAGCGATTTTCGTACCAGTAGCCAATGAGTTTATACACCAGCTTGGCGGCGGTGTACTCAGAAACCACAGAGTCATCTAAGGGGGCCAGTTCCATGATGTCGCAGCCGATCACTTGTTTTTCCCGAAACAGGCGACGCAAAAAGCGCAGGGTGCTGTACCAATCCATGCCACCGGGTTCAGGGGTGCCGACGCCAGCGATGAGGGTCGGGTCAATGCCGTCGAGGTCAATGGTAAGGAAAACTTTTTCCGTTTTAATATTGGCGATCGCCGTTTCGATCCAGTTGGGGTCATTTTGCATCTCCCATGCCCAAATCACCGGAATTTCCTTCGCCGCCAATAAATCCGCTTCTTCTCGACAGAGGCTCCGGATCGCCACAGGCAAACTCGGCAACCCCAAATCCATTACCCGTCGCATAATGCAAGCATGGTTATGTTCAGAACCTTCGTAGCTCTGGCGCAGATCCGCATGGGCATCAATTTGTACCACCGTAAAGGGTTCTTGGTAAAACTCCAGATGACCTTTCACGACCCCTGTAGTAATGGCGTGTTCTCCCCCCAGGGCAATCACAAATTTGCCATCTTGCAAGAGATTTTGGGTGGTTTCGCTGGTGACCGCTAACATTTCCTCGGCGGACAGTCCAGGATTCTGGCGCGTATCGGCGATCGCCCCATGGGTAAAAATCCCCACATCAAAACAAGTTTCCCGGCGCAACTCATCGTCATAACATTCCAGCTGATGGGACGCTTCTAACAGTGCATCCGGCCCCCATTCACACCCTTTGCGATAGGTGGTTGTCGCTTCGTAGGGAATGGGCAAAATCACCACCGGAGATTCGGCGTAGCTCCGTTCCACTTCAGAACCAATGAAATCTTGTAAGACAAATTGAGACATAGATATTCCCTAACCGCGATAACCGAAAAATAGACCTAAAACTATACGTCAAAACGGTCTCAAGGGATCTGTTGCGGGGGAAAATGGGGTAAAGTCACCAAATTCAACCAAAAAGCAATGATTTGCTGCACCACGGTAAAAAAATCATCCACATTACTAGGTTTGGTGATAAAGCAATTGGCCTGGGCCTGGTAGCAACGGAGGATATCTTGTTCAGCCTGGGAGGTGCTAAAAATAATCACTGGGATCGCCTGGAGGTAGGGATCTTGTTTGATGCGATGGAGGAGATCCACGCCGGATATTTTGGGTAAATTTAAGTCTGAAATGATTAGGGAGGGATAAATCCAATGGCTCTGGTTCTCGGCTGCCGACGGCGCGAGGGCTTGTCCTTGATTGAGGAACTGCCAGGCCTGTTCACCATTGGGGGCTGTTTGGAGGTGCAATTCTGGAAAGTATTCTTCGACGACTTCTGCCATCAACTCCAGATAGCCAGGTTGATCATCCACCATCAGAATGGAGCGTTGGATGGCGGTCAAGGAACAAGCAGAATAAATGGGGGCGTTGGGCGTTTGGGTCAAGGGCGTTGGGGTTAGAAGCCAAAGAAAGGGTCTAGGCTACGATGACTCTAAATTTTTCAAAATATACTATCGATTTCAATGGTATCGAACCTACCTAGGGGCATGACCCTGCGGATGCCTTAAATTTTTCTGTTATTTTGCGGCTAAAGGTGATCGCCCCTCAACTTGCCATTGGTTTATTACTCAATGGTGATAAATGGGCAGCGTAAAGTAAAAAGTTGCCCCTGCCTGGGGTTGGGAGGTGACCCAAATATCGCCCCCATGGATTTTGACAATGCGGTGACAAATGGCGAGACCAATTCCAGTGCCGGGATATTCTTCCTGGGTGTGGAGCCGCTGAAAAATTTGAAAAATGCGCTGTTGATGTTTGGGATCGATCCCAATGCCGTTGTCTGCGACCATAAACTGCCAGTGGTGTTCGGTTTCGGTGACGTTGATCGTGATTTTGGGTTGGCGATCGCCCCGGTATTTAATTGCATTGCTGAGGAGATTTTGCCAGAGGCTTTGGAGTTGACTCCCATCACCCAGGACTTCTGGGAGGGTTTTGGGACAGTGGAGTTGGGTGTGAGTCCGCTTGAGTTTGAGCTTGAGGTTGGCGATCGCCCGTTGGAGACAATCCTCCATAGACACCAGTTCCGGTTTACTTTGACGGGTATTCAGGCGGGAATAACGCAGCAAGTCTTGAATTTGCGTTTGCATCGTGCGGGTGCCCGCAGTGATGTGCTGGAGATAACGTTGAGAACGCTCATCCAGGCGATCGCCATTGCGACGGGCTAGCAGTTGGGCATAATTAGCCACCAGTTGCAGCGGTTCCTGGAGGTCATGGGACGCCACATAGGCAAACTGTTCGAGTTCTTGGTTAGAACGGGCCAGTTCATTGGTGTAATGGCGTTGGCGCTGTAGTAGCTCCGCTTGGTTGAGGGCAATGCAAATTTGATTGATGAGCTGCCGCAGGAGATGCAATTCATCGGCATTCCAAATTTGAGGAAAATGGCACTGCTGGACACAAATCAAACCCTTTAGCCGCGGTTCTCCTTCGGGATCATCCATGGCGCTCACGAGGACAGGTAAAACAGCGTAGGCGACAACGCCATATTCCCGGAGCATAGCATCGTGGGCCGGGGGAAACTTCGCAGCTTCTACGTCGATGCAGGTCTGGAGTTCTCCCTGGCGAAATAGATCAAAATCGCCCCGGTTAAAGGCCGCCAGGGGAAACCGATGGTGGAGCATCGAGCGGACATTGGGGTGAGTCGCCTCCGCCGTCACTTTACCTTCAGTTTCATTTAAGATCTCCCAAAAAATCACCCGGTCGGCTTGGAGGGTTTTGCGGAGTTCCTGCACCGTCGTGGTTAACATTTTGTCCATGTCCCAGGAGCGCAAAATTTTAACCGTCAAGGAAGCCAACATATGTTGATGGCGGCTGTAGCGCATTTTGGTCAGTTCCAGTTGACGTTCTTCGGTGACATCCCGGGCGCTGCCTTGGATCTGTTGGATGGTGCCCTGGCGATCGCGGATCGGGATCAGACAAGTTCGCCAAATTTGGGTGCAGTCGGGAAGTTCGAGCACTTCTTCAAACAACAGCGTTTCACCAATTTCGAGGCAACCCTGGAAAGAATCACACAGTTGTTGCGCCAGCTTTTCGGGAAAGACGGTTTGGGGCGATTTTCCGATAATTTGCCGGGGATAAACCCCCATTTTTTCGCAGTAGGTGGGGTTGACCATTTCAAAGGTAAACTCAGTCACCAATTCGGTCAGGTCAACGGGAGCCGCAGCAGTAATGGCGATCGCTCGGTGGACACGGATCAAAAAAATGGCCTCCGCAGAATGGGTCACAATCCCGGCGTAGAGTGCTTCGGAGGCTTCTAGTTCCCGTTGGGTAGCAGTGCGGATCAAATTGTGGTGAAGCAGTTCCGCCGCCATCTTCAGGGTTTGAATTTCGAGGGCCGACCAGGGATGAGCGCGGGGAGCTTCGCTGGTGAAAATTAAATGCCCCCAGTGGTGGCCTTGGTGGTCAAAAATCGGTAGCCCCAAAAATGCCTTGACCTCCAGAAATTCCAACAGGGGAACTAATTTCGGGTCTTGGTTTTGGTGGGCGATCGCCACGACATCACCAAGCTCTAGGAGTTGCTGCCACCAGTGGAGGGGAAATTCTGCGACCTTTTTTTGGCAAGGAGGAGAACCATCATAGGACCATTGTTCAACAATGTTGGGGGGCGAATTAATCTGACCTGCCCCATCCCAATGCCATTGAAAAATAGTGATCCGCTCCATCTGGAGGTGGCGTCCCAGGATTCCCAAGGCCTTATCTAGGGTGGCTTCAGGACGGAAAAGGGCCTGGGAAAATTTGACCAGAATAGTGGTGAGCTGGAGATGGGTTTCTAGGGGACGGGGGGCTGGCTGACGCACCAAGTCGGGGGATTTTTCCTGGAGCACAGCCCGAAAACCGAGTTCGAGGGTCAACGGCGATAGCTCTCCGGGGGGAATTGCGATCAAGCCAGGTTGCTTGGGGAGCGGGGCTGCGGTAACGACCACCACCGGGAGTGCCAGGGCCAAGCTTTGATCAAGCCATATTTCGGTTAGTGCCTCAGGACAAAAGAGAATGATCAAGTCGGCGGGTTCTAGGGGGGTCACAAAGGGTTGCGATCGCCAACTCAGATCCCACCGAGAAATTTGCTCTAGGCAATCCTCCAGGGGCGATCGCCCTAAATCTTCCCCTACAATCAAAATATGGAGTAATGACTTTGTCAGGGTTGATGCTTGTGCCAGCGGAAGATACGTCATTGGCCCGGTTGAGATGGATAAGTGCTCATCCCCATTGTCGCGCCTAATTTTAAAATTGCCCGCTGCCCCATTCTCTGTTCTGTTTCGCCATGTCCCCAGAAAGTTTGCCCCTGATGCCACCCGGTGAACCAGGCGATCGCTATCTTTTAGTTTGCCAGCACCGGAGCTGCCGTGAGCGAGGGAGTGCTTTTGTTCTGCAAGCTTTTCAGCAAATGTCCCTACCACCACAGGTTTTTGCGATCCCAAGTCCTTGCCAGGGCCAATGTCATTTGGGCGTGACCGCGCGCTTGGTGCCCACAGAAGTATGGTATTGCCAAGTTACTCTTGTCGACGTGCCTTATATTTGCGCCGCGCTCCACCGAGACGATCCCCTAGGACATCAAGACATTGCTAATCCTGTGCGAGCAAAACTCAACCCCAGAATCCATCCCCCAGGGTCGTTGATTTAGGAGGTAACGGCTTCCTGGGCGTTTTTCTGACGATGTTGCACCTCCAAATAAACCAGCAACGCATTAATATCTGCCGGGTTGACGCCGCCAATGCGTGTGGCCTGACCAATGGTGAGGGGGCGCACCTTATTTAATTTTTCCCGGGCTTCCATCGACAGGGTTTCCACCGTCAAGTAATCCAAACCTTCCGGCAACTTCCGATTCGCATGGCGGCTAATTTGGTCAATTTGGTTTTGTTGCCGCTTGATATAGCCAGAATATTTAATATCAATTTCTGCCCCTGCTTGCTCTGCCTGGGTGAGCGCCTCATTCCCCAAGCCATAACTGGCGAGATCGGCATAGTGGAACTTGGGTCGCCGCAATAAATCCGCTAAGGTCACAGAACTTTTAATTTTTTGGCCCGTATCCGCCGCAATTTTCTGGCCCAAGGGATCCAATTCTTTGACCCGCTCCGTGTGGAGTCGTTCTTTTTCGGCAGCAATATTTTCCTGCTTCGTTTGGTACAAGGCCCAACGGCGATCGCCAATTAAACCAATCTCCCGGCCCAGGGGCGTTAACCGCTGATCAGCATTATCGGAACGGAGAATCAAGCGATATTCCGAACGGGAAGTCAGCATCCGGTAGGGTTCCCGCAAATCCTTTGTACACAGATCATCAATCAAAGTACCTAGATAGCTTTGTTCCCGGGGAAAAACAACCATGTCCTGACCCTGGGCAAATTTCGCCGCGTTGATACCTGCCACGATCCCTTGGGCTGCTGCTTCTTCGTAGCCCGTGGTGCCATTGATTTGTCCCGCTGAAAATAAACCTTCGACGCGCTTGGTCATCAGGGTGGGGTAACACTGGGTTGCGGGTAAGTAGTCATATTCCACCGCATAGGCTGGGCGGAGCATCACACAATCTTCCATCCCCGGCAGACTTTGGAGCATCTGTAACTGGAGACTTTCGGGCAGTCCCGTCGAAAAACCTTGGATATAAAGCTCTGGAATCGTGCGCCCTTCCGGTTCAATAAAAATTTGGTGGGAATCCTTATCAGCAAACCGGACAATCTTGTCTTCAATGCTCGGACAATAACGGGGGCCTTTGGAATCAATGAAGCCACCATAGATGGGAGACAGGTGCAGATTGTCTTTAATCAATTGATGGGTCTTTGGGGTTGTTCGAGTCAGGTAACAGGGCATTTGTTCACGCTCTACCCAGGCTTCGGGATCAAAGCTAAACCACCGTACCTCTTCGTCTGCCGGTTGAATTTCCATTTTGCTGTAATCAACCGAACGGCGATCCACCCGGGCGGGGGTGCCTGTTTTTAAGCGCCCCGTCTCAAACCCCAACTCGTTTAAGGTTTCTGTCATGCCCACTGCTGCAAATTCCCCGGCTCGGCCCGCAGGCATCGATTTGTTCCCAATCCAGATCGTTCCCCCAAGGAAAGTCCCCGTTGTTAGGACAACGGCCTTGGCCCCAAAACAAGTCCCAAAATAGGTTTGAATCCCACAAATCTCATCGTTGTTGCCTAACACAAGATCCGTCGCCATCCCCTCACGAATCACAAGATTATCTTGGTTTTCAACGATATTTTTCATCACTGCAGCGTACTCGCGCTTATCGGTTTGGGCGCGCAAGGCCCAGACGGCTGGCCCCCGGGACGCATTGAGCACCCGCTTTTGGAGATAGGTGCGGTCTGCCATCTTACCGATTTCCCCCCCCAAGGCATCCACTTCGTGGGTTAGCTGGGATTTTGCGGGGCCGCCCACGGCGGGATTACAGGGTTGCCAGGCGATTTTGTCGAGGTTGAGGGTCAACATCAGCGTGCGGCAGCCTAAACGGGCCGAGGCCAAAGCCGCTTCACAACCGGAATGGCCAGCACCAATGACAATGACATCAAACTCATCTTGAAAATCAACGGGGGTTCGCAGCATTGTTTTGTTTTGGGGAATGATGGGTTAGGACTAGGGATTCAATATTCTATCAAGGCAAGGCAGATTGTTCGCTGGGCAAAGTATGAGTTTAGCCCCTGAAATTTTGAGGATATTTTTGGGTTTGATCGGGATTGTTTTCTACATTTCGTAGCCAAATTTGTTGGGATCAACGGCGGTTAAATCAATATCAGCGAGGCCATATTCTGCCCAACGGCGATCGCACCTTTCGGCAATCTTAGGATCGGACTCAAGGACTTCACCCCACTCGTGGTCAGTTTCGGGGGGGATTTTTGTCGTCGCATCAATGCCCATGCGGCCGCCCATACCGATTTTTTCGCTGGCAAAATCGAGGGTATCGAAGGGGGTATCCGGCAGGATAAACACATCCCGCACGGGATCAACTTTAGAACTGATCGCCCAGACAACTTGACGGGGATCGCGGATATTTACATCTTTATCCACCACAATCACAAATTTCGTATAGGTAAATTGGGGCAGGGCACTCCAAAAGGCAAGGGCAGCGCGACGGGCTTGGCCAGGATAGGCTTTGTCGATGGAAATAATCGCGGCCTTGTAACTGAGGGCCTCCATCGGCAGGAAAAAATCGACAATCTCGGAAACCTGTTGCCGCAGGATCGGCGTATAAATCCGGTTCAAGGCGATCGCCATCATCGCTTCTTCTTTGGGAGGGCGACCGCTAAAGGTGGCCAGATAAATCGGATCCTTGCGGTGGGTTAGGCAGTGGAAGCGCACCAGGGGAGAATCCTCGACGCCGCCGTAATAGCCCATGTGATCGCCAAATGGCCCATCGGGTAGCATTTCCCCAGGAGTAATCGTGCCTTCGAGGATAAATTCCGCATCGGCAGGGACTTCGAGATCGACGGTTTTACATTTGGTCAATGCCACCCCAGAACCGCCATATAGCCCCGCAAACAGCCACTCTGATAAATCCACGGGGATCGGCGTTGCCGCCGCCATGATCAAAATTGGGTCAATACCAACGGCGATCGCCACCTCTAATTTTTTGCCATTTTCTGCCGCCTTCCGCAGGTGACGTGCCCCACCCCGCACCGAGAGCCAATGCACCGTCATCGTATTTTTCGATTGCAATTGCAGGCGATAAACCCCCACATTGGGCACCCCCGTTTCACAATCTTTCGTAATCACCAAGCCGAGAGTAATATTTTTCCCCGCATCCTTCGGGTAGGGGCGCAACATCGGGATCAAACCCAGATCTAATTCTTCCTGCTCAACGACCACCTGCTGACAAGGGGGAAAAAAGCTACCACCGGGTTTCGCCTTCAGCACATCAAACAGCACTTTGCCGAAATCAATGGCCTGGGAAATCTTTTTCGGGGGTTTCGGCTGTTGGAGCATCGCTAATTTGCGGCCTAGATCTTCCAATTCTTCGGGCTTTTCCATTTTCATCGCCCAACAGATGCGCTCCACTGTCCCCAACAGATTGACAACCACCGGAACGGAAGTCCCCCGCACATTCTCAAATAACAACGCCGGGCCACCCACCTGGAGCATCCGGTTTGCAATCTCGGCAATTTCTAGATCCGAATCCACCAGAGCTTTAATGCGGCGCAGTTGCCCCCGTTCTTCTACCAATTTGATAAATGCGCGTAAATCCCGTGCCATGTCTGCCGTCTGAAAATGAGTACGTCATATAGCTTAACGGTTTTGATACTTGCAGGAGAGAATACCTTGTTGTTTTTCAATGGTATTCATAAAAATATGATCAAGCTTCTTACTCAATTAGTCTTGATGCTTGTCAATTAATATACATATACTGTTTGCTGTAAGTAAGATAAGATAATCGGTGTGTTCTTATGGATTTATTGAAATCATGAACTTTATGACTTTTTTTATGCGGAGATAATATGAAAAATCGTAAAAATAAGATTTCTTTTTCAATCGTTGTCCTGCTTATTTGTGTTGTATTAGGGAGTTGTAATGAACAGAAAAATACAACTACATCGGCATCAACGCCAGTACCCAGAACGAATACTTCACCCACAGTTCCTGTTAGTTCTTCTCCCATCCCTGAACCTGCACAAGAATCTGCTCCTCAGCCTGATCCATTCCAAGAAGCTCTAAATGCAGGTATGGATGCTGCAAAATTTGCTTCGATTGCTCAAGATGAAGCCGATTGGAAAACTGTTGTAGATCTCTGGTTAAAAGCAGTGCAATTACTTGAGAAAGTACCAAAAGATCATAAGGATTATACTTTGGCACAGCAAAAGCTCATTGAGTACAAAAAAAATGCTGATCTTACAAAAAACAAAGTACAAAAAGTTGCTGAAGGAAACAATCAACTAGTGTCAGCTTCTTCTCCTAGTTCTCCAGATTCAACAGCCTCTCAATCTCAACCAAAAGCAGTGCCATCACAACCTAAACCTCAACAGCAAGAAATGCCTGTCGATATGGCTAAACAGTTGTTGAATACTTGGATAAATGCAATCACAAAAGAGGGTGATGATGGAACGCGCTACTGGTGCAGTCAATATGCAATTCTTCAATCCAGTCTTTTTGCTCCTCGTAAAGTTGAGATTCTTGATTATTTTACAAGTGGAGATATTGCAAGAGTAAAGCTCCGTATTGAATCCAGTAATAAAGGAGGGCAAGCAATTATTGCTGATTGGAGTTTGGGAATGACCAAAGAAGAAGATGCTGAAAGAGCTAAACAACTGCCGGGTGGATGGTGTATAGCAGATCTCAGCAATTACAATTAAGTACCTGCTGATCAAGAAACAAGAGTGATCTCTGAACTGTAAGGTTTTTTAATAAAAAACAACGCATCTTTTTGATGATTTATTTGAGATAAATTTACCAAATATTAATTTGTAAAAAAACATGAAACGTAACTGGGATTTACTACGTTGGATACTAAATCAAGCCGAATCTTGTGATGCTGGATATCCAATTGTGGTTACTGATAAAGCACAATATTCATCGCGGCATTATAAACTGAATATTGGTGAACATAACTTTGAAGAAGTATGTGAACATATATTGCTTCTTGGTGATGCTGGTTTCGCAGAAGTACGAGATCTTGGGCGAGGATTTGATGCTCCTTCTGGAGTTGTGATTGACCGATTGACAATGACGGGTCATGACTTTCTAGATACCGCACGGGATGATACCCGATGGAAAAAAGTCATGGCAATAGTACAAGAAAAAGGTGGTGCAGTCACAATCGGAGTTTTGATACAAATTCTTTCCACTCTCATGAAACAATCATTTGGATTATAAGTTGATCGCCTAATTACTGGTTTGTTCATGCTAGACTCTAGATAAATATTGAGATAAAGCGATATGACTGCTTTAGCCCAAGAAATTCTCTATGATTTTGATCAATTACCCAGTTCTGAACAGTTGGCGATCGCCTCTAAAAAGAGGATTCTAAATTAGATCATTTTTAGCCAATAAAAAATCTGATCGACACTGAGCTTGATATCTAACTCTGGTAAGACAGGAACCTCTTGATCCCCTTGGAATAAGATGGGTTGTTGCTGGGGTTCTAAAAACAAAATACTAAGATCATCTGGGTCAATAAACCATCCCAAACGACTGCCATGTTCCAGGCAATAGAGAATATTACCAAGAACCTTATTCGCTCTTTGGTCTGGGGAAAGAATTTCGATCGTCCAATCTGGCGCTAGATCAAAATTATCGGGAACGCTGCCAGTTGCGGTAAAGGGAATTCGATCCCACCGAAAAACTGCAATATCAGGCACGATGGAGCGTGTACCAAAGCTGCATCTTAATTCAGGGAAAGCATAGGCAATTTTTTGGTCTTCTGCGACCTGATTAATCACAGCACAAAGTTTTCCTTGTAAACGGCTATGCCTTCCTTTTGGCATCGGCTTCTGAATGACTTCTCCATCAATATATTCGCTGGCAGGTGTTGTTTCTGGTTGCTGTAAAAAAGCTTGGAGGGTTAGTCTTTGGGCGAGGGTGTCTACCATACCAAGCACCTTGATTCGTTGATGATGTTTCTTTAATCCTACTCAATTCTGCAAATGTTGCTTTTGACTTCAAGCATTTGAATTGACTAAGACCACAAAGCACGCCAAACAAATTGTGGTAACGCCAACATCCGTCGCCAACGCCAAGGTTCCTGATAAAGACGATAAAGCCACTCCAAATGAAGTTTTTGCCACAGTTTCGGGGCGCGCTGTTTGACGCCAGCCCACACATCAAAGCTTCCCCCTAGACCGATCCAAGTGCTGTGGGGACAAAGGTGGCGATGTTCTTCGATCCAAAATTCCTGTTTCGGGACACCGAGGCAAGTAAAAATGAGTTGGGGTTGCAACTGCTGCAACTGATGCTCCCAGTCCGCCGCCATTTCTGAGTTGAGATAGCCGTGCTGGGTCGTGATATCTAAATCAGGATAACGTTTGAGCCAATTTTCCTTTGCTTGGTCGGCAATCCCAGGGGAGCCACCAAAAAAGACGACGCGCCAATCATGGGCCGCAGCCTGGGCTAACAGTTGTTCTGCGAGTTCGATGCCGGGTACTCGGTGTTGTTTTTTACCCTTGAGCTTGAGGTAGAGGACGATCCCTGCGCCGTCGGGAATAATCAAATCTGCCTGCTTAATCACCTTGGCGATCGCCTTGTTTTTTTCCGTCATCATCGCAATTTCGGCGTTGAGGGTGACCACGTGCGTTCCCTGATGGTGCTGGATCCGCTCAGTCAGCCATTGGCAATAGTTGGGGTGTAGATGTACCAACACCTGAAATACAGGGACACTCGGCAGAAAAGATTCAGCAGTCAACATAGACGAACGTCAACACCTTAGTGAAATAGACAAAAAATTAGGCGTCAAGATATAGCATCCACTCTAGCAGGCTATTGATCGCGCTTGTCTAAAGTTCTCAGGAAGATTTGGCGATCGCCACCGATAAAACACTTTGCCTGGGCAGTTAGACGCTAAAATTCTAACTCAACCTCTGTTTTGTCCCCCGTCCGGCGCTGATGGTACACATCAAGCAAATCGAGCTTTCCCACTTCAAATCCTTCGGTGGTACCGTCGCCGTGCCCCTACGTCCTGGTTTTACGGTGGTTTCTGGGCCAAATGGTTCGGGAAAATCGAATATCCTCGACGGCATTTTGTTTTGCTTGGGCCTTGCCAGTTCTAAGGGAATGCGGGCGGAACGATTACCCGATTTAATCAATCATAAACATAGCCAAGGGAAAGGTGCTGCCGAAACGGTGGTGTCGGTCACCTTTGATCTCAGTGATCTCGCCCAGCAATATCAAACGGAAGCCACAGAAGCCTCGGAATTAAAGGAATTTTTAGCGCAATTCCAGAGCCACGATTGGACGGTGACGCGCAAACTCCGGGTTACCAAAAGCGGCAGTTATGCCTCGACCTATTACATTAATGACCAGCCCTGCACTGCTACGGAACTCCACGAACAACTGAATCGCCTACGCATTTATCCCGAAGGCTATAACGTCGTGCTCCAGGGGGACGTGACGCGGATTATTACGATGAACGGGCGGGAGCGGCGGGAAATCATCGATGAACTGGCGGGCGTGGCAGAATTTGACCGCAAAATTACCCAGACCAGAGAAACCCTCAATGCAGTCAAAGAACGGGAAGAAAAATGCCATATTATTCGCCAGGAGCTAGAACGCAATTTAGAAAAGCTGGCCGACGATCGCCTCAAGGCTGAACAATACCAACGGCTCAAAATTGACCTGGCCCGCCAGCAGCAGGAAGAAGTTCTTTTAACATGGCGATCGCTCCAACTTCAAGAGGAAAAACTGCAACGGGATCTCGCCAGCAGCGCCCAGGAACGCACCCAGTTAACTCAAAATTTGAACGCTTTGGATGGGGAAATTTTTCAGACTGGCCAAACCCTAGAAAGTTTGAACGCCAAGGTAAAAGCCCTGGGGGAAGATGAACAACTTTCGGTTGCGTCCAAACTCGCCACCCAAAAGGCAAAACGGCACCAATGGGGCCAACGGCAAACGGAATTAGAGGAAGACCAACGGCGATCGCTCCAGCTCCACCGCCAACTGCTAGAAACGGTACAAGTCAACCAGCAACAACTGCTGCGCCTCGAAGAAGAAAAACTCACCCTCCAAGAAGAAACCCTCCCCCAACACCAGGCCGCCCAAGCCGCCGCCGCAAAAATCCTCCAAGACAGTCGCCAACGGGCCGATGAGTTAGCCAGTTCTTCGGAAGCTTGGGTACAGGAACAGGCGGCGATCGCCAAGGAAATTCAAGGCATCCAGGATCAACTCAATCCCCAACGCACCGAACAAGCCCTCCTGCAAGAACGCCTTAGCCAGCTCCAGCACAATATCACCAGCCAAACTGAGCAAATTACCCAACTCAGCACCGATATCAGCCAACAGGAAACAGAATTAGCCACAGCCCAAACGGAGATCACCTGTCAACAAGAAACCATTCAAACCCTTGCGACACAATTCGCCCAACTGGAAGAAAGCCGCAAGCTCGACCAGGAAACTGGCGATCGCCTCCAGCGGGAACAGCGGGACAAACAACGGCAACTGGATCAACTCGAAGCCCGCTCCCAGGCCCAACAGGAAGCCCAGGGCACCTACGCCACAAAGGTGATTTTGAACGCCAATTTACCCGGTGTTCATGGGTTGGTCGCCCAACTGGGCCAAGTGGAAAAAGCCTACCAACAGGCCTTGGAAATCGCCGCCGGGGGTCGCCTCGGCTACCTTGTTGTCGAAGATGACGAAACGGCGGCGACGGGGATCAAACTCCTAAAAAATCAGCGGGCGGGCCGGGCTACTTTCTTACCCCTGAATAAAATCCGCGCCCCGAAATTGCACACCAACACCATCCCCCGTTACGCCCAGGGCTTTGTTGATTTTGCCGTCAACCTGATTCAATGTGATCGCCGTTATTTGGATATTTTTCGCTACGTTTTTGGCAGTACCGCCGTCTTTGAAAGCCTCGATCTCGCCCGGAATTTTATGGGGCAAACCCGCATTGTCACCCTCGATGGCGAACTCCTAGAGACCACGGGGGCAATGACCGGGGGGAGTCTCTCCCAAAAATCAACCCTCCATTTCGGCAGCATGGCCACGGGGGATTCGGCGGAAATCCTTGCCCTGCGGGAACGACTCGAAGAAATTGAGCACCTGTTGCGCTACACCGAAAATGCCCTCCTCGACAAAGGCGATCGCCTCCAGGATCTCAGCCAGCAACTGACCCAAGCGCGCCAACGGGAACGGGAAGCCCAACTACACCAGGTGCAACTCACGAAATCTCTCGAAAAATTGCGCCCCCAACTTGAACAAAGCCAGCAACAGCAACAGCAATCTCAAAACGAATTGGCGATCGCCGAAACCCACCTCGAAGATCTCACCCAGACAATTCCGCAACTCGAACAACAATTAGCGGCTCAACAACAACATCTAGCCCGGCTCGAAGCCCAGCAAACCCACCGGGAGTGGCAAGAAATCCAACAGGAAATCAAAGCCCAGGAAGTCACCCTCCAAGCGGCTGCCCAGACCCTCAACAGCACCCAACAGACGATCCAAGACCGCGACGCCCAGCTAATTCGTCTCAGTGAAAAATTAACCAACGACGAACAACGACTCCAGGAAACCCAAACCCAACTAGAAGATCTCCAAGGCCAAATCGCTGTTATCCAAACGCAACTCGATCAAATTGATACGGAAATTCAAACCACTGAAACCCTGCTGGCGGAACTCTCTGCCCAGATGGGCGATGTAAAAAAACAACGGGATCAGGCGGAAGTTCAGCTCAAAAATCTCCAAAAACAGCACCAAGATAGCCAATGGCGTCTGGAAAAACTCCAAACCCAGCAACAGGAACGGGCGCAACAGCTCGAAAAACTGCAACAGCACCTCCAAGCCCAAGAGGCCGAACTGCCGCCGGATCTTGATCCCACCCATCTGCTCGTGGAAGTAGTACCCGAAAAACTCGACCAAGCGCTCCAGGAGATCACAGAACAGATTGAGAAATCGCAGCGGGCCAATCGTCGCACCCAAAAGAAAATCGAAGATCTCGAACCCGTGAATATGCTCGCCCTCAAGGAATATGAACAAACCCAAATTCGTCTGGGGGAGCTATCTGAAAAATTATCCACCCTCGAACAGGAACGCCTCGAAGTCCTGGCCCGCATTGAACGCTTTACCACGCGCCGCTTCCAGGAATTTAAAAAAGCTTTTGATGCCGTCAACGAAAATTTCCAAAAAATCTTTGCTACCCTCTCTGACGGTGATGGCTATCTCCAATTGGATGACCCAGCGGATCCCTTCGCCGGGGGCCTAAATTTGGTGGCTCACCCCAAGGGTAAACCTGTGCAGCGCCTCAGTTCCATGTCGGGGGGGGAAAAATCCCTCACGGCCCTATCGTTTATTTTTTCGCTTCAACGTTATCGTCCCTCTCCCTTCTATGCCTTCGATGAGGTGGATATGTTTTTGGACGGGGCGAATGTGGAGCGTCTTTCCAAGATGATTAAGCAGCAGGCGGCCCAGGCGCAATTTTTGGTGGTCAGTCTACGGCGGCCGATGATCGAGGCTTCCCAGCGCACCATTGGTGTCACCCAGGCCCGGGGTGCCTATACCCAGGTTTTAGGGATTCAATTGTGATGCTTTTTGGGAACTTTGTCAGGGCTATTTTTAGTGCCCATTTAATAGACAATCACCCATCGCTAGAAGGTAAAAATTAAGAAATCTGGATTGCGGAATAGGTATTTAAACTTAGTTAGTGAAATAAGTCTATCTTTAGCTAGTTGCGCTTTTCGGAATATTGATAAATGTTTTCTTTGGTTTCGGTCTGTAACGATTTTCGCTGAAAACCAGAAGAAACGCTGTTATTTTACCCAAAACAGACAAAAAATCGATCCCCTGAGGAATCGACCCGAACGAAACAAGTTGAAAAGAATTTTAGTAGTTTATTATGTTGGGATCTATATATATCAGGTGATCCCTTGTTATATTTTCTGTAAAAGATTATGCCTGATGATTGCCAATCTCAACAGATTCGTAACATTTTTTTTATATTTATCGAGGTTTACTTTTGTGGCCTTTTGTAAAGGTTTGTTTCATGTCATCAAAGGAGGCCCCAAGGAATTTTGAAATCCAGACTTCGATATTCCGCACTGGGTTTTGGCGTGTCGCCACGAGGGGATCAATCATCGGCTCCACCAAAATCGTAAATAAACCCAAGCGATTACCAGCGAGGACATCTGTAAACAGGCGATCGCCAACCATCGCCACTTCTTGGGGACGCAGATCCATGGCATCCATCGCTTTACGGAGCTTTTTCCGAGATGGTTTTTTCGCCCCGAACAAATAAGGTAACTCCAGGGACTCGGCAATCCGCCCAATCCGTTTTTGGCTGAGGTTATTGCTCACGAGCCAAATATCCGCCACCCGTCTGACTTGGGTCACCCACTCCAGCACATCATCTGAGGCATAGCTCTGGCGCATCGAGACCAACGTGTCATCCACATCGAGGATCAAACCCTTTAAACGGTGATGACGGATAATCTCTGGACTGAGATGCAAAATGGTTTTCCCTAAAATTAAGTTTGGCTCCAGTAAATTGGAATTAAATAGCGCCATAACACCTCAGTTGCTGTTGATTTCCAAGCTTTTATTTTAGCGGCTCACTTCCCGGTTTTCGGCTCTGGATCATCTGCAAACTTCCGCCTGCATACTGTTCCTGTTTATGGATTTCAAAGCCTGTGGTGGTGAGTTTTTCGGCTAAATTAGTTTTGATCAGCTGCCAGGCGGTCTCGGTCTCAAAGAGAAACATGAACGTATAGAGACTGGGGACGAAAAAAGGATTGGTCGGCTGGTGCAAATCGATAAAGGTAAAAATGCCGCCGGGCTTAAGGACACGGTACACTTCCTGGAAAATTTGGCTCAGTTGCGTCGGGGTCATTTCATGGAGGGCGGCACTGGTATGAACCAGGTCAAACTGCTGATCCGGCAGGGGCATTTTTTCGGCAGGGGCAACGACATAATTCGCTTGGGGGACATTTTTTTTCGCCCGTTCAATGGCGAGGGGGGAAATATCAAGCCCGGTGACGTCGTCGCTATATTGGGTGAGAAATTGGGTGGTTTGGCCAGCACCGCAACATAAATCGAGGATTTTCAGGCTTTTGTCTCCGGTTAAGCCCTGGAGAGCAAGGTTCCGAAAACGGGTCTCACCACCGACGGTTAGGGCCGCGAGGCGGGAAATGGTGTCGTAAAGCCATTGATAACGGTAGCTGAGAGTCCGGAGAAAGGTAGCCATGGCGATCGCCTCGGAAAAATATCGTCAAAAAATGCATAGAGTCCAGAACATAAGCTAACAAAGAATCCCCGACGCTGCCGCGCTATTGCTGGATGCCTCCCTGGTGATAGAGGGCTGTGATTTCTCGCAAAAAATTAAGGCTCTGGGGGCCGGTCATCGAAACGGGCGAAAAGGTCTCTGAATGGGAATATTTCAGGATAATCTGCCGCACTTCGTCCTGATTATTCAGTTGCAAAACCTTCATCGACCAGATCCCAAAGTCGCGCTGGTCAATTTCTGAAAACTCGATTAATTCGGCGTTGGTGTGGCGCGAATCTAGCAAAATGCGATTGTAAGTTTCACTAATGGCCCGCCGACTCCCTTCCAAAATTTGTAAAAACATCAAATCGCCAAAGGCTAACATCCCCGTAATTCCAGCTCGACGATTGTTAAACTCCGATTTTTGCAAAATTTCGATGAGATCGCGGTATTCTAGCTCGGCGATCGCCTGGCTAACGTAAATAAGTCGATAAAGCGCCATGGTTTTGTGTTTCCACCCCGAAATAACGTGTATAAGACTACCAAAAAAAATTCATCTCCGGCGGTGATCAAGAAGGTGATCGCCTGGTTACTCCCCAGCTCAAGGACGGCTCTTGGGGAAATTGCAACCCCTGGAATTGAATAAAGCAAGGTCGATGGGGCAAAATCAGTAATGGTTTAGTTGTGTAGTTGAGATTTACCGTGACTATTTGGGAACTTGATTTTTATTCGCGCCCGCTTTTGGATGACAACGACAAAAAACTGTGGGAAATCCTCATCTGCGAAACCCCCACCCGCATCCAGCAGGATCCGACGACCCTTTTCCGTTACAGTGAATTTTGCAGCAACACCGATGTGAATTCGATCACCCTCAAGACGGCCATCGAAAAGGCGATCGCCACCTCCGGCCAAAGCCCCACCAAGATCCGCTTCTTTCGCCGCCAGATGAATAACATGATCACCAAAGGTTGCGAAGATGCAGGTATTCCCGCCGCCCCCTCCCGTCGCACCTATACCCTCATGACCTGGATCACCCAGCGGGAACAGGAAGTCTATCCCCAGGAAGCCAACTACGACGAGAAATCCGCCAAATCTAGCTCCGTCCAATATCCCGCCCTTAATGCGATCGCCCTCCCCGATGCCGTCCGGGGGGATAAAGGAGACAAATGGGCGATCGTTTCCCTCGAAGCTAGCGCCTTCAGTGATTTTGACGAATGGGACATTGCCTTTGGCGAACCCTTTCCCCTGACCCACCTCGACCCCACGACAAAGATCCCCGGCCTTTTGATTTTTTCTCCTAGGGCTGTCCCCCTCGCTGGTTGGATGTCTGGCCTCGAACTCGGATTTCTCCATCTCCAAAAAAATCCCCGCAGTAGCCTCGTCCTCGAAACAGGGGTGAGCGACAGTTGGATCGTCGCCGACCTACCCAACGCCCAAACCCTCAAGGAAGCAGAATCATTTGAAGCTGCCAAAAAAGCCGCAGCAGGAATTCATTTCCTTGCTATCCAAAAAAGCCCCGACGAAGAACAATTTGCCGGGTTTTGGATGCTCCAGGAATAATCCTTAAAATTCTTCCTTAGAAAAAAACTTTCCCTAGAAAGCGTTCTCTAATGGGCATCAGCCTTTAATTCCTCAACCAAGCGACTCAGGTGATCCACATCCGCATGGTACACCTCGTTGCAGAAATTGCAGGTGGCCTCTGCCCCGCCATCTTTTTCGATCATATCCAGCAACTCATCCTGGCCCAACATCTTCAGGGCACCCATCATCCGCTCAAAGGTACAGCCGCAGTCAAAGCGCACCATTTGTGTCTCTGGGAAAATGTTGAGGTCTTCATCGCCGAGGAGATCCTGGAAAATATCATGGAGAGACTTGCCCTGCTGCAATAGCGGCGTAAAGCCCGATAATTGCCCTAGGCGACTTTCTAGTTTGGCGACTAAGCTCTCGTCACGGGCCGCTTTCGGTAAGATCTGCAGCAAAATTCCCCCAGCGGCAGTGACTCCTTCTGCGCCAACAAAGACCCCCACTAACAACGCCGAAGGGGTTTGTTCCGAGGTTGCTAAATAATGGGTAACATCATCGCCAATCTCCCCAGAAACCAACTCTACCGTACTGGAGTAAGGGTAGCCCCGGCCAAAATCTTTTACCGCATAAAGAAATCCTTTGCCTACAGCGCCGCCCACGTCTAACTTTCCCTTTGCATTGGGGGGTAACTCCACGCCTGGATTTTGTACATAGCCCCGCACGGTGCCATCTGGGCCAGCATCCACCAATAATCCCCCCAGGGGGCCATCGCCTTTGATGCGCAGATTGAGGCGGGCTTCCTGTTTTTTCATACTTGAAGAAATCAACAGGGCCGAAGCCATGGTGCGACCTAGGGCAGCCGTCGCCACATAGGATAATTTATGGCGTTGTCGGGCTTCCTCAGTGAGATTTGTGGAAATAACGCCCACTACCCGAATGCCATTGTCTGCTGCGGTACCGCGAATGAGTTGATCTGCCATAGGTCTAGGAAAAGTGAATTTTTGTAAATTCTATTATGGCAACTTCTCCGTCACAAAATCGTGGTGGGGGTCGGAGATTCTCGTTTTAGATTTAGGCCAGATTATTTTGCAATGCGGGTGGCAAAATTTTCTGCGCGGGTCGGAGAAAGGGCGCGGGCCTTGAGGATTGCCGCAGCAAGAAAGGCATAGGAAAAAACCCCCACCACCGCCAACAGGATACTACTGAAGGAGCCGACAGTATTCCAAAGGGCATGGAGTAACGAGGAGGTAAGGCAACCAATAATTAAGATCTGTACAGACTTTGATGGTTTGAGGACACTGAGACCGATGAAATAACCGAAATAACCGCTGTAGGCCATGTGCCCAGCTACGGAACCGAGGATTCTGGGAATGAGCAGTTGTAAACCGAGTAATTCCCCTGTGCCGGGATCGACTTGAAGGGAAACTTCGTTAATGATGTTGGGGACGTACTGACCGAGGGTTTCAATCAGGGTAAAACCGACGGCGGAGGCTGCTCCAAGCAAAATACCATCGAGGGGTTCGGTGACACCAATTTTTTCGCGACGTTTCGGGCCAAACAGGTTGCCGATGCCCATGGCGACGAAAATAGGGATCGCCTTCAAAATTTCTTCCATCAGGCCAGCACCAAAAAACATGCCGACGAAGAGCCGACCCACGCCATCAGCGTCACTGATATTGCCCGGCAGAATGACTCGAAATACAAAAATGAATAAGTCAACAACCGGGGTAACTAACATGAGGGCTGTAAGGAAGCCGGAACCAAGTATAACGATCCAAGCTTTACGCTTACCACAGAGTTGATAAATGTAGTAGAAAGCGGCCCCAGCAATATAGGTTCCCAGTAAAAAATTAAAGAGTCCAGGTGCGCCAATGGTGGCGAACATGAGGACGACAAAAATAACGGTGAGGATCCCCGGCACGAGATAGGCTTTGCTGGAGAGGTCTTTCCCGGTGGCGGCGATGGGAAAAAGTTGGGTCAGGGTGAGGTTGGAGTTGGGACTGACAATGGGGCCGGGGACAGGGATATGGGAACCGGGATCGAGGGGAGCCTGGGGATTGTGGCCTTGGCTCTGGAGCTCGAAACTAAAGCTGGGGCCATTGTCTCCGAGGGTGAGGCGATCGCCTGCTTGCAGGATTCGTGAACCTTGTAACCGTTGACCATTGATAAAGGTGCCATTCGCACTGCCGAGATCAACGGCTTCCCAACCTTGACCCTGGGGACGAATCAGAACGTGGCGACGGGAGACAACGGTGTAAAGATTGGGGTTGAGGGCAATCTGGCAACTGGGTTCGCGGCCAATGAGAATTTCTTGACGATGATCAAGGGAAAAATCGGGCAGCAGTGGGGCTTGAACACCGCCAGTGGAAATTTGGCGCAAAATACCAGAAGCTTGCATCGTAATAATTTTTTTCTAAAACGCAAAAGACGGAGGAGCGCCCCGCCTCAACTTTAGTTATAACGATAGATTGCCGGATCTTAAAGATATTTTTGTAAATTGATACGGGCTGTTGAACGCCTAGTCTTGATTGGCGCGAGTATCTTGGACGGCCCACAAAAAAGAGGCAATGGTCAGGGGAATACTGAGGGCCAGGATAATGGTGGTATTGGTCGCACCAAGATCGGGTTCGCCGGAACTGAGTTCAAACACGCAACCCACAGCGGCGATCGCAAAGACGCAGCATAGTAATAATAAAACACCACTTTTGGGGGTCATCGAAACCATGGTTTTATGCCTCAAAGATTTGGTTTAGGGGATTATAAAAAAGAGTGAGATAAGGGCAAAACAGAGGTTTTCCTTGAATCTATTCAGCGAACAACCCCTGTTTTGATGCCAAATTCTAACGTAATTTACGCGGTGACTTTCGCTCGCTTGTAGGCTTCGTCGAGAACTTCCGAGAGGGTCGGGTGGGCGTGGACGTTAAACGCCAATTCTTGGACGGGTTTTTTCTCGGCGATCGCATTGGCGGCCTCTTGGATCAGATCCGAAGCGTGGATCCCCATAATATGGACGCCCAACAATTCCCCGGTGTCCTTACGGTAGATAATCTTGGCGATGCCGTCGGTTTCTTTTTCAGCGAGGGCTTTGGAATTGCCTTTAAAGTACGTTTTTGCCGTGGCAATTTCAAAACCACCTGCAGCGGCGGCTTCCTTCGCTTGGGGTTCGCTCATCCCCACATAGCTAATTTCTGGGTGAGTAAACGCTGCTGCCGGAATCGCGGCATAGTCAACGGTCATGGCATTGCCGATCATATTTTCTACAGCCACAACCCCCTGACCAGAGGCAGCATGGGCCAACATCATTTTTCCGGTGGCATCGCCCACAGCCCAGAGATGGGGTACAGGTTGACCGTCTTTGATCACCTGCATTTTGTCATTTACCTCAATGAAGCCCCGGCGGTCTGTTTCCACGCCAACGGCATCTAAGCCGAGGTTTTTTGTGGCGGGGACGCGCCCGGTGGCGACCAGACAAGCATCTACTTCGAGATTTTCGACGACTTCTTTAGTTTTTGCGTCGGTGAGTTCGATCTTGACCGGAGAGCCAGGCATAACTTTCGTGGCAAAGACGCCAGTATAGGTTTCGATGTCACGGCTATCAATTAAGGCGCGCTTGGCTAGTTTCGCAATCTCTGGGTCAAAGCCAGGCATCAGATCATCAAGGGCTTCGATCATCGTAATTTCGCAACCGAGGGCGGTGTAAACGTCGGAAAATTCGAGGCCGATGTAACCGCTTCCAATAATTGCGACCCACTGGGGCAGGGTTTCTAAACGCACTGCATCGTCGCTAGTGAAAACGGTTTTGCCATCGACTTGGATGCCGGGGGGGACAAAGGGTTTCGAGCCAGTGCAAATCATAATTTCTTTGGCGGTGATGTTTTTCACACCGTCTTCGCCAATGACACAGACTTTCTGGACGCCGTCAATTTTTCCCCAACCGCGAATAATATCGACATTCAAACGCTTGAGGCTATTGGTGAGATCGCTTTGGATTTTGTTTACCAAATCGGTGGCATGGGCGGCGATCGCCTCACGACTAAAATCAACCGCACCAACATTAATACCCATCTCGCTGAGGTGCTTCTGGTCGCGCATTTCCCGGACTTTTCCGGAGGCAGCCAGGAGGGCTTTAGACGGAATACAACCACGATTGACGCAAGTACCGCCCATGTCTGCGGCTTCAACAATGGCCGTTTTCAGGCCACATTTCACGGCATGGAGCGCGGCACCGTGGCCACCGACCCCCGCGCCGATAATCACCAAATCATAATCAAACTGTGTTTCACTCATGAAGTTTTAATGCTCTTACTCAGCCAATTTCCTTTTGTTAGCTTATCGTGACGTTTTCCCGATGCTGAATCAAGATTACAGCACGGGCTTCTCGCCTCATGGGTGAACTCTTGCGCACCCCGGCTACTGAGAAGTTCCTGCTTCGTTGCCATCCCTACGGGTTCGGCTCCACAGGCTTAATCGATGCGTCCCACCGATTTGCTTGGAGGTATTCAATTGCTTAATACGTTTCACGTAGGTCGCACTGTTCACCAATCAAGCATTTTGTCTTGAGAGTACGTTTGTGTCGATACGCAAGGTCGCCACCAGTTTTGGCTCGATAACGGGATTTACCCCATTGCCACTATGATCGTATCATTAACGACTCCACGTTGTTCCATCGTTGTGTTCCCTATCCCGACCTCACCTCAGCCATTTTCCCCTAAAGTCCTACAAGGTGATCGCCCCCCTCGAATTCCGGTAGTTGTATGATCACAGCTTTCTCATTTCCCATTCCTTGAAATAATGTTGCTTTCTCCCTCGAAAAAATTTCTAATCCTTGTTCTGGCCTCGTTATTGATCCTCCCTATGCCAGCGGCGATCGCCACGCCCATTGATCCCTGCCTGCTGCGGGAAGAAAGTTTTGGCTTCACCATCGATGACTATGCCATTGAGCACCAAGATTGGGCAATTCTCAATATCGCTGTCGATTTTCGCTACGTTGACCAACCCACGGCCCAGCGGTCAAACTACATCAATTTTGTGCCCCTCGCCGCTGAAATTGAGCGTTTTCTGCGGGAATACCCCAACGAAACAGATTACTGGGAAATTATGAACCGGAATTTAGCCGAATCTATTTTTGCAGACCATCCCCAGATGAGCGCTTTGAAAGTCAAATTAGACATTGTCAAAAGTTCTGGGGAAGAACCCTATTCTCGCCATAGTGTTGTTTCCCTCACCCGTGATCAGGGCTGTCCTTTGACACAATAAATCCAAAAGTGAGTATTTAACTTGTGGGACCCATTACTTCCGGTGTGATGTCAATATTGAATACTTAAACAGCACTACCCACAATTCTTGATCGCTATATTCTTCCGCAGTTGTAGCCGTCATTATTTCAGGTCTAGGAGCCCCTGTTCCTTGAGCTTCGGCTGAAAGCGGAGGTCAATTTTGAGGCCCCGCCCGATTAGGTATTCTTTGATAGTTGCTTCCCGTTGGCGAGCATAGTTTTTCAGGTGTTTGACCATATCTAATTCGGTGCTCTGCTGGAGGGCTTCCCGTGCTGCTGGGGGCAAATCTTCTTTAATGTCGATGGGTTGCGTCCAGAGGGATTCTGCCTCGCCGTTGCCGGGGGGGATGGTGCCATTTTCTGTTAACCAAGCAGCCCGCATTTCCTCTAGGAGAGTCCGGCTGGGGCGATCGCACTGGAAAATTTTCACCCAATGGCATTGTTCCGGACAACGAATAAGGTGCTGTTGTAAGCTTTTGGACACATCACGGGAATAACCAACATAGCAGAGGGTCTGGCTCCCATCGAAGATCCCATAGAGGCCAATCTTGCCCCCCAGGGTCGGGGCGATCGCCCCATCAGCATCGATGTAGGGCAAAAAGTCTAACTCAGCGAGTTTGGGCAAAGACATAGACAATTGGGAACAATGGAAAGGGGCATTACTATTGATCCTAGGTAAGGCCGTCCCCTGGAGAGCGGCGATCGTAAACATCCTTAATGGTTTTCTCTTCAACCTATGGCACAACCGCAGCATAATTTTTACCTCAGCCTCGAACGACGTTGGGTCGCTCCCGCCTATGGGGGTGGTATTTTATTTGTCATTGCCCTCTGTTTTTTTGGGGCCGCCACAAATACGATGGCGGGCTGGTTATATGTCCTCAGCGGTACGATCCTCGCCATTTTATGTTTAGGGGCAATCCTGCCAGTGCGAGCCTTGAGGCAACTTGAAATTCGGCGATCGCCCACGGCCCCGGTTAGCGTTGGGGAAGTTTTAAGCATTCATCTAACCCTGACCAATGACAGTAAAAACGCCAAAACCCTCATTGCTGTCACAGATCAAATTTCGTCTGGCTTGGGGGCACCCCGGCGGACAGTCCTAGAAACCCTCTCACCCCAGGAAAGTTTAGATTGGGTCTACGAGCTAGATGCCCAAAAACGTGGTGTATTTCAGTGGGAGGGAGTCGAGTTGCGCACCGCAAACCCCTTGGGCTTGTTTTGGTGTCGGCGGCGGCGTTCAGTACCGGGCCGGGTTGTGGTTTATCCGCAAATTTTTCCCCTGAGTAGTTGCCCGATCATTGACCACATCGGCAGCGAAGACAGCACCAAATTTCAGAGTGAAAATCTCTATCAAAACGCCACCGAAGGGATGACGAAGGCGATTCGGAACTACCGGATGGGCGACCCAATGCGGTTGATCCACTGGCGCAGCAGTGCCCGCTTTGGGGAATTTAAGGTACGGGAGCTAGAAATTACCACGGGCGGCGAAGAACTGATTATTTGCTTGGATCATCATTTTGCTTGGGAGGCCGATAGCTTTGAACAGGCGGCCAGTGCAGCGGCTTCTCTCTATTTTTATGCCCGGCGATCGCAACTGAATGTGAAATTTTGGACAGCCCAGAGTGGTCTGCTCAACAGCCGCGCGACGATCCTCGAAGCCCTGGCCCGGATTAATCCTGAGCCATTAGGAGAAAATACGTCTCTATCCCGCCCGGAAGGTTCATTGTTATGGTTAACCCAAAACCCCCAAACGCTCCTGGAGCTAAACCCCGGCAACCGCTGGCTCTTTTTCCAAGGAGCGCCTGAACAAACGGTGACCGGGGGCCATTGTCCGGGTCTCATCATTAATCCCATCGATCCCCTACCCCAACAGTTACAACGGCAAAGCGATCGCCTTTTATCCTAGGGTAATCCCAAGCAAACCAGGGCAGCGTGAGCAATTCTCCACAATTACCGCAAAAAAATCCCCAAGCCCCCCTGTATAATGGCTTGCAACCCATCTAGCGTTGACGAAAACCATGGCAAATTGGCACAAAATTTCTGGCAGTGTGACGGCTCCCAAGGGCTTCCGGGCCGCAGGGATCACCGCCGGACTCAAACCTTCGGGGGCACCAGACCTGGCGCTGATTGTTTCTGATACCGAAGCGATTACCGCCGGGGTGTTTACCAAATCAGAAGTGCGCGCCGCCTGTGTCGATTATTGCCGTCAACGCCTCCAGGAAAAACCCAGCAGTCGGGCGATTTTGTGTAACTCCGGGCAAGCCAATGCCGCCACGGGGGAAGCCGGTTGGCAAGATGCGATCCAGTCGGCCCAGTGGTTAGGGGAAGCCCTCAATGTTCCTCCAGAAAGTATTTTGCTGGCCTCCACAGGGGTGATCGGTCAACGGATCAAAATGGCTGCCCTAGAAACGGGAATTCCCCAGGTGGTATTTGCCCTTTCCCCAGAGGGGGGCGATGCAGCGGCCCAGGCGATTATGACCACGGATCTTGTGCCAAAGGCGATCGCCCTGGAAACAGAAATTGAAGGGCGGCCTGTGCGGATCGGCGGCATTTGTAAAGGCTCCGGGATGATCCACCCCGACATGGCAACAATGCTGGGCTTTATCACCTGTGATGCGGCGGTTTTGACACCACTGTGGCAAGGGATGTTGAGCCGGGCCGTGGCCAAAAGTTTTAACCAAATCACCGTCGATGGCGACACCAGCACCAACGATTGCGTCATTGCCCTGGCCAATGGTCAGTCCCGCACCACGGCGATCACCGATCCCCAGTCCAAAAGTGCCCAACAACTAGAGGCGATGCTCACGGAAGTGTGCCAGTATCTCGCCAAGTGCATCGCCAGAGATGGGGAAGGGGCCACCTGTTTAATGGAAATTCAAGTGTCTGGCACCGTAGATGATCAAGCGGCCCGGAAAATTGCCCGCACCATTGCTGGATCATCTTTGGTGAAATCAGCGATTTTTGGGCGAGATCCTAACTGGGGGCGCATCGCCGCCGCCGCTGGCCGGGCTGGGGTGACCTTTAACCAAGAAGAGCTGCAAATTTCCCTGGGGGATTTTCAACTCATGGATCAGGGGCAACCTCTTTCTTTTGATCGGGCAGCAGCCAGTCAATACCTCGTGGATCGTGCTGCCGGAGCCTATCTCACAGACGATACGGTGTTGATTGCTGTTTGTGTGGGCAATGGTTCTGGTAAAGGTACGGCCTGGGGCTGTGACCTCAGCTATGACTATGTGCGCATTAACGCCGAATATACGACCTAATCGATCTGGGGTTGCCAGGGCATGAGGGCATAGACCTGCTTGGGATCATTGAGCGATCGCCACAGTTTGATACTGGCCTGGAGCCGGAGCCATTCTTGGGAGAGGGGATCGCTCGCTTCGATCTGAGCCCCAAATAGATTACTAAAAATTTCTTCTTCCCAAGTTTGGGGTCGGGGATATTCTTGAACAGTGAAATCTTCCCCTAATTCTGCGGTGTCCACGGCATAGGCGATCGCCGCCGATAGCCCCCCCAACTCATCCACGAGCCGAATCGCCTGGGCATCTTCCCCAGACCAGACCCGTCCCTGGGCAATTTGGCGCACCTCAGCTTCCGTAAGACCCCGCGCCGCACTGACCCGGTCTAAAAATTTGCCGTAAATATCATTGACAAAATTTTGAAAAATCGCCATTTCTGCTTCGGTTTTCGGGCGAGACGCCGTGCCTAAATTCGCCAGTTCTCCCGTTTGGACGCTATCCCAGGTGAGGCCATTATTATTCCCAATGGTTTGGATATTGGGCAAAATGCCAAACACCCCAATCGAGCCAGTAATGGTATTGGGCTGGGCAAAAATGCGATCGCTTTCGGTGGCAATCCAATAGCCCCCAGAAGCCGCCAGATCCCCCATGGAAACAATCACGGGTTTGTCTGCCTCGCGGATCAGTTTTAGTTCCCGCAGGATAATTTCTGAGGCGATCGCACTACCCCCAGGACTATTGATACGCAGCACAACGACTTTGACCTCAGGATCCTGGCGCAACTCCCGCAGTTGTCGCGAGAGGGAATCCCCGCCAATGGTGTCCGGCGTCCCTTCCCCACCGACGATATTACCCTCGGCATAGACCACCGCCACGGTATTTTCTGAGGTGACTCCGATCTGGGCTAAATCCTGTTCCAGACTGTAATCGGCCAGATCCATCTGGGGTAAATCTTTGTCAAGTTCTGTCCCCGTAAAGGTCTTAAGCTCCGCCAGAATTTCATCAAAATAGGCCAGGCGCGTCACCAATTGCTCCTGTTGGGCCACCTCTGGCAAAAGAATCCCCTGGGTGTCGGCCAGGCTCTGGGGCAAGGTTGCGGCAAAGGGGCGATCGCCAGCCACCGTATCTTTAAAATCTGTCCAGAGATCACTGAGCAGAGCCTCGGTTTGTTGGCGATTTTCAGGACTGAATTCCTCTTGAGTAAAGGGTTCTACAGCACTTTTATAATCACCGACCCGCACCACCTGCACCCCGATCCCATATTGATCCAGGGCTCCCTTAAAGAAAAGCTGCTCACTACCCAAACCGTTCATTTCCACAACCCCCAGGGGATTGAGCCAAATTTCATCGGCCAAGGAACTCAGGTAATATTCCCGCTCCGTCATTTCCACATCGTAGGCATAGATTTTCTTCCCGGCGGCTTTAAAGTCCTGGAGAGCTTGGCGCACTTCTCGCAGCGTGGCATAACCGTTCAAGCTATTTTGCCGACCATCGAGGAAGAGTCCCGTAATTTTGTCATCCTCGGCGGCAGCGCGGATACTTTCAGTGACATCCCGCAGACTGAGGGTTTCGGGAAAATCCCCGGCAATGACATTCCCAATGGAACTAGAGGGATCTCGGTCTTGGATGATCGTGCCCATATTGAAGATCAAAATACTGTTTTCCTTGGGCCTGCCACCGCCTTCCTGGGCAGAGAAGAGGGCAATCAGGGCAATAAACGCTGACAGAGAGAGGGTCGATAGAAGGCTGAGGGCAATCAGGGTACCGAGGCAACTGCTAAAAACCTGTTTAAAAAAATCTTTCATGGTTGAGGCATTCGGGAAAGAGGTCTTAGTTTTTACCTTAGAACTTGTGCAGGCAATTCGCCCGTTGCAGTTGCTGAAAATTAGCATTACCCGTACAAAACAACACTGTCCGCAATTCCAATAGCAGCAGTTCGACCCACTCGGCCAAAGCCTCTGGGGATTCACTCGCCGCCTTGAGAAAGGGTTGGGCATAGCCCACGAGGTCAGCTCCCAGGGCGATCGCCTTGGCCCCATCTAAACCGTTCCGCAGGCCCCCGGAAGCAATGAGGGGAATTTCGGGATCGTAATGGGCGATCGCCGCCAGACAGTCCGCCGTAGGAATTCCCCAGTCCCCGAAGGTTTGCCCCAGATTGCGCAAGAGTTGGTTTGGCGATCGCGCCGCTTCTACCTTCGCCCAGGAGGTGCCGCCCGCCCCAGCCACATCAATGATTTGTACCCCCACTTCCCGGAGGCGTTGCACCATTTTGACGGAGATCCCATTGCCTACTTCTTTGGCGATCACAGGCACGGGCAGTTGGTGACAGACCTGTTCAATTTTGTCCAATAGCCCCTTAAAATTCGTGTCCCCCTGGGGTTGGATACATTCCTGGAGGGGGTTGAGATGGAGAATTAGCGCATCAGCTTCGAGCAAATCAACAATTTTGCGGCATTCCTCTACGCCATACCCATAATTGAGTTGCACTGCGCCAATATTCGCAAACAGGAGAGCATCTGGGGCTTTTTGACGGACTGCAAAAGTAGCCGCCACCTCTGGTTTCTCGAGGGCGACCCGTTGAGAACCAACCCCCATGGCGAGCCGATGGGTTTGGGCAACTTCTGCCAAGCGAAAGTTAATCTGCTGGGCCTGGGCTGTCCCTCCGGTCATCGAAGAAATCAGAATCGGTGCACCGAGGCGCTTCCCTAAAAAGGAGGTATTCAAATCAATGTCGGCGCAGTCTAATTCAGGCAGACAGCAGTGCTCAAAACGGTACCGTTCAAAACCGGCGCGATTGTGGCGAAATTGGACATCTTCTTCGAGACAGATGCGGATATGGTCGGCTTTGCGAACTTGGGTGCTGTCAGTCATGGGTTAGGTAAGGTTTAAGCTCCCCAAATTGTACAGAATCCCCTCTGGGTTCTCGGCATTCGTCAATGGATTGCAATATTTCAAACTTTCAAGGCGATGGGCTTGGCTTCGCTGATGGATCAAAGGCTCTAGATCTATGAGACAGGTTATTTTTTTGTGGCGATCGCCATACAACGGCATTAGGTGTCGCTGCTAACTGGATGAACCTGCTTGAGGGCGAGTGATAACTCATACTCAAATAACTCAACATTAGGCATCAGAGAGCAAGCGAGTATCAAATCTTCACTGATTTCCCTGGCTACGATAATACCTCTAACTTTCTGCTCTGGCTCTGCTTGATTTTTCTGTATCCATGCCATGTAGCGCAATAGTTGACCGATTACACGATCATAGCCACGAGATACTTTAAGCTCAATAACTACAAAATTATCATTGCAATCCACTGCAAGAATATCAATGAAACGTCCCCCAACAGGAAACTCAACACCTGTTATTCCTTCTTCCTCATATAGCCTCAACCCTGGTTCAATAACTTGCAGGTTTTCGGCTAGATAATCACGCAAGTCTGATTCATAGGCAAACTCTGTCGAAATTCCCAGGTTTATTTCTTCGTCTAAAACTTCTGAGTCTTGACGTTGTGCAGCACTCGTTACGCTGTGAATGGGCAATGGATCTTGCTTGGCATCATATAAGCGAAAATGGTTGCTATCGATTTGGAAGAAAAAATCATCTTCACCAACTTTTGGGGAGTAATGCAGTCTGCTCGGTGCGTTGACCGATAAGCGAATTAAGTGAGCTGTGATAGTACCCTTCTTGATCTTCGGATAATGCTGTACAAACCAATCGATTGCCTGCTGCCTAACGAAACTCTGTCCGTTTTGTAAACCAAAGGCATCGACCATATCCTTCATCAAAAATCTAACTGGTTTATCGTAAATTGCCATGCTTGAGATCTCTCGACTATCTCGAAGACGATTTTAAGGGGTACTGCCTCACCGATAACCTGAGACACCTAACGTTCTGCGCACAACGATTAGAGTTTTTCCAAATAGTTTGCAAATGCATCGACCACATCTGAGTTCGTTTTGAATTCCGTAACATCACCGTGATCCGAACGCGAAACGAGGAACCAGCCATCGTTAACTACGACGGCGAACATTGGCCCATTAAAAGTCTTACGAAACGGGTGAATGGGTGACATCCCTGGTACATTCGGAGCAGTAACCGCCAAAAAGAACTCACAGGTATTGGAAGACGGTCCACGCAATTCCGAAGACCAACCTGCAAGACTGCCTTGATCAGCAACAGCTTCGTGTTCCAAGTCAGGCGGTTCGAACCCTAGATCCTTTGCGATAGGGATAAGCTGGCTTAGCAAATCGATGTGGTCGTTGGTTTGTCTATTTGTGCCGACAAGTGTAGCAAACATTCTTGGCTCCTTTGCAAGCTATTCATTGTGTTGGCTCACGCGGCCTAACGGTCACGCTCACCGGACGCAGACAACCTTTGCAACTAACCGATCAGCTTGCGGCGTTCCGGTGCAGCGAATTGTTAGGCTCGCACATGCCTGCGAATAACAGGTTTCGCAAACAACCGAACAGACTATAAATCTTGTTTCAAAGAACAAAGAACTTTTGCTAAGAAACTCAGCTTATGAGGTTATGTGAACACATTTCTGCTTGATTGATAACATATAACCAAAAAGTATGGGTAGCGTGGGCTTTTATGCATCAAAAAAGCTTCTTGCAATCTGTGCACATGCATTTTGCGACTCAATAGAGGTGTTCACAACAATGAAATTGCATAAAGATAAACTCAAAAATCGCTCAAAAATCTGATTTGTACTGTGCCAACAACGTATCAAGTATTTTTCAGGAATAGTATTTGCTCTAGACCTATTTCTTTGCAGACAAATTTCAAGAGGAGCAGTTACAATTACAACTCTATCTTCTTCACTAAACAGCAGATAAGGTTTCCCAAATAACTTATGATAATCATGATAGGAAAACTCATAAATTAGATTTTTACCAGAGAAAAGCAATAGCTTATGTAGAGCCTCATCAATTTCTGAATCCAACATTGGACGATTCACAACGGAGTAGCTGTATACTAAGTGTACAAAACAGTCAATCGATGTATGACAATAATCACTACCCTTGGCAATAATGCTACCTATCGTGCTTTTACCACTAGCTGGAGCACCAATTAAAAAGCGCTTCATACATTAAATATCCTGAATACAAGATTCACAGATTGTAGTTTCAGACCAGTTACAAGACATATGAAACTCTCTGACCTTTTGAAAAAAATCATTATTCCAGATAGCCAAAAGCCGATCTTTATAAACATTACCAATAATATACGGAGAGTGTTCAGGATTACTGGATAGAATATTGCAGCACATTTTTACATTGCCTAAATAATCTACAGATAAAGAGTGACTAGTTAACTTGCAGGGCTTACTTCTTTTTTTTGCGGATAGGTGAGAAATAATACCCCCACGATCATAATAATTGTTCACATTTGGAGCAATAATCCTGATTTTTACGGGAAAATAGCATTCAAGAGTATCTCCTTGACGAGCCGCGACATATTTCCAATCAAGATTTTTAAGAAAGTCTTTTTTCTCTAGCCATTCCCATAAGTTGATTTAAATCATGCTTTTCTGGCTGTTGTAGATCATGTGAATTAGGATAACGTGTAATACGAATTTCTGAAACTTCAATTGAGCATAGGTATTCATAGATTTTCTCATTAAACAAGTCTCCATTAGTGTAAATTGCTAACTTAACACTGGGTAAACTACCTTTAGCAAAAGAAATTTCTTGTTTTAAGCGAGGATTAGCAAGTGGTTCATTGTAATTATGAAATGCTAGCCAGCCGTCATAATCCACTTCAGTTAGCTGTCCAATCAAATCAGCATAAAGAGACCACTCCATAAGTTCCTGTTGATGCCGATCACGTATTACGGAATTAGGACACCATAAACATGAACGATTACAGTAGCGAGATGTCTCTATCTCAATATAACGAGGCATTAACGTAAACATTTTGATTATTTTTGCTTTCCTATAATTTTTTGGGCAGATTTAACAATAGCATATATATCATTTTCTGCTATGTAAAAACTAGTTTTTTGTTCACTCCCATAGTTTTCATTTGCTTGGCAGACAATCTTTCGGTAGTCGAGTCCTACAAGTTCAGATAACCTCTCATACATTGATGGTTGATAACACGTTGAAAAAAGCTCATAAACCACTGTCTGACTTGGTGAAAACACTAAATTTGCTAGACCCGCCCCATGAACTCCAACTATCATTTTAGCGTTAGAAAACAAAGAAACTTGTTCGGAAAATGTTAACTTAGATAATCTATAAATTTGGAAACCAATAGGCTTAAGAAGTTTAAAGAAATAATCTTCATTTAGAAGTTTTCGCACATGAAGACTATCAGTTCGACTGATATATATCAAATCTACTTTCTGACTATTTGCTGACAATTTGAGAAAAGACTTCCTAAGAAACTTCACAACCCAAGACTGAACCTCATCAATATTAGGATGAGGATGAGTTGTAGCAATAATCTTAATTGCACAAACATGCCTATGTACCTTACTTGTAATTCGTAAACTCGAAGGTATACCAATTGCTTCGAGTGATTCTCGCTGAAAAGGCTGAGTGTCTTCTGGGATCAAATATTTCACATGATCATCTAGTTTATCAATAGCTACTTTTACCATGTATATTCTAGGTAGAGTGTCAAAAAGCCAATGAAAATAATTATTGTTGGCAGCTCCACCTGTAAGTAGACTAATAACAGTACTATTTATTTTTGTTGGGAAGCAATCAATTAAAATCTTTCTGTTGAGAACGAAGTTCTCATGATCTGATAAAATTTTTCTCTCTAAACCGTTACTTGACAAATAAGTACCCAAATATTGCCATGATACACAGGGACACAAGTATTTTCGTGAAATAAAAGTAATATTTGTAAGACGATCTGTAAACACTCGACCACCATTAATACTTACAACTAAATATTCATTTTTATCAAGGTTCACAGAGAATGTTTGAATATAATCACTACAGTTTTTGTAGTCTAAAATTTTAGTCGGAGCATAAATCATAGATAGAGCATTCTTAAAGAAAGAGTGAAAGCTCTTATCTACAACTTTGATTAAATCCAGGAAAAATATTTTCATCTATGATTGCCTATATATTGGGTAGTTTTATTGACGTATAGCGTTCTGCCCATTCATGGAGAGATGGTGAACCTTGCCACCATACCTTTTTTTCTCTATGAACAAATTCCCAGACCATTAAACGATCCTTTAACATATAAATAGGAAATCTTCTCTCAAATCCTGGACGTAGTTTCCTTTTAGCAGCATAAGTTCTAAAAAAGGCGTTAATTAAGTTAGGATTTTTATCTAGGTAAATTGCCATATTTCTGGACAAGTCAGTCTCTCCATCGCCAAAATATGCATCTACTAGATCAAATATACCTGCTACTTTCCAACAATCATTACTCTTCTCTAAAACAACATTATCTTCTTTATAATCTTGCATGACAAAACAAGGTTTAAATGGATATTGCATTGCTTTTATACCTTGCTTTAATAAATTATCAACCCATAGAATATCAACATGAGTGATCTTGGAATATCTTATTGAAAGATCGAGATAATAATAAATTTGATAAAATATCCATTCTTGATATTTTTTATTTAGTTTTTTGATCGACTTAAGTTTTGGATCATAATGGCCAGGAAAATCCCAATATAACTCCTGCATTAAAATAAGGTTTTCACCCATTGCTTTTGAAATTTCTTCTAAATCATTTTCAGTTAACTTATTTTTGACCTTTGGATCAGATAAATTAAGCCCTTTAATTCTGGGCATAATTACGTAGCTCCATCCGAAAATATCATCAGAATAATCTATTAAAAAAGGTAAAGGAACAGGTACTTTGGTTTTTTCAAAAAGTAACTTATAAAAAAATTTTTCATGTTCAAATTGCCAAGGGGTATGGGGAACGCCGCGTAGAACATACTCTCCTTTTGTACTTGTTAAATAGAGATTCTGTCTGAAATTACCAAATAAGATTGGTTCGGCTTTAATAAAATCCCCAAGATTAAAGTGAGCCAATGCAGCCTGTAGTTGTAATTCACTAATTAAACCCAGCCTGTTTGAAAATTCTATGCTCATCACATCAATACCAAATATGCGAATAAAATTTAGAAATCTAAATCCAAAACTTTACTGGTAATTACTTGGGCTCCATCTCTAGGAATATTCCGTATCATCTCTGATTGAATATCATGTATAACCTTTAAAAATTTAAAATCTGAGGACTTAAATTTTTTTTGAAGAAAAGCTTTCAATTGATTAAACTGTTTCTCCCAAATACCATCAACTCCCATGGACTGAATTCTGAAAGTCGAAGTGTCTAAATTGTTAGAGCTAATACTTTCAAATTGACTACTAAAATCGAATCTTACTGATCCTGGAAAAATTCTATTAAGATGGACTAACTGTAAATACTGAGTCATATTAAATGGGGGCAAGAACATAGTTGGCTTATTTAATAAAATACTTTCATATGTATGCTCAATTCCAGAAGTTGTAAGTGAGATAAACCCATCAAGTAGGATTCTAGGCACTTCATCAGGAGAACATGAAATACAATTGACATTTTCAGGAATCATTGAAGCTTTTGGCAACATATATGGTGGCAATATTAGGTCAAAAAAATGCTCTATTTCCTTCAACATTATTAATACCATATTCAAAAAGTAAATATCAGAATCTTTTAGCATTGCTGGGGAAAAAAAGCCTCCTAAATGAACAACAGATCTCTTAGAATAGCCATCATCGATTGATCTCGTACTTTGGTCATTTATATACTGTGAGATTATCCCAGTAGGTATATAGTTGGAACGATTTTTTATTTGCTTAGAAACCTCATATCCAAAAAACTCTTGAGCAAAATAAGCATCTAACAAATGCATGCACTGAATCGGCTTGTCGCGTACCCAAGCGAGGGTGTCTACAAAGTAGAGTTTCTTTGAAGCAAATGATGATAACCGTAGAATATGTCTCGAAGTATTGACAAAAACCAAAACATCACAGTCATCAGAAATACAGCATAAAGCATGGCTATTGTAGAAATCAATATTCCAAACCTCAGAAAATAAATTAATTCCTTCCGCAATCTCAGTGGCAGGACCTTGGCTTATAAATACTATCTTTGGTATTTTGGACAACCTGATTATTTGTTGAGTAATAGCTATAGTCTTAGCTGTAGGGCCAAAACCATATGGTGCAACTACAAAAGCTATTTTTTTCATAGGAAACTGATCTTGCATAACAGACAATAAGAACACAAAAAAATGAGTCAAAGAAAATCCCAATTGCTTGGCTTGTAATAACTATCCAAATTGATTTTTTTCCAAAACTCCTCAACTTCTGCTGTGGAAAACAGTCCAAACTGATCGAGTATTTGGTTGAGTAAATGTTCAACGTGAGACGTTTTTATATTTAGAGGTAATGACAAGTCGCCATTTTGATATTGTTCAGTTAACATAAGCCTTGATTCAGAGTACCAAGTACTCTCGAAGCTTTTTTTACTGAGAAAATTACCATACGAAGCTAGGGACCAAGGACTTCCGTTCAACTCATTAAGCAAATACCCTACTCCTCGGTGATCTACTTGAGAAGCCCAGCTTAAACCTAAAGCTCTATTGAAAATTTTCCGTTCAGAAATGTTATGAAATA
The DNA here is from genome assembly GCF_963860125.1 of Picosynechococcus sp. PCC 7002. Lineage (NCBI taxonomy): Bacteria > Bacillati > Cyanobacteriota > Cyanophyceae > Chroococcales > Geminocystaceae > Picosynechococcus > Picosynechococcus sp. PCC 7002. Next base: position 1,173,187 of record NZ_CAWLFA010000001.1, read on the forward strand.
AGTGATGTTTTAGATCAATGCGAATTCCGTTTCCTTTTGTAAGGAAAGGTACTACAATATCTTTTACACGTTGAGGTAAAAGGGCAAACTGCTCATATCTAAACTGGTTGTATTTTGGAGTTGTATCGTTATTGTAATAAACAACTTTTGGCCGGAAACTGGCATATTTTAAGCCGCCATTAGTTCTACTATACAAAACGTCTAAAGCTTGCCCAATTTCCAATAACTCACTATCGGAGATCACCGGATCGATAGCGTATCCTACACCTACAGATGATGGAATCTCCTTAGATTTGGTAGCGAACTTAACGACATTATTAATTACTTGAAAATACGCATCTTCACCTATTCTATACTCTGCATGATGAGTAATAGGAGAGCTTGAATTCAGGCTGACCCTAATAAATCGTGGTGGATTGTCTAATATCTCATTAACTACTTCGCCTTTTAAATGCAAGCCATGTGTAAACATTCCCCAACTCATGCCGCACTTTTTAACATGCTTTATTATTTTTCCAAAGTCGGGATTCAAAAGTGGTTCTCCTCCTCCAGTTAATGTAACAGACCTTACTCCCCCATCTGAAAGCATTGAAATCAATCGAAGGTAATCCGAGGTATTGGCAAATGTTGTTAACGAAGCATTTTTATCATCTTCGTATCTTGCCTTATTAATTCTGTATGTACACTTCGGACATCTAGCATCGCATGATAGGCTAGGCCACATTTCAAAAGTTATTGGAATGATCTTGTTTACGTTTCCCAATAGAAACTCAGAAAAATTTTTTCTGTGAAAAACTATTTTAATTGAGTCTTCCCCCCAATCATCTCTCTTCCCACTTTTAACTTCTTGAAAACCTTTGAGCTGATTCTGAATAAAAAGGACAAGTTTATCTACTTTAGAAACTTCACTGAATGAAAGAGATGAGTTGGACACGATAAATATTCCTCCCAATTGTACCAATTGTACAATTACGATTCATGAAATCTTAGTGTCAGCTTTGACCATCAAGCAATCAAATTCAATTACTTGAAGAGTAGGTTTTACATAAGTGACAGGGTACATGCCCGACAAACTAAATCCAGCCTCTTGAAAGAGCGAGATACTATATAACATATCAGGCATACTATGATAAATCGGAACAACAGAAACCTCGCTTTGCAACGCGACTATGTTTTTGAGCAGAGTGCCAGCACCAGAAAATACTTCTAGATCGTAACCTTGAGTATCCATTTTGAGGTATATTCTCATTTTATCTATATTTTTTACAACTTCAACGAGAAAATTGTCTAATCTACGAACTGAAACGACTTCATTTTTGTCACCTATAGATTCTTTGCCAAATCTTTGTTCACACAAAGAATTCGATAACAGAAATGAAGAGAATGTAGACTTGTCTGAAACATGTAATATTTGCTCTTTATTCTGTTTGCCTAAAGCCAAATTATAAGTATACCAATTTGAGTCTTTACTAGCGGCTTGGCTCAATAACCGATACTCCTTGGATAATGGCTCAAAGGAGATGATTGTCCCTACGTAGCCGATATCTCGTAAAACCGAAGCAAATTGACCTTCATTTGCGCCAACATCTAGAATAAGGTTTACCTCATATTCTTTCAATATAGTTCTTAACCTTAGCAACTGTAAGCAGTCATAAACTTCCTTAGTGTATTTGATCTCATTTCCTATTGATATAGGATATTCCTCGGTATTGAGAATCATCGGAGTGCATTTCCCTATGTCAATGAACAGTTATTTATTTCGTGGGCCTAACTAGTGATTATACGGATGATTTCCGTATAAAATTCTCTCTGTTACTTTTATATGGAAAGTTTCTGCATAAACAGCCGAAAATGGGGTGTTAAGCAGAATGAGTCCGCATAGCATCTTTATTAGAGGCGATATACAGATTCTAAAATCCTACGTGACAATGACACCAGCCCCACTGCGGAAGTTGTTAGATGGGGTATGTGAGGTCTATTCGTCTCGAACATTACTCCTACCGTACCGATCAGAGTTATTTGGACTGGATTCGGCGGTATCTGCGTTATCACCAGTGCGGCCTTTGGTTGGTTTATCCAGCGTCGAACAGCATTACCAAGGCCGACTAGAGAGGATTCTCGTCCCTAAAAAATATTTTGTTACAAGAACATAGAGCCAAGGCAACCAATCAATACAATGGTTCAAGTCTGCTTGGCTCCCCCGTCATGGGGCTGACTAACGAATTGTGAGGTGCAACAACAATGGGTGTAATTGACTGGGCGATTGTGGCGATCTATGGCTTGATTGTCATTGCCATCGGCGTCATCGCCAGCCGCAAACAAACCAATACGGACGAATATTTTCGGGGTGCACGGCAAATCCCCTGGTGGGCGATCGCCTTTTCGATCATCGCCACTTCCTTTTCTGCTGCCTCACTCTTGGGGGGGCCAGGGGAAGGCTATACCAATGGCTTTCTATACCTCCAACTCCAACTAGGCGATCTCCTTGGCTATGGCCTCGTGATCGCCCTGCTCCTCCCATTTTTTGTGCGGCTGAACCTCACTACCGCCTACGAGTACCTCGAAAAACGCTTCGATGCTAAAACCCGTTCCCTCGGCTCCCTCTGCTTTTTGCTCTTTGTCATTGCCCGGCTAGGGGGATTGCTCTATGCCGCTTCCCTCGTGGTCGCCACGGTGACGGATATACCCATTAGCATCGCCATTCTGCTCGTAGGGCTCGTCTCGATTGTCTACACCGTCGCTGGGGGCATTACCGCCGTCGTTTGGACAGATGTGTTGCAGTTTGCGATGATTTTTGTCGGGATTGGTGCAGGGATCTGGACTGCCGTGAATGGGGTTCCTGGCGGTTTTGGGGAGCTATGGCAAGTGGCGGCGGCCAATGATAAGCTTGCAGTCTTTAATTTTTCCTGGGATCCAGGCTCCATCCGGTCTTTACCGACAGCCCTCTTTGCCTACGGGATCCTTGCTTTTGCCGTAGCTGGCACCAATCAGCAATCTGTACAGCGTTATGTTTCCTGCGCCGACGAAACTTCAGCCCGCAAAGCGATTTTACTCGGTTGGTTTTCCGGTCTTGTGGGGGTAGCGGCCACGCTTTTACTAGGGGTGCTGCTGTTTGGGTTTTACAACATCAATGGGGGGTTGCCCACCGAAGTGCCCGCCGACGGTATTTTGTCCCACTTCATTATCAATCAAGTACCCCCAGGGGCGTCTGGCTTTTTGGTAGCCGCGATTTTTGCAGCAGCGATGTCTTCCATTGACTCGGCCCTCCATTCCCTCGCGACTTGCATTACCGTCGATTTCTATGACCGCTACCGTCAACCTAAAGCCAGCGAAAAACAATCTCTACGCATTGCACAGATCCTGATCGTGATTTGGGGCTTAGTGGGTATTGGGGCGGCGTTTTATGTGGCCTCAACGGGGAAAGATCTACTGGAATTTCTGGTGAGCTATACCACCATGTTCCTGGGGCCATTGCTCGGTATTTTCTTGATGGGGGTTTTGTGTCCTCGGGTCAACGGTACGGGCGCTTTTTATGGAACGGTGGCCGCAGTCATTTTGGTGATTATTGGCTCGAATGCGGAATGGCTGACCTTCCCTGGTATTTGGCGGTCGGCGATCACGGCTCCCCTGGGGATTTTGCTGGGCTATGGGATCTCCCTGCTGGGTCAAATTCCGCCCCGGCGATCGCTACAGGGGCTCACCCTCTGGAGCCAAACCCAAGGGACTAAACCCCTAGGAAGACCGGGCCTAGAGGAAGATGTTTCTCGCTATGAGGATTATTAGGCATTTGTATCGATAGGCTGAGAGTAGGGTCAAATGGCGCGTTGCACCACGGCTCCGCTTAAAAGTTTAACGACAGGGGCCAGGGGAATCCGATATAATTTTTTGGCAAGTTCAATCCATCTCAAGATCGTAAAACCATGGCACTTCTGACCACCGGCAAAAGCTTCATTCGCACCGTAGAAAAGTCTGGCGCAGTTGCAGTCTATGCTCCCCTTGAGGGTGGTTTTGAAGGCCGCTATGTGCGTCGTTTACGTTGCTCTGGTTATTCAGTGGTCAATTTGACGGCGCGGGGTTTGGGAGATGTGGCGGCCTATTTAACGCAATACCACGGGATTCGCCCCCCCCACCTGGGTAAAAAAGATATTGCTGGCAGTGGCGCGGCGGTGGGTCTCCGGTATTATGTGCCGGGAATTGCGAGCTACCAATTGGAAAATCTCCCCCAAAAGAGCAAAGGGATTATTCTCTGGATCATTGAAGGGTTTGTGCTTTCTCGCCAGGAACAGGAATACCTTGTGAGCCTGACCCAAGACAATCCTCAGATTAAAGTGGTCGTGGAAATGGGTGGCGATCGCCAATTTTCCTTTAAGCCCCTGGCTGACCTCTTGGTTTAGTTAGAGAGCCGGGCGTAATTTTAAATAACCGTACAAAGAAGTTACGCCCACCACAATGCCGACAACAATTAAGCTGCCGTTAAGCCCCCAAAGCCACGTTGCCCCATTGGCGATCGCCGCCAGCCCGATAAACAGCAACCGAAACGCAAAGCTATTCAGGGAAATCAGGGTTGCCCGTAGGTTCGAGGGAATTCGCTCATTGAGATAGCTCAAGACCAACGGTGTGTTGCAGCCCCGCACAAGATAAATAACGACAATTAATAGAATCCCCCAGAGGTTTTCAATCAGGCCCATCGCAATGTAGGCGATCGCCATACATCCGGGCAGCAGCGCAAATAAGCGGCGGTAGGAAAACCAGCGGACGAAAGTGTGAACGCGCCAAGAAATAAGGGCCATTGCCCCGTGGAATAGTAACCAAGACCAGCCCAGTTGGGTCAAACCCAGACCCCGGTCTACAAGATATTCCTGGGAAACCCACACCACTAAAAAAGAACCGCAACTTAAGGATGCCGAAAAGAGCAGCAGCCACCGGAGCGATCGCCTTTCCTGAAAAATTGCCCGAATCTGCGGCAACAAAGTACGCCAGCCCGGTGTTTTTTCTGGGTGTTGCTGGGGCGGTTCCCGGAGCGTCAATGCCAACCCCAGATAAGCGCCAATGCAGAGAGTTTGCAAATAAAACGGATAGCGCAGATCCCACTGGGCGACCCAAGCTCCCATGAGACCACAGACCGCTTCTGTAATACCCATGATTGCGACTCCTTTTCCTTCCCAGGCTGCATATTTTTCGGTTCGATTCAGGGCAAGCAAACTATCGTAGGCGATCGCACTATCGGCTCCAGAGATTAAACTACCGCCAAGCCCTGTCAAGATTTCGGCCCAGGCAAACCAGCTAAAACTCCCTTGGGTGCAATAAATCAGCCAACCCACCAACCACAAACTCGCCCCCAGCACGAGACTATTTTTGCGGCCAAATTGATCGGCAAAATAACCCGACGGAATTTCCCCCACAAAGATCGCCGCCGACAAAATCGCCTTGAGTAACACCGCCTGGGCAATGGATAAACCCTGGGATTCGTAAAACAGCACGATGACCGGAATTGGAAACCAAGCAGATTCAAGGCCCTTGAGAAGCCAGAGGGTTGTTAAATTTTTTGTGATCAGTTCTGCTGGCTTTAAATACCCCATGTTTTGTTAAAGACACCATTGGTTTTACTAGGTGTTGCGAAACTCCGATTGATATTGCTCGCCTCAATCGCTCAGCCCTTGTACCCGCCGGCGATTAAGAAACAATAAGCAACGACTGTCAAGCATAAATCGTCACTACAATGACAAATATTTCAAGGTGCTGCAAAAGACCTCAAAAAATTCAAATCTTACCCTAAGCAAACGTTTTTCGATCGGTTGAGACCGCCCCCAAAAAGGCAATGTATTTGAGGTTCCTGGAGATTCACCGCTCTTTATTGTCGATTTCTTGAACTGATTGATTATGGTTCGTGTCACAAATCCTTTGTTACAGCCGTTGCTACGTGCCATTGCGCCCCTAGCGGTGCTGACCCTCGCTGGCTGTTCTTTTTCCGTCGAGGGCTTATCCTTTGGTTTCGGGAACAGAACCCTCGATGCTGAAAAACTCGAAACAGAAATCTCCCAAGGACTTACCACCCAAACGGGATTGGCGACGACAGCAGTGACTTGCCCTGAAGATAAAGCCATCGAAGCGGGCAATGTGTTTAGCTGTGAGGCCGCTTTGGAAGGAGGTCAGACCCTCGCCATTCAAGTCACCCAAAGTGATGACGAGGGTAATGTTAACTGGAGTGCCGATGAGGGCCTCGCAAATCTCCGGGGATTAATCTCCAGTGAGACTTTAGAAACACAAATCGCCCAGGGTATCGCTGAACAACTGAACGTCGAAGCGACCATCGATTGCGGTGCTCCCTATCGGATCTTGCTCACCGGCGAAAGTTTTAACTGCACAGCCACGGATAACTCTGGTAATTCGGCTTCTGTGGCAGTAACCGCTGAGGATGATGCGGGCAATGTGGTGTGGCGACTGCAATAAATTGGGCTTCGGGATTTCCAGAGTGCCCCAAAAGGCGATCGCCACCTTGTAAAATACCCACTTAACCATTGAGTTTTTTAGCAGCAAGCAACCTCAAAGCATTATGGACGCAACAACGCGGGTAGAACTGGGAGAAAATAGCTACGATATTGCGATCGCCAAAGAAAGCCTCCAACAAATCGGGACTTTTCTCCGTCCCCTCGACTTGGGTCAGAAGGTCTTAATCGTCTCCAACCCGGAAATTTACGGCCACTACGGCGAAACGGTGGTGAATTCTCTCCAGGCCGCTGGCTTTAGCGTTGATACCCACCTAATCCCTGCTGGAGAACAATATAAAAATCTGGCCTCCATCGAAAAAATTTACGACACAGCCTTTAAAAATCGCCTTGAACGCTCCTCGACACTGCTCGCCCTTGGGGGTGGTGTGATCGGCGACATGACTGGGTTTGCAGCGGCCACCTGGCTCCGGGGCATTAACTTTGTGCAGGTGCCCACAACTCTATTGGCGATGGTCGATGCGTCCGTTGGCGGTAAAACAGGGGTCAATCATCCCCAAGGCAAGAATTTAATCGGGGCGTTCTACCAGCCGAAATTTGTCCTCATCGACCCGACGGTACTCAAGACTTTGCCGGTGCGAGAATTCCGGGCGGGCATGGCGGAAGTGATTAAGTACGGTGTGATTTGGGACGCCGATCTCTTTACGAAACTCGAAGCCGCTGAGCAGATTGATAGCTACGCAACCATTGACCCCGATTTGCTGGATCTCATCCTCGAACGTTCTTGCCGGGCGAAGGCAGAAGTCGTCAGTCAAGATGAGCGGGAATCGGGTTTGCGGGCCATTTTGAACTACGGCCACACCCTCGGTCATGCCGTCGAAAGTTTGACCCACTACGAAACCTTTGTCCATGGGGAAGGGGTTGCCATTGGGATGGCCCTGGCAGGGGCGATCGCCACCCGGATGAATCTCTGGACGACGGCTGAGACCCAACGCCAAGATGCCTTGATTAAAAAAGCGGGTCTTCCCACCGAATGCCCCAATAATTTAGCGATTGAAGCGATTCTGGAGACCCTCCAGAGCGATAAAAAAGTGAAGTCGGGGAAAGTGCGGTTTGTCCTCCCGACCAAAATTGGGGAGGTCTTAATCACCGATCAAGTCAGCGCCGACCTGATCACCGACGTTTTAGCACCCGCCCTCTGCTAGAAATTTAGGGGGATGTCTGCTCTGCCACCCATTCAATCACCTGTTTATCGATCTGCCACCCATTCAATCACCTGTTTACCGATGGAGACCCCATCGAGGCGATCGGCTTCCCGGACACCTGTGGGACTGGTGACATTCACCTCCGTCACATAGCCACCAATAATATCGAGGCCGACAAAATATAACCCATCGGCCCTGAGTTGGGGAGCTAAGGTTGCGGCAATTTCCCGGTCGCGCTCCGTAATATCCACCTGGGCGATGCGACCACCAACGGCCATATTGCCCCGGAAATCGTCCCCCGTCGGAATGCGGTTTACGGCCCCAATCGGGTCTCCATCCAAGACGATCAGACGCTTATCGCCTGCCTGGGCAGCGGGCAAAAATTCCTGCACCATCACCGGCTCTTTCCCCTGTTTGGTGCTGATTTCTACGAGGGAATTAAAATTGCGATCGCCTTTTTTGATTAACAAAATCCCTTCCCCTGCTTTCCCACCGAGGGGCTTTAAAACGGCTTTTCCTTTGGCTTCGATAAATTGTCGTGCCACTGCCTTTTCTGTAGTGATAATGCTGGCGGGAATCACCGTGGGAAACCGGAGGGCGTAGAGTTTTTCGTTGGCGGCGCGGATCCCCTGGGGATTATTCAACACCAGGGTTTTGGTGGGGATGAGCAAATCTAAAATGTAGGTGGCATAGAGATATGCCGAAGTCACAGGCGGATCGGTGCGCATAAAGACCGCATTCATCTCCGTGAGGGGCAACAATTTCCGTTCTCCGAGGCGAAACCAATGTTCCTCAGCAACCCAGAGACCATTTTCCAAACGCACTGGCTCTAATTGCACTGCCTGCAGCGTTGCCCAGGCCTGGTGGTCAACCACACTCAACTGCTCCATGGTCGTAATCCAAACCTCATGGCCGAGGAGTTGGGCCGCTTCCATAAAAGCCACCGTCGTATCATGGCAGGGGTCAAGGTTGGCAATGGGATCGAGGATAAAGGCCAGTTTCACAGGGGGTTGCTTCCTAAACACAATGGAACCCACTGATCATAATCAATCGTCAATTGAAAAGGCAAAGGATTCGCTTTACCCAAGGGGGGCGATCGCCTCAGCAATCTCCAGAGCCAAAAACCGATCCAGAGCTTGGTACATCCAGTGGATAGAGCCCAAATCCCCTTGCTGGGTCGGCTGAAATCCAAGAGCCGTCGCCAGTTGAGCATAGCTCGGATGGATAATTAAAGTATGCAGATCACAAAGATTGGGAAAATCTCCTTGCATTTTTCGTAATGTTTGCTGGGCATCCACCAGGAAAGTAAGTCGATAGGCCGTTAAATACATAGGATCAATCACCCAACTGCGAATAAACACCGACACGCAGGTTTCGTCGCCCACGGTGGCTAGGGTAAACGGATCAGTTGCCGCCATCGTACTGAGGTGCAGCGCCTTCTTTGCGGGCCGAAAAAAATTGACATCAGAATGGGCAGCAGTCGGATAGAGCAGATAAAAGCCCACCGGATTTTGATTATCCACACGCCTCAAAACCCGCATTCCCGTGGGATATTGTTGTCCCCACTGACGCAAGAGTCTGGCAATCCGGTGGGGCACCGCATCATTATTATTGTTCATCCAGTTGTAATTTACCGCGAGCAAATTCGCTACGGGAATCGCATCACAGCGGGGATTAAACTCCGCCAAGGTCAGGGAAACAACATCGTCGGTTTCAGCACTCAAAACCTGTTGCGGTAACGGCAAAATTTCAATGCAGGTGGTGTTGCCATCGAAATATTTGCGAATCAACCCCAAGGCTGCCAGCTTATCTAGCATCATACCTGCCGCGCGATCGCCGCCTTTTTCCTGATCGCCATAGAACAATTCTGCCGCCTCCCGGTGGGTACAAATAACCGCCCCAAATTGAGTTTGCAATTCCGTTAAGGGGGGCCGTAGCTGCGGCTGTTGCGTTAGTTTCGCCTTCACCAGGAGATAGATCCAAAGACGCAAAAAATATTCAGCCCGCACCCGCGTGAGGCCCACCACCTGCTTTAGCTGGGTCAGCAAGGCCTGCTTTTGGGTAGCAGGGAACCAGTGCTCAAGCTCCTGGAGGGTGATCATGGCTTTCTCTGGAAGTCTAATTACTTCATCCTACTTCACCTTACTTCTACGGGCTTGGGTTTGCTCATTGCGACTACAGAAAATCTTTCCCGACAATGAAAGTAAGCAACGACAAGTCTTCATTGAGGTTCAAGATCATGGCCACTCCTAAATTTGATGCCCCAGCCACCCACACCAACGCTTGGATTTTTCAAACCTGGTTAGCGTTTATTCTGTCCCTCAGTGCCATGGGGATCGGCATTTATTTGTTGCCCCTCAACGGTTGGATGAAAAGCTACCTGGGCATGGGGTTTGTGTTTTCGATTAGCTCTACCATTAGCCTGGCAAAGACGACTAGGGACTTAGAAGAATCAAAACGAATCTTTAATCGGGTTGATGAGGCTAAACTCGAGAAATTGTTGGCGGAATATGATCCGTTTAATAAATAGGCATTGGTTCCCAAAAAATTGGGGAGAACATGATTGCTCTCCCCGGACTGAAGATATGGGGCGATCGCCTTTATTTTTTCCTTTATTCCACCGTGACAGATTTGGCGAGGTTGCGCGGTTGATCCACATCTAAGCCCCGTCGTGCGGCGATGTGATAGGAAAGGAGCTGGAGAGGAATCACCGCCAATAGGGGTGACAAAATTTCGTCCACCGCCGCTACTGGTAACACTTCATCAAAGGTTTGGGTCGCTTCCGTATCATCCAGGGCCGTCACACCAATTAAAAGGGCATCCCGTGCCTTCGCTTCCTGGGCATTGGAAATCACTTTTTCGTAAATGTCCCCTGGCATGGCGATCGCCACCACGGGCACCTTCGCATCCAGGAGGGCAATGGGGCCATGTTTCATCTCCCCGGCAGGATAACCCTCGGCGTGGATGTAGCTGATTTCCTTGAGTTTGAGGGCGCCTTCTAGGGCAATGGGAAAATTAATCCCCCGACCAATAAAGATAAAGTCCTGGGTATCAGTGAAATTGTGGGCCAATTCTTCGATGCTCTTTTCTTGATCCGCCAGGATCGACTCAATTTGGGTTGGAATCTGCTGTAATCCGGTGACAATGTGCTGGAGTTTTTCAGGGGCGAGGGTTTGACGTCGGGCCGCCAACTCCAGAGCCAGGAAATAAAAGCTCATCAGTTGCGCCGTAAAGGTTTTGGTGGCCGCAACGCCGATTTCAATGCCGGCATGGGTATAGAGCACTTGGTCAACGATGTGGGTGATCGTGCTTTCCGAACGATTGGTAATACCTAGAAGGCGGGCCTTGAGGTGGTCGTTGTGGTGGAGGCGACGCTCTTTTTCCATTTCTAGGGCGGCGATCGTATCGGCGGTTTCACCGGACTGGGTCACGCCAATGGTCAGGGTATTGGGCATGATCGGTGAAGGAGAATAGCGAAACTCCGAGGCATAGTGCACAAAGGTGGGAATGCCAGCGAGTTGTTCGAGTAAATATTTCCCCACGAGGCTAGCGTGCCAACTGGTACCGCAGGCCACGATTTGGATATGGTCGATGTTGTCGAGAAATGTGGGGTCATTAATACCGAGGTTGATCGGCTGGGCTGCTTCTGGATTGAGATAGACTTCGAGGTTGGTGCGCACCACCGCCGGCTGCTCATAGATTTCCTTGAGCATGTAGTGCCGGAAGCCTTGTTTTTCCACTTGACCGGGGTTCCAGTCGAGGGTGCGGGGGGCTTTTTTGAGGCGATCGCCCGCAAAATTATAAATTTCCATGCCCAGGGGCGTCATCCGGGCCATTTCACCGTTTTCGAGGGTTAGAACTGCCCGGGTGTGGGGAATTAATGCCGTAATATCCGAGGCACAGAAAAATTCCCCCTGGCCAAACCCCAGGGTCAAGGGCGCTTGCTGCCGGGCAACGATCAATTCATCGGGATAGTCCACACAAATAATGGCGATCGCAAAGGCTCCTTCCAACCGTTGCACAGCCTTTTGTACCGCAGCGAGGAGGGGTTCCGGTTCAGATTTCGTCGTTTGGAGCAGATCCGCAATCAGATGGGGGATGACTTCCGTGTCTGTTTCCGACAGGAAAGTATAGCCTTTGCCCTGGAGTTCTTCCCGCAACTCCCGGTAATTTTCCACAATGCCATTTTGAACCACGGCCACCCGTTGCGCCATGTCCAAATGGGGGTGAGCATTATGTTCCTCTGGTTTCCCATGGGTTGCCCAGCGGGTGTGACCAATGCCAATGGTGGCGGGGGTACTGTTCCCTTCCAATTTCTCCCGGAGACGATATAGTTTGCCCTTGGCCCGTACCGAGTGGAGTTTTTCTTGCCAGATCGTCGCAATGCCCGCCGAATCATAACCCCGGTACTCTAGCCGTTCTAAGCCTGAGACCAGAATATCTGTTGCCGCTTGCGTGCCTAAATATCCCACAATGCCACACATAAAATCAGGTCTCCCTACACGAAAAATGAGCCGTTACTATCCTATAGTCTTTAACCTTGAATTTTTGTTTTTGTTCCCTAGAAGCGGTCAGATTCTGGGACTGAGGTCGTTCCGGGTTGATTGAGGAAAAGATTCCCTGCTGCATCATTTTGATAGATACAGTTAATACTCGGTGACCCTTGTAGGCTGCCGGTATAGCCAAAGGTATTCATGCGCCGTTTGCAGTCGTTGACCTGTTCTGAGGTGACCAGGTTTTGGCGTTCGAGAATGGCCCAGTTATTTTGCCGAATTACACAGCCTGGTTCCATCTGCGGCTGAGTGACAAAAACGTTGAAGGGGTTGAGGGTCACAAAGATTTTCATGTCCGTCACAATGGCACTCGCACCAAATTGTTGGCAAAGTTCAGCATCCGGAGCCTGACGGTCAATTTCCAGGCGAGAATCAATGCTTGTCGGGTTAAGATTGGTACTGGAGCTAAAGCCGATGCCCACCGTCACCCCTAGGACAAAAATTCCCCCAAACAGTGCCAGGGTTGCATAGTTGAAGTTAAAGAGGGACTTTTTGGGTTCCCGTTCGGGATACCTCGGACGGTCGTAGGGAGGGCGATCGTAACGTGAACGAGTTTGACGTTTCATCAGCGGATATCTATGGGGAACAGCGGCTCCATCAAGTCGATACGATACTTTGTTAAGTGATCATTTTATCCACTATAGCGATTTACTACTCCACCCGGAGCTTATCTCGAGGTTTTCCATGGCGGATCGGCACACATTAGTTTTATTGGATATTCTCATTTCGGCGCGGCTCGCGATTAATTATCTAGCGGATCTGAGTTGGACGGAGTTCCTCGGCAATATTGTGGTTCAGGATGCGGTGATTCGGCGGATCGAAATTATGGGTCTGGCGGCGCGAAATATTCCCAAGGTGATGCACCCAGAACTCCCCCAAGTGCCTTGGTTTGAACTAGAGGCGATCGCCAAAACCATGAGTGAAGATTACGAGGCGGTCAATATTGCCTTTGTCTGGGATCTGGTGCGTAATGATCTCCCGGTTTGGGCAGAGGCTTTAGAAGTAATCTTGCCGGAAAATCTCCACGTCTAGGGATGCTGTTTAAGCCTGTTTCCCATAGCGCCTGGGGCCGAAAGTTGTGGTTTGTGCGCCACGGAAATCGCTTAGATTTCGTGCAACCGGCTTGGTTTACCACGGCCCTCTATCCCTACGATCCGCCCCTTTGTCCCGCTGGCCACCACCAAGCCCAGGAGTTAGGCGATCGCCTCGCCCCAGAAACGATCCACCATATTTTCACTTCTCCTTTCCTGCGCACAATCCAAACGAGTTACTATTGCGCCCAACGTTTAAACCTCCCTCTGAAGCTAGAACCGGGCCTGGGGGAATGGCAAAATCCCCATTGGATGACTCGCCCGCCGCTGACCCACCCCAAAGCTTTTTTACGCCAAAACTTTATCCATATCGACTGGCGCTACCAGGAAAAGTATTTACCCGACTACCCCGAAAATGCCGCCCAGGTGCAGCGACGGACGATTAAGACCCTCAAGCAGTTACTAAAATCTTATTCCGGCAACTTGCTTTTGATTGGCCACAAAATTCCCCTGGGCATTTGTCTGAATTATCTACTGGGAACAGACCAAACCATTAGCCCCGATGTGTGTGCCCTCAATCAACTGGTTAACCTTGGCGATCGCTGGCTCTGGCAACGGCAAAATGAGACTGATTTTTTGACAGACCCAGGCATCAAGGTGGCCCCTTAAACCATCAATCCGCCCAGTCGCCATCGAGGAAATTCCCGGAAATATTGTAAGATTGCTCCCATTACCGGGCAAAAATCACCATGAAAAACGAAGCGAACGGCCAACCTTCCCCTTGCTTTCCTGTTAGCCTCAGCGAACAGACCATGAGCTATGACATTGTGCAAGAAGCCGTGTTATCCCTCTGGCAAGTGGTCAATGGCCTGAGTAGTATTCAGCCGCCCCGCCGCGATCGCTATCGCGTGACAATTTTTGGTTCGGCCCGGATTACCCGTGACTCGCCCCTCTACCAAGACGTGCGCCGCTTAGCCAGTGAGTTGACGACCCTCGGCTGTGACATTGTGACGGGGGGTGGCCCTGGTTTGATGGAAGCAGCGAACGAAGGCAGTGTTTTAGCAGATCCCCATGACCGGACAAAATCCATTGGTATTCGCGTGGATTTGGGGTTTGAACAGGAGGTTAATCCCTTTGTCGAAGAGGTGTTTCAGCACCAGACTTTTTTCTCACGCCTGCACCATTTCGTTTTGGTTTCCGATGCGTTTGTGGTGATGCCGGGGGGAATTGGGACAACCCTCGAAGCGTTGATGATTTGGCAATTGCTCCAGGTGCGTTCGATCCATAATATGCCGTTTATTTTGGTGGGCGACATGTGGACAGAATTAGTCCAGTGGGCCGAACAAACCATGGTGCCCCAGATGGCCGATGCAGTGGATTTTGAAATTCCTGTGTGTGTTGGGTCGGTGGATGAGGCGATCGCCCGTTTGAAACTCTCCCATCAGGCCTGGGCGCAATGCTCCCCCTAGCTTTTTTCTGCCCGGTAGGTGTAGAACTGCTGGAAGATGCCCACCGTCTCAAAGGAGTACCGTGGAAAGGGCTCCGGCAAAACGATATCCGTTTGGTAGATGCTAAAGAAAAAATAATTATTGACGCTGGTTTGCCGACTGACGATTTCGCCCAATTGGGCCTGGCTCGCGTCCACTAGGGTTTTGCAGTAGTTGCGCAGCAAATCGCTTTGGAGATTGCCTAAACCGAGGGGCAGATCATCACCCGAATTTTGGCAGACATTATCCTTGAGATAGATGGCAATCTGTTCGCCCGCATAATTGCGATACTGGCTCAGGGGAGGATTGGTTAAGTAGGCGATCGCCCCAAGGGCAACAACGCCGAAGCCGCTGACCACACCGCTAATTTGAGAAAATTTCATAAAAAACCTGGACAAAATAAAATCAATTCGATAACATTATTAATCGTGATTATGGCGAGCGTAGCCAAGTGGTTAAGGCAGCGGATTGTGGTTCCGCCATTCGGGGGTTCGAGTCCCCTCGTTCGCCCTCTCAAATCTAAACAATTTTATAACCGAAGTCAGGGTTCCCTCACAGCCTGTCCCAGGGGATATTTTTTCAGTCAGTACCGAATTTTTATCCTCTCGTAGACCAAGCACAGGGTCATTCAGATAGTGATTTAAGCTTGCAAAAAGTAGACCTTCGTTGAGAGCCTTGGCATAAAAAACCTTAGCAACAACTTACACCCACATTAAATCCAGGGAAAACGACCAGAAAATTAATTCCCTAGAGCCGATATTGTCTTACTGCGGACGATTCCCCACCCGACTGTACCGGACGTTGCTGGAGTTGTTGGTTGAACCAAAGGGCGATCGCCAAACTCGAAAAGAACAGCAGAATCGGTAACCAACGGGACGCTTGGGTTGAACGCTGGGTTTTGCGTTGGGGCGCTTGGCCACGAACCCGTCTAATTTTTTCGGGCCATTCGGCAAATTCCCGCTCGGTGGTCATGGTGAAATTCTCTAAAACTTGAATGCAGCAATAATTTGTACTTGTGTTTTTTATTATACAAAGTGGCAATCCGGCCTTGGGGTTTGGGTCGTTGCTGGGATAGGGGAACTCTTCTATGCTTTAGGGACAACCATTTTGACCGAAACAATGCAGGACATTCGCCTACTGGTGTTGGATATTGACGGCACGATTTCCGGGAAAATAAACCAAGTGAGTCCCCAGGTTTTAGAGGCGATCCAAGCGGCCCAACGGAAAGGGATCAAAGTGGCGATCGCCACCGGGCGTATGTTTTGTTCGGCCAAGCGATTTTACGAAGCCATTGCCTCCGATGTTCCTTTGATTGCCTATAACGGCGCTTGGATTCAAGACCCGCTACAAACTCTCCCCCATCAGCAGCTTTCAGTGCCAGCCGATATTGCCCTTGATATTCTCGATTTTCTTAGCACTAAGAATTGGCGATCGCAGCTCCATTTGCACGTCTATCACAACGACGAATTATATGTCGATGACTTCAATGAGCGGACTGCGGCTTACCAAGAGAGAACGGGTTGCAAGGCAAATTTGCTCACCGATTTGCGGGATATTGTGGCCCAGGCTCCCACAAAAATTCTTGCGGTTTGCCACACAGAAACGGTACCGAAAACCCTCTTGCCCCTCGTGCAAAAACGCTACACCCAGCAGCAAATTTACTGTACCCAGTCCACGGCTGTGTATGTAGAATTCACCTCACCGACGGCGACGAAAGGCCAAGCGGTAAAATTTCTCACTGAAGAAATTCTGGGGTTGCAGGCTGCTAACGTGATGGCCATTGGCGACAATTTTAACGACCGAGAAATGCTCGAATATGCGGGGATTGGGGTTGCCATGGGGGATGCTCCTACTGCCCTCAAAGCCGTTGCGGATGCGGTGACAACCTCCGTCGAAGAGGATGGAGTCGCCGAGGCGATCGCCAAATTTTTGCTTTAAGTTAATCAATCACGCGAATCGTTTTTAAGCTGGGATCACTAGCCCCGGTAATCACTCCCCCCAGTTGTAACGTCTGGCGCAAGCTGGCGAGGGTTGCTGCCGTAATTTTTTCGCCGGGCATAATCGCCGGAATCCCAGGGGGATAAGGACAAATCAACTCCGCGCAAATTTGATTGAGACTGGCTTCAAGGGTAATGGCTCTACTGGTGGCAAAAAAAGCTTGGCGCGGCGAGAGTTGTGGCAGTCCATAGCAGGTTTTAGGCTGATCGGTTGAAATGTTTGGCTTGTTTAAAGGCTGTTGTGCTTGATTGTTTTGACTAAGGGTTTGAAACGCATCGATTAGCCGCTGAATATCCTGGTTTGTATTGCCAAAGGTGAGGATAAAAGTGAGCGATCGCCCCAGGGGGAGTTCTGCAATCACATCCAAAGTTTCCGTTAAGATTTCATCTGCGGCATAACCTGTTAACCCTAAACCCGAAACATCAACGGTGAGGCGGGTGGGATCAAAATATTCGATGCCTGCCTGGGGTTGGGGATCAAAAATTTTTAATCCTGGAATCGAGGTCAAAGCTTGCCGTGCTCGTTGCGCCAAAGCGAGTGTTTCTGACCAAAGGGTTTCGCCCTGTGCTGCCATTTGGGCGCGGGCCGCATCCAGGGAAGCCAGGAGTAAATAGCTGGGACTGGTGGATTCGACAAGTTGCAAAGCACGGTTGATTTTCTGGGGATCAACCCTGGCTCCTTGTCGATGGAGCATCGAAGCTTGGGTCATCGCTCCCAGAGTTTTGTGGGTCGATTGGATCACCAGATCAGCACCGAGTTCGAGGACAGGGGGCGGGAAATTAGGATGAAATTTAAAGTGACTACCGTGGGCTTCGTCAACGATGAGCGGAATATTGTGGCGCTGGGTAATGGCGGCGATCTCCTTTAAATTTGGACAAACCCCTTGATAGGTGGGAGAAAGAACAAAAACCGCTTTAATATCAGGATGAATTTGCAAGGCTTGCTCAACAGATTCTGGCGTTAAACCATAACTCAAATCCCATTGGGGATCGTAGGGCGGATTCACAAAAACTGGCATCGCCCCAGACAAAATCAAGCCGGAAATGGCCGATTGATGGACATTGCGGGGTAAGAGAATTTTTTCCCCTTCCCCCACCGTCGCTAAAATGGCGGCGATAATCCCACAGGTGGAACCATTGACCAAAAACCAGGTTTGATCGGCCCCAAAGGTTTCGGCAGCTAGGGTTTGAGCCTCTAAAATCACCCCTTCTGGCGCAAATAAATTATCGAGACCGGGGAGCTCCGGTAAATCCGCCCGAAAAATTTCCTTCCCCCAGGCTTGTGCCAACCCAGAAAAAATCCCCTGACCACCTTTGTGACCGGGGGCATAGAAGGCTGCATGGTTATCGTGGGCGAGGGCGAGCAGGCGCGAAAACAGGGGCGTCATTAATTTAAGTCAGGGAGGCTAAGGTTGTGGTCACCAGGGCAGTGACATCATGCACCGCAGGTAAACTATCCACCACCATCGCTGTACAAAGCAACATCATGTAAAGGATCGAATATTTAAACATTGACTTTGCTAGGGACTGATCAAAGGGATTTTGCTTCAATTCCCAGGCTTTTTGGATAAAAATGGCTCCCAGCACTAAGGCGGCGATCGCATAAAACAGCCCAGACGCTTGGAATGGGAACACCAGCAACAAACTAAAGGGCACAACGATTAATGTGTAAATCCAAATTTGATCGACGGTTATTTTCTCTCCCTTGACCACGGGCAGCATCGGCACCTCAACTTCTGCATAATCTTCTTTGATCATCAAGGCCAAGGCCCAGAAATGGGGCGGCGTCCAGAGGAAAATCAGTGCAAACAAAATCCAGGCCGACCAATCCAACTGACCCGTAACCGCCGCCCAACCCACCAGGGGCGGAATCGAGCCTGCGGCCCCACCGATCACAATATTTTGTACGTGGTGCCGTTTCAGCCAGTGGGTATAGACCAGCATATAAAACACAATGCCCGATAACGCTAAACAGGCGCTAAGCAGGTTCACAAATACCATTAACAGGGAAAAAGACAAACTCCCCAAAATCAGCGCAAAAATTAAAGCATGGCGTGGTTGAACGCGACCGGAAGGAATGGGCCGCTTACGGGTGCGCTGCATCGAAAAATCGATGTCCTGGTCATAGATACAGTTGAGGGTTTGGGCAGAGGCTGCGGCGAGGGTTCCCCCCAGCAACGTAATCAGTAACTTTACCGGGTCAATGTGACCGTGGGAGGCAATCCACATCGAAGCAGCGGTGGTAATCAGCAGTAGGGGAATAATGCGGGGTTTGGTGAGTTGGTAATAGCTTTTGATAACCGCCCAAAAGTTTTCATGGTGCGGAGAAAGGCTGGTGCCGAGCATAAAAATACCTGAATTTAATTAAAGACGCAGAGGAATGGAGAGATAGGGTTTGACTTAACTGGTGTGGGGCTGGCGATCGCGGAACGCAAAGACAGAAAACATCGCCAAAGTCCCAAGGAGGCTCGCCCCAACGGCCTGGTGGGTCACGGTGAGAGGCTCCACTTGCAGATGCAGTTTAAAGGTGGCTACCCCAATGAGAATTTGTAAGCACACCAGTAACATGGCGACATTGGCCAGGCTGCGGAGAGCAGGGTGGAGCGCTGGTGTCCGCCAAGCTATGATCACAGTGACGAGCGTTGCGAGGGTAGCAGGGACAACACCGACGATGTGACTGTCCATCACCACACACATATCCCCTTGGAAAAAGCACTGGTGCAAGGCCCACTGGGAGGCGACTAAACCTCCGGACAGGCTTTGGAGATAAATAAAAATGGCTGCCGTCAAACCAAACCAAGGTAATTTTCCGGCGGTGCCGTTGCCGCGATAGTCACTCAAACAACTGCCAATGGTGAGCAGGGTAACAAAGAAAAAGAGAGCCGTCCCCAGGTGGGCTGTGACGATATCAAAGCGTAGCAATTCGGTGACGGTTAATCCTCCTAGGATCCCTTGAAACACAATCAAAAACAGGGCAAAGCTCGCGGCCCATGGCAGCCAACGGGGTAGTACCGTCCGGAACCAGAGAGTGAGTCCCACCAAGGCGATCGCCGAGAGACCGATCAACATCGCGTCTAAACGGTGGAACCACTCCAAGAAAACCTGTAAATTCATCTGTTGGGTCGGCACCAGTTGCCCGTAGCACAGGGGCCAATCCGGACAAGCCAGTCCCGCATTCATCACCCGTGTTGCACTGCCAATCGCCATTAACAACAAGGTGGCGATCGCCATTTTCCAAACCAAACGACGAACCCATGTTTTCACCTGATCACTCGCTGGCGAAAAAGAATTTGGAGATGAAATGGAATGAGCCATGAAGCCTCCTCACAAAACGCTTAACAATCTACGGAGTCAGAACTGCCACAGATGTAAATAGCTACACAAATTAGATTTTAGGCTAAGAAAAATAGCTAAATCTCGTTAATTAACACTGTAGTGAACCCATTTAGACGCTGCTGTTCAGCGACCTATCCTGTACAAATTCTTTACATTTAAGCAACGAATAACCGAGGAAATCTAAATATAATCTTAAGTTTTTGGCCAGATAGATTACATAATTGAGTTTTAAATAACCTTGATACAAAATCATCAAGATTTGTCATCAGTCAACCATGAAGATTGTGACAAACCAAAGGCATTTCCAAACAGTTTGTTTTAACGTGGTAACCAGCAGTTATTCCAAAAAAGCTCCAACATTTCCCGTGAATATTCCCAATAGCATCACGACCTTGATCGCTGGAATTGCCATTACCCTCATCAGTCTCTGGTACGGTCAAAACCATGGTTTACTACCCGTTGCCGCCTCCGCCGACGCCAATGATGTCGATGAATTGTTTAATCTGATGATGACCATTGCCACTGGTCTTTTTATCTTGATTGAAGGGGTTTTGGTGATTTGTCTAATTCGATTTCGCCGCAAACAGGGGGATTTAACCGATGGCCCGGCGATCGAAGGCAATGTTCCCCTAGAGATTGTCTGGACAGCGATCCCCACCGTCATCGTCTTTATTTTGGCGATCTATAGCTTTGAAATCTATAACAAAATGGGCGGCCTCGACCCGATGGTCTCTGGGGGCGGTATGACCATGGCCCACCATCATCAACATAACCCCAATACCATGGACAACATGGTGGCAATGGAACCAGATTCTAAAATTGCCATTGGCATTGGTAAATCCATGTCGGCCAATGATGAAGATCCTTTAGTGGTTGACGTGAATGGCCTGCAATATGCCTGGATTTTCACCTACCCCGATACGGGCATTGTCTCCGGGGATCTCCATGTGCCTGTGGATCGCCCAATTCAACTCAACATGAAAGCAGCAGACGTGATCCATGCTTTCTGGCTCCCAGAATTTCGCATTAAACAAGATGTGATGCCCGGCCAGGTTTCACAACTGAGCTTTGTGGCCAACCGAGAAGGCACCTACCCGGTGATTTGTGCAGAATTGTGCGGCTCTTACCATGGCGGCATGAAAACTACGATGACCGTTGAAACGGCAGAGGGTTATGACCAATGGGTGCAGTCGCGCACAGTGGCGCTGCAAGATGGCGAGGGTCAACCGTTACCCGTCGATTCTACGGCCTTAACCGATGCAGAATTTCTCCAGGCCTACGCCGAGGAGATGGGGATTATTGAAAATACCCTAGAGCAGATTCCCCATCATCCTTTGGGAATGATGTCGATGGCCCAGTAAGGTCAGGCTTTTTCAAACAATTAAACCAACTAAACCTGTAACTAATTTTTTAGTAAACGCACGATAACTAATTAACGATCAACCATGAGTGACGCGACAATACACCATGCGGGCGATCGCAAATGGACGGACTACTTCACCTTTTGTACTGACCACAAAGTAATCGGGATTCAATATCTTGTTACGGCCTTCTTGTTTTACTTCATTGGTGGTGCATTAGCAGAGATTGTCCGCACAGAACTTGCGACCCCAGACCCAGACTTTGTTTCCCCCGAAGTCTATAACCAAATGTTTACGATGCACGGCACGATCATGATCTTCTTGTGGATTGTGCCCGCCGGAGCCGCCTTTGCCAATTACTTAATCCCACTGATGATCGGTGCGGATGATATGGCTTTCCCCCGGTTAAATGCCGTGGCCTTTTGGATGCAGCCCGTCGGCGGTATTCTTCTGATTCTGAGTTTCTTTGTAGGCGCACCCCAGGCGGGTTGGACGTCCTATCCGCCCTTGAGTTTGATCTCTGGGAAGTGGGGCGAAGAACTCTGGATTTTATGTCTGCTGATTTTGGGGACGGCTTCGATTTTGGGGGCGATTAATTTTGTCACCACGATTTTTAAGATGCGCGCCCCGGATATGGACATCCACAGTATGCCGCTGTTTTGTTGGGCGATGTTGGCGACTTCGGCGTTAATTTTGCTCTCGACTCCGGTCTTGGCCGCAGCTTTGATCTTGCTGTCCTTTGACCTAATGGCAGGCACAGCTTTTTTTAACCCCACAGGCGGTGGCGATCCGATTGTGTACCAGCACCTCTTTTGGTTCTATTCCCACCCGGCGGTGTACATTATGGTGCTCCCCTTCTTTGGGGTGATTTCAGAAATTCTCCCCGTCCACTCCCGCAAACCAATCTTTGGCTATCGGGCGATCGCCTACTCCGGTTTAGCAATTAGCTTTCTCGGTTTAATCGTCTGGGCGCACCACATGTTTACCAGTGGCACCCCTGGCTGGCTGCGGATGTTCTTTATGGCAACCACCATGCTCGTGGCAGTACCGACGGGGATCAAGATCTTTAGCTGGTGTGCGACCCTCTGGGGCGGCAAATTACAACTCAACTCCGCGTTACTCTTCGCCATTGGCTTTCTTTCGTCCTTCCTGATTGGCGGTTTAACAGGGGTGATGTTGGCAGCAGCTCCCTTTGATATCCATGTCCATGACACCTATTTCGTCGTGGGTCACTTCCACTATGTCCTCTTCGGTGGCTCTGTCTTTGCCCTCTTTGGGGCGGTGTACCATTGGTTCCCGAAAATGACGGGCAAAATGTACAACGAAACCTGGGGCAAAATTCACTTTGCGATGACCTTTATCGGCTTTAACATGACCTTTTTGCCGATGCACTATTTGGGTCTCCAGGGGATGAACCGCCGCATTGCCCTTTATGATCCCCAGTTCCAGCCCCTAAACCAAGTTTGTACCTTAGGGTCTTACATTTTGGCGTTATCAACGTTGCCCTTCTTGGTTTCAATCGTCTTGGGGTTAGTCAATGGGAAAGCAGCCGGACGGAATCCGTGGCGTGCTCTCACCCTGGAATGGCAAACGACCTCACCGCCGAGTATCGAAAACTTTGATGAGCCACCCGTCCTTTGGGCTGGCCCCTATGAGTATGGCATTGACGGGGAACCCAGAGACGAAGATTCCATTGAAGAGATGCTCGCTGAAGTGGCAGAAATGAGTTAGAGGAGTCGCAAAAATGCAAAGTTCAACCACCAATACGGCGATCGCCACCGATTATCAAACGCCCCCGACGGAACACCATGGCCATCCTGACTACCGGATGTTTGGCCTCGTGATGTTTCTGGTCGCAGAAAGTATGATTTTCCTGGGGCTGTTCGCCGCTTTTTTGATTTATAAGGCGACGATGCCTGGTTTCACAAAGGAATTAGAATTGCTCGTGCCCACGGTGAATACGATCATCCTGGTCAGCAGTAGCTTTGTGATGCACAAGGGCCAAAGCGCGATCAAAAACGACGACGTCAAAGGTCTCCAGCTATGGTTCGGGATTACGGCACTGAT
This sequence comes from Picosynechococcus sp. PCC 7002, assembly GCF_963860125.1. Taxonomy (NCBI): domain Bacteria; kingdom Bacillati; phylum Cyanobacteriota; class Cyanophyceae; order Chroococcales; family Geminocystaceae; genus Picosynechococcus; species Picosynechococcus sp. PCC 7002. The sequence goes on from NZ_CAWLFA010000001.1 coordinate 1,196,670, forward strand.
GGGGGCAGTCTTCCTTGGTGGCCAGGTCTATGAATATGCCCACATGGAGTTTGGCCTCACGGAGCATCTGTTTGGCAGTTGTTTCTATGTGCTGACGGGGTTCCACGGTCTCCACGTGACGGCAGGGCTGTTATTTACCTTGGCAGTGTTGTGGCGATCGCGCGAAGCCGGTCATTACAGTGGCCAGGCCCATTTTGGTGTCGAAGCAGCGGAACTCTACTGGCATTTTGTGGATGTGGTCTGGATTATCCTGTTCGGCCTTGTCTATCTGCTGTAATAGCTTCATTTCTTAAATCAATCCTTAAAAAGAGGAGGCCAATAATGTCTCCTCTTTTTTGTTGCTGCATTTATTTTTCACGCTGCAATTTCAACATAGGCAGAAGAAACAGAAGGCTGTGGAATTTCTAAGCCTTCTAATTGCAATCCTTCAAGGTGAAAGGCGATCGCCTCTTGCATATTTTGCGTCACTTCAACTTCTGTTGCCCCTGTTGCGACACAACCAGATAAATCTGGAGAATAAGCTGAATAACCCGTATCGGTTTTTTCGATGACGATTAGATAGCGCATCATTTCTACTTTATTACTTTAAACCAGCTTGTTTGAGAATACTATTTTGGGTTCCAGGAGCTAGTTCATCGCTGAATTTTCCTGCAACTGTTACTAATCCTAGTTTAGTTGGATGCTTGTACTGACGGTGACTTCCGCGAGTTCTAGTGAGGCTCCAACCATCTTGTTCTATAAGTTTGATAATTTCTTTAACTTTCATTATCCATGACTCATACTTGCACTAACAGGGCGACAGCATGGACACAAATTCCCTTTTCCTCACCCATGGCATCTAGTTTTTCATTGGTTGTGGCCTTAACACCCACCTGATCTGGATCAACTCCCAGGGCTTCAGCAAGACATTGAGTCATGGCTTGGATGTGCGATTTCAGTTTCGGGCGTTCAGCGACAATCACCGAGTCAATATTGCCAATTTGCCAGCCCCGTTCTTGGATGAGTTGATGTACCTGCTTGAGCAATTCAATGCTGTCAGCCCCTTTCCACTGGGGATCCGTAGGCGGAAAATAATGGCCAATATCCCCCAAACTGAGGGCACCCAACATCGCATCCATAATCGCATGGGTCAAAACATCTGCGTCGCTATGGCCATCTAAGCCGAGGTGGTGTTCTAGCTGAATGCCTCCCAAAATGAGGGGACGACCAGGCACGAGACGGTGGACATCGTAACCGTTACCAATGCGGATTTTCATAGGAGTTAGGGGCGGGCATAAAGTCACTGGTTAGGGTAGCATATCTCTTTTTATTTTCTGGGTGTGACGGCGATAAATTTCTGAGGCTAAGCTAATTTCTGGGGGAAAGCTGCCTTAGAATCACCTTAAGTAAGTTCACACATTCTGAGCACAATTTTTTTGGTTCAAGAATCCTATCGCAGGAAAAAAGTATGGCAATGAGGCAAGGCTGGCACAGTTTAATCCTGGGGAGTTTACTGCTGGGCACAGGCGGATCGGCACTGCTCTCACCTGTCCTAATACCTCCAACCTTTGCCCAAGAAGCCACCTCCACTACCCAAGGGCGTTCATTCCTTGCGGAGTTGTGGTTATTGAACCAAGGTTTTGTTGGTCTCCGGCCTGACCTAGAAGAATTCCCTGACAATTTGGCGGCGCTCAACACTGGGACAGCGGCTTTCGATGCAGAAATTTTTCGGAATGATCGGGCTGGCCTGCAACAACTCCAAGAACAGATCCGGTTGCTGGAAGGGCAACTGGCAACGATTCAAGACCCGGCCCAACGGGAAGCTTTAGCAACGGCGATCGCCAACCTTGATCAGCAGCTCAATAATCTCGCCAACCTGATTGAACCCTTTGCAGAGGGCTTTAATCCGGAAACAATCCGGCGGCTCCAGGAATTTTTAGATTTTTTTGAACGGCGCAACCTCAGTGAAGCGGACTATGGTTTCTACGGTAGCGTCACCCAAACAGAGCTCGAAGAATACCTTGCACAACAGTTAAGTGACCTCAGCGAAACCCTCAAAACCCTGAATGAAACCTCAACCCAAGGGGCGATCGCCCCGGATCTGGTCACCTCGATTGATTATCTCTACACGAGCCTAAGCCTGGAAAATACCGTTGTGGATGATGGCACGACTTTTTCGGCAATGATCCAAACCCTCCAGCGGGATAATCAGCGCCTGCGACAACGCCTGCGTACCACCAATTTTCTCCTGGGGCTGCTCCTTCTGTTAGGCACCGCGACCCTCGCCCTGTTTTATCTACGGAAACCGACCCCAGCAGCTTCGCCTGTCAATCGCTATTTTCCGGATGCGGAACCGGATTCCTTTGATCTCGATCGGCTAGAAGCAAAGCTTATCAAGCGACTCCAAAACACCTACGATCTTTCGCCCAAGGAAAATTTTGCGGCGATCGCCCCGCCACCAGTCACAACCCAACCCACCACTATTCCCTTCAGCGAAACACCGCCTTCACAGCCCCTAGCCGCGAACACCCTAGACGACCTAGAGGCATTCAATCCAGCTTCACAAACGCTCGATCACCTAGAGCCGAATCCTGTGGAAACAGAAATCAATGCAGACACAGACGCTGATTTTCCGGTGCAATTTCTCAATGCCTACGATGCCCTGGTGGAAACCTATAATGCCGATGCCATGGGCTTGGCCCCAGAGGCGATCGCCTTGGCTGTCCAACCGCCTGTGACCTCGGCCCTCGAAACTGACGGAAAAACTGAAAATTTCCTGAGCGGGTTATTATTCCAAACCGATGACCAAGGGGACTATTGGGCCATCGAAGTGCAAAATCAGTATTACCTTGTGCCCCGCGCCCAGCTTAAAATCACCCCCGATAACTACACTTTTTTCCAGCAAACTTTTATCTGCTACGGTAACCAAAAGCCAGATTTACAGACGATTAAATTACTCAAACCCGCTCGCATTGCCACCACAGATCAAGACAATCTTTGGGAATTGGTTCAACCGGGCATTGTTGTTTTAGAAAACGTTGAATCTTTAGCCTAAGTTTTAGACGAAATCATTTGGACAAATAATATTTACTCAACCTAGTAACGGCCCCTAATAAGTCCTTTGCGCCCCCGAAACTCTGTGGTAGAAAGCTAAAATTTACCTTAAAATAGCAGCAATTCTGGACAATTTCCGTTCCCTGGTTTTGAGGAGTATAAACATGAGCCTTGCTTGCATCGGCCGACAGCATTTAAGTCACTTGGCGATCGCCACGACTTTACTAACAGGACTCACTGGCGCGATTTACCAATCCACAGCCCAGGCCCAGGCCGCCTATGGTAGCTATGTGGGTGCTGGGGCGAGCGTTGGCGTTTCCTCCGACTGGAACGGCGAAGGTCAACAACTCAGTGCTGTTTTGGCGGCCCGCTATAAGTTTCTGAAATTACCTATTTCCCTCCGGACCCAAGCCTTTATCGGTTCTGGTAGTACCGCCATTGTGCCGACCATTTCCTATGATGTGCCCCTAACCTGGCAACTCGATGCCTATGTGGGTGCTGGTTATTCCTTCGCAACCGGAAACAACCCTTCCCCCGTCGGCGATCGAAACACCTTGGTGATTCAACCGGGACTTGATTATGCACTGCCCAATGGCAACACGGTGCTCTTTACCAATGCGGTGTTTGCCTTTGATGCCTATGAAGGTAAAAATGAAAAGGCCGTTGCGCTCCAAGGAGGGTTAGGTCTCCGCTTCTAAACGGCAACCCGTGGCTTTAAAAAAGTACAATTGAACCGTATGTTAGGCGATCGCCAACCGAGACGAAATGAATAGTTGTGTATTAATGGCGCGCATCCTAGGGGAACCAGAACTGCGCTATACCCCAGACAATACTCCCCTGGCTCAGATCACCATCGAATTTCCGGCGCTCCGGGAGGGAGACCCCGCCTGCCGACTCAAGGCCGTGGGTTGGGGCGATAACCTCAGCCAAGACATCCAGCAAAATTACCATGACGGTGATCAAGTGATCTTGACGGGACGACTGACGATGAACACCATCGAACGACCCGAAGGCTTTAAGGAAAAGAAGGCAGAGTTAGTGATTTCGCAAATCCAAGCTATTGGTGCTGGTCTAGGCCCCACCTCTCCTGGAACGACCATGACCCCTTCTGCTTCGACTTCACCCGTCACCCCCAGTAACGTGGTGCCCATCAACCCCATGGCTCCTGCTCCTAGTCCTGCCCCGGCTCCCAGTGAACCGGAACCGAACCTCGATGACATCCCGTTTTAGACTGTGAACCTAGGCGATACCATTGTTGCGATCGCCAGTGCCGTCGTCCCAAACCAAGGCAGCATTGGCATTGTCCGTCTATCTGGCGCAGCGGCTCTCCCCATTGCCCGTCAACTCTTTCAAGACCCTGGCCAGCAGACCTGGGAGAGTCACCGCATTCTGTACGGCTATGTCCGTCATCCCCAAACCCAAACGATTGTCGATGAAGCGCTGCTCCTGCTGATGTTGGCCCCCCGTTCCTTTACCGCTGAAGACGTGGTGGAGTTCCACTGCCACGGGGGCATTATTCCCGTGCAACAGGTGCTACAGCTTTGTTTAGGGGCAGGGGCGCGGTTGGCGACGCCAGGAGAATTTACCCTGCGCGCCTTTTTGAATGGTCGCATCGATCTCACCCAGGCCGAAAGTGTCGCGGAATTGGTGGGGGCAAAATCCCCCCAATCGGCCCAGGTGGCCCTAGCAGGCATCCAGGGGAAACTGGCCCAACCGATCCAACAACTCCGGGGTCAATGTTTAGATATTTTGGCGGAAGTGGAAGCCCGCATTGATTTTGAAGACGATTTACCTCCCCTCGATGAGCCGCAAATTCAGCGGGATCTGACCCAGGTGCTCGAAAAAGTGGCACAAATTCTCCAGACCTCTGACCGGGGCGAACTATTGCGCACGGGGTTAAAGGTAGCGATTGTGGGCCGTCCCAATGTGGGAAAATCGAGTCTGTTAAATGCCTGGAGTCGCAGCGATCGCGCCATCGTCACGGATTTGCCAGGGACAACGCGGGATGTGGTGGAGTCCCAGCTTGTGGTGCAGGGTATCCCGGTACAGGTATTGGATACGGCTGGCATCCGGGATACCGAAGATGCCGTGGAAAAAATTGGTGTTGCCCGTTCCCTTGCCGCTTCTCAGCAGGCGGATTTGATTTTGTTTACCATCGATGCGGCGGTGGGATGGACAGCGGCAGATCAAGAAATTTTTCAGCGAATTGTAGCCACAAAAGCCAATCAACCCTTAATTCTGATCCTTAATAAAATTGACATCGGCCAACCGGAGGCCATTGAAATTCCGCCCCAAGTGCAAGGGGTCGTCAAAACAGCGGCAGCCCAGCACCAGGGTGTGGATGAATTGGAAACGGCGATCGCCAATTTGGTGCAAGCGGGGAAAGTGGGGGCTGCGGATCTCGATTTTGCGATCAACCAACGGCAAGCCGCTGCCTTGGCCCAGGCGCAACAGGCCCTCATCCAAGTACGAGAAACTATTGCCCAAGGGTTGCCCCTGGACTTTTGGACAATCGATCTACGCAGTGCGATCCAGGCCCTAGGGGAAATTACCGGCGAAGGGGTGACTGAATCGGTTTTGGATCGGATCTTTAGCCGTTTTTGTATCGGGAAATAGGGTCAGGTGCGGATTTTAAACTGGTTAAGATAACTGGCCACTTGGTTCGGTAAAAAAGCCCGTTGGTCAATGAAGTGAATCTCTGACTTAAAAGACTCAGGCGGTAAACGTAACCCAAATCCCGGGGCGATCGCCCCGTAGGGTTCCGGGGGATAGGCTGCCGCCACCAGTTCGCGGGCATTTTGGGGATATTGTCGAAGCTCAAAATGTTGCCAGCGAACCATCTGGGTGAGGAGCCACAGGCCATGGGATTGCCAGCAATAATTAGCCTGGTCGGGGGCCGTAATCCGTCGCCCTTGGTCAAACCAAATGGGACTATCCCGCCGGGCAATAGGGCGATCGCCGTCTCCCCCGTAGAAATATTGGCCACTGAAGAGGGCGGTGAGGGCGGCGGGATCAAGGTCAAGGTTACTGGCCAAGAGCGGGCCAATGGTGGCCGCGTTGGTGGGGTCTTGGCAATATTGGCAACCCTGGAGGGTGGCGGCAATGAGAGCCTTAGCTGTATTTGGGTTTTCTTCTCGCCAGCCTGCACTGGTGGTAATCACCGGCCCCGGGTGGCCCTGCCAAATATCCCCTGAGAGGTATTGAATAAAACCAGAATCGGTGGCGATCGCCTCTTGTCCCCAAGGTTCTTGGCTGCAGTAGCCTTGGATCAACCCTGCCTGCAACTTATGACGCAACTCCGTGGGCGCAAAAGTCACCAATTCTAAATCTCGATCTGGATGGAAACCCAGGGCCGCCCACCAGTAGCGATAAAGATAAGCCGTTGTGCTGTAGTCGTGGTCTACCCCAAAGGTTTTTTCCGGTAAAGCCCGCACATAGTCCCGGTAGGCCGCCGCAAATTCTGCAAAATTCGCATAGTCGATGCCAGAACGAATATTATCAGCCCAGGTCTGTTGG